>JAFCGA010000011.1 GCA_017608345.1 Candidatus Pacearchaeota archaeon | reverse complement strand
CGTTAAGTTCAGCGATATTTCGTTTATTAATTCTCACACTGCCTTTTGATGGCTTATCTAGCGCTCCGAGAATATGCATAATTGTACTCTTACCGCTACCGCTTGGACCAGTAATTGCTACAAACTCGCCTTTTTTTATCTGCAAATCTACATTTTTCAATACAGTCAACTCGACTTTACCCATTAGGTACGTCTTCCATACATTGTTCAATTCAATTAATGCACTCATGGGTGTTCAGAATAAAAAGAAAAGATCTACTCGCTTCAGCGAGCATGCATCTTGTGCATTCTTCCTTCAAACTTCTTACCGTAATCTACGCCTAGCTCATTCATCAATTCTTTAGCTGTCTCAAAGTCCTTGTTTTGCTTAGCTTCGTGAAGCTTAATTAGCGTATCAAAGTTCTCCTCAGTTATCTTGTCTGCAAACTTGCTGGGTTTCTCAAGATTAGCAGTTGCAGCTTTCCATGCTTCATAGTCGCCAGCTTCAATAGCTGCGTGAACTGGCTCCATTGCTGCTTTATACTCTGCTTTAGCCTGAAACTTCTCTCGCATGTGATTGAACTTCTCTTCGTTTACTTGCTCGCCGACTGCGGCTTTCCACGCTTCGTAATCATTATCTTCTACTGCTTCCCAAACTGCTTTATCCTTCCATAGCATCATTCCCTTATGTGCAAACTTAGCTCTGGCTTCAGAGAATCCGCCAGCAGAAACAATTCCGGCAGTTAATAGCAATCCAACAGCAACTAATGCAAAAATTCCTAATGTTTTAGTTTTCATTTTAGCCTCAAGTTAAAATATACTCTCCCGTTTATAAAGAAAGTTAAACATTAATAAGAGTATTCTTTCACAAACCTTATAAATTAAAACATAAATCGATATACATGGATGGATATATCATTCCAACGGGATTTATTCGCTTCGACGTGATATTTAGTTTAGCTTTTGCAATAGTTACCGCATTAGTAAGCGCATACGCATACCGATTATACAAACTAACTTCTCAGAAAGGGCTAGCACTATTCAGCGGAGCGTTTCTATCAATTTCAGTTGCATATATCATACAGACGATCTTTAATTTTATCATACGCTATCGTATTGGAGAGCTTATTAGCAGATTAGCGAGGCGCGAAGCCGTATTTCCGCTCAAAATATTATCTGCTTACTTCTATACGATCTTCTTCGCGATTGGACTTGTACTACTAACTTACATGACTCTGAAAACAAATAAAACTCGAATCCTAGCATTACTTCTTGGAGTTGTAATTTTACCAATAATAATTACACAGCAAGCACTACGCATATTTCACATCACTGCGTTAGTACTACTGCTTTTCATATCTTATTTCTATTATACGAATTACACTAAACATAAGAATTTGCAATCTTTGCTCATATTACTTGCATTCATTTTCCTCTTTATGAGCAATATTCAATTCGCAATCTCCCTGCGCCAGAGATTGTTCTTTATAGCTGCCCGATCCCTTGAGCTAGTTGCATACTCTTGTATTCTAATTAGCCTAGGTTTGATAAATAAGAAAAAATAACAATAACGCGAATTATTAATGCGAGGGGTAATTCGCGGATCACATCGCCGCTTCTGTAGCGGACATTCTCGCGCAATGTAATGGGAAAAAGAGAGCGATTGGAAGTCATTTATGATATACTTAAAGCTATTCAGAACAAGAATAGCAAGATAAAACCTACTCATATTATGTACAAAGCTAATCTCTCTCACCAAATGTTAGAGGATTATCTCAAAGACCTGATTAAGAAACAATTCATTACTGAGACTAAATCTGCAAAAGGGCGGACTTATTCCTTAAAGGATAAAGGCTTCGAGTACATCAATAAATATAAGATTATAACTGGATTTATCGAATCTTTTGGACTAGATTAATACCTTATCTTCGTAAGATTATATAAATGCTATTAAAAAACAAAAAACTAGGAAGGCTATTACCTTCCATTAATTATCTTCGGCAGTAGTTGTCGCAATCTCAATTATCTAAGTTTATGTGCTTATTGTACTGCATTCCCTGTCCATTGCCTTGACCCATCTTGCCGTGGCCGGTTCCATCTCTTGGACCATTGCCCTTGTTTAAGCCGAGTTCAGCTCTTAGTGCTGAAGCAGTTTCTGTGTCTCCGTTTTGTCCTGCTTCATGAGCTCGGACAAAGGTTTCGAAATTGCTTTCTGTTACGACTTCCACAACTCGAGGGTTTCTTCCATTCGCAGTCATTAATTCGCGCCATGTAGCATAATCTAATGATTCAAATGCAGTTTCCATTGCTTCATGTCTCTCTTCAGTGTAATCTGGACCCTTGGCAGTATAATCTCCTCTGTAAGCACTTACAAGACTTGTCGAAAAGAACATTCCAACAACCATCAGCGCAAGCAGACCTAGTATTGTTATTTTTTTCATCTTATTGACCTCCTAAAAACATATAAATATCTACTTTTTAATACATTATTAAGGACAAATAAGAGTGCTGCTTCACAAGCTTTTTAAATCCGCAAGAATCTCGGAGCGGAGCTAGAGTTATTTATTCACAATAACTTTCTTTGCGTAACTTATAATTTTATCAAAATCTTTCTTATTTGCTCGGTATTTAGCAAATGCTACGAGTGAGCATAAATCAAAGCACTCTTTCGCGTTTCTGAACTGTTTTTTATGCTTCCGAAGATGTGCTATAATCTCATCATTAGTTATTTCTTTTTTCAAATTATTTCCGTAGCTTAGGTAAAGTCTCAACGCTTGTCCAGCTTTTCCATAAGCATTCTTGTGCTCGCTTCGTTCAAATAATTTTTTAGCTTTTTCAAGCAAGGAAAGCGCCTTAGATCTATAATCAAATGGCGTTTCAACTACTGCTTTTTCAATAACTTGCTGCTTTCGTTTGGGCTTTTTGATAAATTTATTATATGCAACGTATCCGAGAATGCTTGCCGCTGCAATAAATAACAATGCTATCCCTAAATAGATAGCCTTATTTCTTTCGTCCTTCGCCGGATTTATTAATTCAACATTTTTCGCAGTATTATTCACAATATCGGCTTTTATTGACGCAGTTTCATTGTTCTGATTCAAATAATTCACTTGGACGCTTGTCTTGTTCTGCTCTTGCGAGAGTTCAACATCTTGCTGCTCAAATCCCTGATCCTGCAGTCGCTGCTCATATTTTTGGAATCGTTTGTTCTGTTGAAGGTGTTCGAGCATTTTCTGTCGCTCTTCTGGCGTGTCCTTGAATAATTCTTGCATTTCTCCGTCCTGCATTTTTCCTTTCAGCGATGCTTGTTCTCCAGCAGGATTTTCATAATCCAATTCAAAATCTCCGGTGTTTTCTGAGGAAGGATTTGTATTTGCGTTCGTAAGCTCATATCCCTTATCCATCAGATCCTGATGCTCTTTCTGAAACTCTGGAGTTTGTGACACTTGTTTTTGAAACGCTTCTTTCATTTGCTGTTGCTCTTGTATTTGCTTTTGCATCTGCTGCTTTAGCGCAGAACTATCTTGAGGCATCTGATTATTTTGCAATACTTGCTGTTGACTTTGCGGCTGCGGAGTATTTTCTTGCTGTGCAGGGGCTTTTTGAGAAGAACTGCTCCGTTCATTCTGCTGGTTATTCTTTTGAGATTCATCGCTTACAAAATGGATTTTCAAGCTGTCAAGCACTACTTCTCGTGGTTTGTCTTTATAGATATAAGAGAACTTTAGATCTACAGATAACGTTACGGGAGTATTAGACGTCTCGAAACTCATAGGTATGTCCTTCTCTCCGGCGTCTATTGAAAAAGTTAGTGATTGCGTATTAGAATTAGAATACTGGACATTGCCTTGATTAGCAGATTGAGCAAGAGTATAAGTTAGCAAACCATTGATTGCGTCAGGATAAGTATTCTCGACAGTCAAGGGTAGGATTGCATTTTCTCCAACCTTAAAATAATATTCTTCTTGAGCTAGCGAAAAAGTCAAGTCCTCCGGATTAAAAAACGAAGCTGTAGCTGCGGGAATTACTAGCAAGACTAATATAATGAAGATCCATTTTCTCATTGTATTACTCTCTTCCCGCCATATCTTAAATACAAATAAACTAAGAAAGTAATCAGCGCTGCCAAAAATAACCAATCTTTAATATTTGTTTCTTCTTTTTCTCGTTTGATATCTTGGCTGATATTCTTATAAATCTCATCAAGGGTTTTATCATCTACTGACTTGAAATAATCCCCGCCGGTTTCTTTTGCAATTGCTTGTAGAGTTGCTTCATCTAGCTCTGCGTACTGCGGGTTTCCAAACCAGTCATAACCCAGAATCACTTTTCCTTCTGAACCTAACCCAATAGTATAAACTTGAATATTATTTGTTTTTGCAAATGCCACAGCTTCCTCTGGCGAGATTACTCCCGCATTATTAACTCCATCAGAAAGCAAAATAACAACTTTCTTTTTGTTAGGTATCGACGTAGCCATATCCACACCAAGAGACAACCCATCACCAATAGCAGTCCTCCCTTCTTTTGGCGCAATAGATCTCAACTTTTCGATAACTTTATCTTTATATGGACTTAGATAAGCTGCAGTTGTCGCGCCAGATTCAAAAACTACTATTCCAGCATGATCCTTTTCCTTCAATGACTTCAGTAGAATTTCCGCTGATCTTTTTGCAGCTTCTAATCTTGTCGGCTTATAGTCTTCCGCCAACATACTCCCCGAAACATCAAGTACCAGAACCACATTAACACCTTGCTTTGTCTGCTTTAATGGGACATGTGGGTTAGCAAAGCCAATAATCATCAACGCAATTACTAGCAGTGCTAAATAGAACATCATTTCGTTCCGTTTTGACCTCTTGTTACCTAACGCAGATTTGATAAATCCAATATTACTAAACTTGATAGCGGCTTTCTTTTTTTTCTTGATAACACGTTTATATACATAATATAGTGCTGGAATAACTACTAAAAATACTAAAACCCAAACAGTTTCAAATCCCGCCATTATCTCATTACCCGCTTCTGTCTTGTCTTGAAGAATTTCCGCAGAGGGTACTCGTAAGGCTCATCAGTAATAATATTTACGGTATCGACCTTATGTCGCTTAAATATATGATTTAATCTCCTTTCTTCTTTGCTCACAATATTGGAATAATTACTTCGGAATGCTTCATCTGAGGTATCTACTAATATTTGTTCTCCGGTTTCTTCATCTTCTAACTGAATCAGCCCCACATCCGGGAGATTGGCTTCACGGTTATCATTAACTTTTATGGCAATAACATCATGCCGATTTTTCAAAATCTTTAATTGCTTCGCAAAATCTTGATCATAAAAATCAGACACAATAAAAATAATACTCCGCTTTTTAACAATATTAGCAACATAAGACAGCGCTTTTTTCAGATTTGTCTTTTTATTCTCGGGTTGATGAGAAACTAATGTGCTAATCAGTTTTAGAATATGTCTCCTGCCTTTTCTAGCAGGGATAAACTTCTCAATGTCTTCTGTGAATATAAATATGCCTACTTTATCATTATTCCTCATTGCTGAAAACATCAAAGTAGCAGTGAGTTCGATAGCTTTCCTGCGCTTCTCAACGAGATTTCCAAAACTACTCGAAGCAGAATAATCAAAAACAAAATAAACTCTCAAATCTCGCTCTTCAATGAATTCCTTAACAAAGGGATGATCAAAACGAGCTGTAACTTTCCAATCGATAGCCCGAATATCATCTCCGGGCCGATAATCTCGTATCTCAGAAAATTCAATTCCTTGTCCCTTAAATATTGAATGATAACTTCCAGCAATAAGACCATCAACTAGATTTCGAGTAACAATCTCGATTTTCTTAACCTGTTTAATAATCTCTTTTGTTTCGGGCATTTTAGTATTAGTATCTTAACTTGTTGCCTGCTTATTAGCTAATCTTACTAGCCGCTCCTATAATCCAGTTAATTTTACTGTCTAGCTATGGAACCTTTATTTTTTCTAATATTTTCTGGATAATTTCATCGCTAGTCTTCTGCTCTGCCTCAGCTTCATAGGTCAATAATATTCTATGTCTCAATACATCGTACGCAATTGCCTTAACGTCCTCAGGTTTTACATAACCTCTGCCATTTATCATCGCGTGAGCTTTTGCAGCTAAAATCAACCATAACGAAGCTCTGGGAGAAGCACCATATTCAATATATCCATTAATATCAAGACCATATCTTTCAGGGTGTCTGCTAGCATCTACAATCTCCGCAACATACTCCTTGATTTTCCCATCAGCATAAATTCTTTGATTGAATTGCTGCATTTCCAGAATTTGCTCTGAAGAAAGCAATTTCGAAACAGAATGCGATAAACCTTCCGTAAATCTCTTGATAATTTCTATTTCATTCTCTTTTGTTGGATAATCTATAAGGATTTTGAACATAAACCTATCAACCTGCGCTTCAGGGAGGTTATAAGTTCCTTCGCTCTCAATGGGATTCTGTGTCGCAAGCACCATAAAGGGTTTTCTTATTGGAATAGTATCTCCCTGAATACTTACTTGTTTTTCTTGCATTGCTTCGAGAAGCGCTGATTGCACTTTTGGCGGCGCCCGATTAATCTCGTCTGCAAGAACAAAATTCGTAAAAATCGGCCCCTTGACTGTCTTAAAAGAAATGTCTTTGTGATTATAAATTTTTGTCCCAGTAATATCTGCCGGCAGCAAATCTGGTGTAAACTGCAATCTCACAAAACCGCAAGTCAAGCACTTGGATAGCGTCCGAATCATCAATGTCTTAGCAAGACCTGGCACACCCTCAACAAGAACATGTCCATCAGAAATAAGAGCGATAAGCAATTTTTCAATAATTTTCTCCTGACCAACAATTACCTTGCTAATCTCAGCATGCACCTCCCTCATCTTTTCAGAGTATATTTCAGCCCATTTATTCAATACTTGTATTTCTTTATTCATTTTATTCACATAATATAATCAAATAATACTGTTGTGAGAAAGCCATTCTTAAACTTTATGAAATTTAATCATCCTATTTCTAAGGGAAAATCTATCTACTCTAATGCTCGGGAGTTTAATTCAAAAAATAAATATACTGCACTATCTCAATATTGCCTAGCAATATAAACAACTTCATCAGCTTTCTGCCCGCAGACTATGCATTTTCCTGTTGGCTTCTCCTTTCTATCAACTCTTAGACCGCGAACTTTAGCGGAGAAATCTTTCTCAACTCTTTCTGCACAGGATTCACCATCTTCTCGAACAGAGCACCAGTTAACTCGCACAAATCCGCCCTTCTTTAGCTCCTTCTTTAGATCACTAAAGGTTTTTGCTGATCGGGTATTTTCTTTGAGCAATTCATCAGCTTGCTTTGTTAAGAAATTCAGGACAGTTGGTTCAAGCTTCTTGACGAACTTAACTACTTCGGACAGCTTCACCGCAGTCTTCTTGCTATTATGGCGAGCCACGCACATAACTTGCTTATTTGCTAAATCCCGCGGTCCCAACTCAACCCGGAGAGGTACTCCGCGGATCTCCCACTCATAGAATTTCGAACCCGGCGACATTTCCTCGCGATCATCAAAGTAAACTCGGTAATTCTCTTTCTCAAGCTTCTTAGTAAGATCTTTGCAAGCTTTCTTGATCTGAGCAGTCTTTCCCTTTTGCAGAATTGGAATTATAACAATTTGATACGGGGCTAGATTAAATGGAAGAACTAATCCCTTATTGTCTCCGTGTAGCGAAATAATTGAAGCAATCATTCGCCAGATGCATGGACCGTAGCAAGTCTGCCAGCCGTACGCCTCTTTCTCGTTCTTATCTATGAATTTTATATCAAATGCTCTCGAGAAGTTCTGACCGAGCATGTGCGTCGAAGGTTGCTGCAAGGATTTGCCATCTAAGCCTACAGTATCTGCTGCGTAGGTCCATTCTGCACCGGGGAACGTATCCCATCGCGGTCTTCGGAAGAAGATGAAAGGTATGCCGAATTGCTTATGCATTACTGTTTCAGTTATCTGCATATCTTGATTAACTTGAGCTTCTGCTTCTTTCTTGGTTGCAAATACGTTGTGAGCTTCAAGCCAATGAAACTCTCTGCCACGTAAGAACGGCCGAGTTTGTGATTCGTAGCGCCAGACATTGCAGCCCTGATAGCGCTTGAAAGGCAAGTCTCTCCAAGATCTGATCCACTTCGAATACATTGTGTACATAGCTGTCTCAGAAGTAGGTCGCATTACTAGTGGCTCCTCGAGCTTTTTCTTGCTAGACCCAGCTCGCTCAACCCAGAAAACTTCTGCTCTGAAACCCTTTGCGTGCTCGGATTCCTTCTTTAAATTAGACTCAGGAATTAGTGCTGGATACCACGTCTCCTTGTGTCCAGTTCTGTCCAGCTCCTTTCGATAAGCTTCATACATCCGCTTCATAATATCCACAGACCACCATCTATGCACTAAGAAACCCTTAACGTTATATCTTAAGTCCGCTAGCTCAGCTTTCTGAATAACTTCTGAGTACCATTCTGAGAAGTTTTGCTCTTTTTTATATTTCAGACCCATAAGAACACATCAACATGCGGATTTATATATTTTCCGAAGGAAAATCTATTGGCAAATTTTTAAATTTGACTTATATTGGTTTTGGTGAAGAAAATCAGAAGTATACTACTTTTCCAGTTCTCGCGTAAGATCTGTCAATGTTCTTTGAGCTGCGATATAGATCTTACTAGCAGAGACTAGCGCATCTACTTCCTCTTTAGGCAGATCAATCGGAGTTGCAGCTTTTAATCCAGGTTTGTCCAGCTCAGCTTCAAGGGAAGCCCTATCAACTTCAACAAAATCAAACTGACCTTCCGCACGATAACCAAGAAGTAATTGTCCGGGGATATATATTCTCGTCTGAGCTTGTGTTCGCCGATGGGAAACATCAAAAGAACTAGCATACACATTAACAATATATCTAAAGACATCCATAGTTTAGTTATTGCCCAGATAAATTATAAAAAGATTACTATACTCCAAATATAGTTAGCACTCCCCAGTTCTAGCTAACATATAAAACTAACTAGCGACTACTTCTCGCATGGATCCATTCAGCTATTTCGGTCTGCTATTAACAACATGGGGAAAGCTATGGCTAGCTCCGTTTAAGAACCTCGACATGCTGTGGATTATTCTTCCGATCTACTTTGTCTGGATATTTACAGAAATATACCAAGAAAAGAAGGGAACTTCGCTAGGCAATGCCATTTCTAACGGAATGGTAGCGCTCTGGATCGGCGCAGACTGGAGCAGAGTAACTATCCGCTTCCTGGACGCTGGAGAGATAGCTCTAGATTGGATGTTCTTCGCTAAGGTCGGAGGAGCGGTATTTTTCATTATGTACGGATTGGTAATTATTGTATCTGGAATACAGGTCAAGAAGATAACGAAATATATTGGAAGGATACGAGAAGTCAGCTATCTAGCGATTATGTTCACGCCGATAATCTACGGCGCTGTGGCGCCGACAGTGGAAGCCATACTCGCAATACTTGTCCTCTTCCCAATATTCTATATACTCATCGAGGTCATAGACAAATACACACCTAACCCAAAGACTTATGATGAATCTGACATGCCAGATGTAGGCAAGGACATGCCTGACTTCAAAGACCTTGATAAAGGACTCGCTGAGCCAGCAATGCCGCAAATGCCTGCTCAGATGCCGCAAATGCCAGGAGGTAATTTGAGAATATAATGGTAAAAGTATATCACGGCAAGACAGAAGCTCATCCGGAATTTATTTATTTGCATAAAAAAGAAGTTCCGCTGCTAGTCCACAAGCTAATCAATGAGACAAACAAGGAAGACAAATGCGCTAAATGCAAAGCAAAAGCTGAACTAATTGGGATTGTTATTCACGATAAAACTAAGGTACGGACGTTTAAGCTATGCAAACAGTGTGCCAGAACTAATAAATCATTTTAAACTCCGCTGCTTCTTTTAATTCTATGAAACTTGCAGTAATAGCAGATCTACATCTCGGCTTTGCTTGGGGAACTGAACGAGGCGAGGATAGCTTTCGCAATGCTAGAGAAGCCTTTCAGAAAGCTCTCAATGAAAAGCCGGACGTAATTCTATTGCTCGGAGACATATTTCATGATAAAATTCCAAAGCCAGAAGTACTAGCACCTGCGATTGAGATGTTTACTAAACTTAACAAAGCTATGAAGCCGGTTAAAATTCTAAGCAGAATTAAAAATAAGAAAGAAGAGATTCAGGCGGGAACAATTCCCGCGATTATTGGTATCTACGGAACGCATGAGCGGCGGAGCGCTTATTCCGTCAATCCTGTGCAGACGCTAACCAGCGCTAATCTAATCTATTACTTGCACGCTGAGTCGATTATGCTCGATCTGGGCGGGAGAAAGCTAGGAATCCACGGCCTATCGGGAGTTCCAGAAGCCTACGCTCGGGATGCAATGACTAGCTGGTCACCTCAGCCATTTCCACAAGCTAAAAACCTCTTAATGATACATCAAGATTTCAAAGAACTAATTCCAAATCCTGGTGCGCTGAGTTTCGCAGATCTGCCAAATGGATTCGATGCTTTCCTCCTGGGACACATACATTGGCGAGTGGAAGACAAGCATCCAGCGTTTAACACACCAATTCTGATTCCAGGTTCTACAGTACGCACTCAATTAAGAGCAAACGAAGCTAAAATCCGCAAGGGAATTTATATTCTGGAATTCGGCGCGGAGATGCATATTACTTTCAGAGAATTAGACGGAATAAGAGACTTTCAATTTATTAAACTTGATATTAGCAAGAAAAAGCCGTCTGAAATAATGACTGAGATCGTAGAATTCCTAAACAAATCTCTGCAGTATAAAACTCCGGGACTCAAGCCGATGTACCGATTCAAATTGAAAGGCGAGCTAGAAGGATTTCTCCCAACGGATCTAACTTTCAAATCAATCATAAAACGATTCGAAGACAACGCAATAGTCAAGGTAGATAAATCAGATGTGTCTTCCTCGAAGTTAAGCGAAAAAGTCAAACTTCTCGCCGATCTGAAGTCTAATAAACTATCTATCGATCAATTAGGACTAGATCTGCTGATTAAGAACCTAAAAACAGATAATAGAGAGCGAGCAGAATTAATATTCAATTTGCTAGCTGACGGAAACTTAGCGGCGGTAGAGAAAGAGCTATAACTTATTTCTCATATCCCCAATTTAAATGCTCTTTAGATTTATTTTCTTCTTTAGTATTCCGAGCAGTTATACGTTTCGGAACATCCTTCGCAACAGCAGGCTTATGAACCGTCTTAGCTCTAGACGGTCTCTGTTTATATCTCATAGTAAAAAACAGAGCAATTATTACAAAAATACCAAGCGCTAATATTATTGAGATATAATCCGATCGATTTTGTTTGGACTCAACTGGCACCTCGAAATAGTCTTCTCTAACTGGTTCTCTTTTGTCGGGTAGAACTTCTTTAGTCTTCCCAGTTATGGCGAAGTAACTAAATCCAGGAACCTTCGAGTCCAGAGTTATAATTAATTCAGTATCTGCAATTAACTGAGTTTCGAGGGCAGTCCATCTTCCACCAGAATATCTTTCCAATCTTATAGATTCTTTATTGATATTATTATCCTTAATCCAGCTAACAGGAACTACAAAAGACATTGTTGCATCTTTAAGATTATCTCTGCTGAGCTCCGGAGCGTGAATTTCCAGATATTGATAGACCAATCCTTCGGGAGCAGGAATATTACTTGGCACTGAACTTAATGAAGATATTAATATTTCAACTTCAGATACATCTTTATTTAGAGTAAACTCAATCTCTCTTGCTGCAATATTCTCATCTTCAATCTCGAACAAAGTTCGTCTAGCTGCAGGCACTGCTTCAAACGACTCACTCACTATAGCCACGACCGGACTATATCCTCCTCCTCCGCCCGTCGAAGTAATTATTTCAGGAACAGTGAAACCTCTCGTTTCTGAAGCATTTTGATTACCTAGTGCGTCGGTACAGTTTATACTCCAAAGGTAATATTTTGCGCTGAGTCCGAATTTAGCAAAAGTTTGTGTTGCGCCAGCAGTTATACTTGTATCAGTTTGATCAACTTGATCATTGAAGATTAGCGAGCAACTAGCTACATTTTGAGAGCTACTAACAGTATAGCTAAATATTACACTTGAGGATTCGCTTTCAGATAGACCTGCGGGAGATACTAAATTGATGGATATAGTTCCTGCTGGCACAAAAATGCTAGCTAGATCTACTGGAGGTGGTGCAGAGTAAACCGTGCCTTGGTAAGTTAGATTTCCAGAAGTGAGTATATTGTTTGTAATATTAGCTTGGAAGAGAATACTATCTTCTATTGTCGTGGTTGCTGTATCGATTGTTGTTAGATTAATCGTACAATTGTTAATTATTGCGTCAGTAACATTGCTGCTAATAAAAGTTGCATTAATTGCTACCGCAGTGCTTACATTCGAATCCGTTGCGGTAGAATCAGTCAAAGTAGAGCTAGAAACACTCGAATTATCAATCGTAGAATTTGTTACATTGCTATCTATTTCGTAGGAGTTTGTTACTGTACTTCCTATTTGGATAACATTGATTAGAGTGCAATTTATTTTTGTTGAATTGATTACAGTTGAATTGATTACTATGCAGTTTGATATTTCAGAATTTTGTACGTCTGAGTTAGAAACATTCGAATTAGCGCTGACATTTGAATTAGTCACGTTTGAATCAGTTACTGTCGAGTCTGTTATGTTCGAATCGATTATATTTGATCCGTTGATAGTTGAATTCAAGATATAAGAGCGAGTAATATTAGAATTATCAACTGTAGAATTAATAATAGTTGAATTAGTTATTGTTGAATCTGTTACATTAGAATTTGTTATGTTCGAGCTAATAACTGTTGAATTATCAATAATAGATTGGTTGATTATAGAATCAATTATCGTTGAGTTAGTAATAGTAGAGTTATCAATAGTAGATTCGTTTACAGTGGAATCTGAGACGGTGGCGTTATTCTGAACAGTTGAATTAGTAAGAGTTGAATTAGTTACTGTAGAACTGTCATCCACGCTAGAATCTAGGTCAACGTGGATTGTGAAGTTACTTGCTGCAAAGCGAGAGATAGGAAGTGTGTTGTTAGCTTTGCAATTCCAGATGTATGTACCGTCCTGCGTGTTATTTACTGAGAAAGAGGTCTGATTTGAAGCTCCGGTTACAGAGTTAGTTTGGTTTTGTTGGAAAGCTCCACTTGTGTTGTGATATAAAGTTATCGACGTTAATTCGCCAGCAGTAGCACTGCAATTGAAGGTTATGTTGCCATCAGAGTCCCAAGAGTCATCTATTGGTATGGTGAGAGTCACAACTGGAATAGTGTTGTCAATTCTTATTTGGACTTTTTCTGTAGCGTTTTGGTTTCCAGCAATATCTGAAGCATTTATAGTTACATTGTAAAAACTATCTGCTAAAGTTGAAGTATTGAAAGTTGCATTGAAGTGATTATAGGTGTTATTGCTCATGCTCGTCCAAGCGGTTTGGTTTCCTGTTGAGTTTTCTAGCCAGTAGAATACTTTTGAAGCGTCTACTCCTGAAGCTCCATCGGTTATAGTAGCGTTGATGAGGATTGATCCGCTAACATTATCGCCCGCTATAGGCGCTGTTATATTTACTACAGGATTACCTGTATCTTCCAAAGCTCCAAACAAGCTAAAGCTAGTAACATTCGCATAAACATAGTTCGCAGTTGTATCTACACCTGAACCGGGTGCTTGAGACCAAACAGAACCATCATGCTTGCAAAGTCTTAGGCTAGCTTCTGTAGCCCCACCTAAATCTCCAGCTATATATGTTAAGTTAGTATAAGCCCACGCAGGTGCTGCTGTATCTGTTAAGTTGATGAATTTGTTTATTGAATTATAGCCTGCAGTGCTAGGAATTGTTAATTCATCAAAGACCTGCACATTCTCTGCTAGAATATGCGACCTTATTGTTCCATTGAGAGTTAGATTTAATGCTTGCCCGTCAGTTATATAATAGTCCCCGAGGATGGATGTGTTTCCGGAGGTGTTTAGGATAGCTGAGGAAGTTATAGCTAACGCACCGTTAGTACCAACTGTTAAGTCTGCTGCGTCTGAGTTTTCATCAATTTCTAGCGTGTCAGCCATAGCATAAACGTCATCTACACTGCTGAACTTGCTCGGTAATCCAGATTTAGCAATCTGAGAATCTGCCCAGAACTTCCAGATGTTTGACTTGTTATGGTTTGCTGAAATAATATACTCGCCTGCGCCCAGCGGCGTGTATTCTGAATCTCCGAACGTGCAATTTCTAAATACTTGATTAGTAGTAGAATAAATATCATTCGCGCCTGAGCCGTCGATTGTTAGGTTGTTTGCGGTTATGATATTAGAAAGATATAATCCGTATGAAGATGGGCTAGTTATAATATCTCCAGTAAATTGATTTCCCGTTGATGAAGATACGCGCATTCCATGATCTGCTGAATTGCCTCCAATAATTATATTAAAATAAAAAATATTGTTGTCTGAAGATGAGAGGAATACTCCTCGCCCATCACTTGAGGTTATATTATTCTGATTTAAGGAATTATTATCTGAAAAGGAGAAATATAGTCCGTGATCAGAACTGGAAATTGTATTTTTAGTGAAATTGAGAAAATCTACAGATGTCATTTGAAAGCCATAACCACCAGTTGAGGTTATATTATTAGATATAAATGTGCTATTGTCTGCGCCAGCAATTAAACGAGCTCCTTGACCCGGAGTACTAACGATATTTGATGTGAAACTATTATTCGCAGAAGATAAATAGATTCCATTATCTACCGAAGTAATATTATTCGACGTAAAATTATTTAGAACAGAATCGCTATGTAGGTAAACACCATAATCTAAAGCAGTAATATTATTCAAATAAAAAGTGTTATTGTTTGAATTAGTAACTATCTCTACACCACTATCAGAAAGAGCATCATACGATTTGATCTCATTCGCCGTAAAAATATTACTGCTTGCAGCAGTAGTCACAAAAACAGCGCTATCACCCACCGCAATTATTCTATTATTCGAAAATAAATTATTATCCGATCCCAAACCTGCTAAGTGAACTCCGGTCGCAGATAATCCAGAGGCGTTTATAAGATTATTAATAAACGAATTCGAGTTTGAACTACTATCTATATGTACTGCATCGTCATCCGAAGTAGGTCCGCCAGTAATAATATTATTTTCAAATTGATTATTTGCTCCATCAGTTAATTGAAGAGCATAGTGCTGAGTAGCAGAAATATTATTTGAATAGAAATAATTAGTTGAGCTATTTTTTAAATATATTGCTGCTCCGGACGCGCCTTTAGCAAGAAAGATATTTTCTGTAAAGTTGTTATTGTTGGCGCTTAGATTATCAACTACGAACGCATGGCTAGTAAACGACCCTGGCGCTGTCAGGTTGTTACCATAGAAATAATTATTATCAGAATCTCCAGTTATATTTAGCGCATAACGGTTAATACTACTGGCTGCCGTGATTGAGCTATTTTGCACATTTGAATTATCTGCATCCTTAAGGAGTAAACCGTTATAATCAGAAGTTAGAGTAAGATTATCTGTTATGATTCTTCCTCGGATATATAGCTCTCTTTGGTGTTCTGCTCCAGCCCAGCCAACTTCAGAAATGTAAGAATCTGTTGCAGTTAGATTTCCGTAGATGTTGAACCAGTACTGATCTGCTGAATCCTCGCCATTAGTTATATTTGAATTAGCGCGTATTGTTAAATTACCTGCTTCTGTGACGTTAATTCCGAATTCTCCATCAGATGTGCAGTTAACTCTAACAGTGGTTGCATCCCAGATTGTGTTGTTATTTATTTCTAGGTCTCCGTTAAGCCAGATCGTTGAAGGGTCTACGATTGTTGTTCCATTGGTCTGCCAGTTGTTTACGATTAGAATTGAATCTGTTACATTTAGTAAGCCCTCCGCAGCGATGTTTAGATTATTTGGGGAGATTGTTAAATTGCAATTATTTGTTCTTAGCTCTCCTCCGGCGTAGATTGTTATGTTAGCTGTTGCTGTGATTTCTTCATTGGTGCAGGTTTCTAAGTTAGAGATGTTCCCTGATTGGTACCATGGCGTTGCTGCATTACTAATATCTATCTGCACGTATTCTGTTGCGTTTATATTTCCTGCATTATCTGAAGCGTTTATTGTTACATTATAAGATCCGTCAGCTAGAGTAGAAGTATTGAATGTAGCATTGAACCAACTCATATTTCCTGAAGAGACATTACTTAAGGTCGTCCAGTTAGTTTGATTTCCTGAAGAATTTGAGAGCCAATAATAAACTGCTGAAGCATTGACTCCAGTAACAGTATCGGTTACAGTTGCATTAATTAGTATAGATCCACTTACCAATCCTGCGGAGGGGTCATTGATAGTCACTGAAGGCGGAGTTACCTCTTGCTGAACAGTAAAATTCCATGTGTCGCTCACACTCATTATTCCATTGGTGTCGTTAGCGTAAGATTTCCAATAATAGTCTCCGGAAGTAAATAAAGCGGAGTAATTGTAATATTCTTCGTATCTATATAAATAAACGCGATCTGGATTAGTACAGCACGTCCTAAGTACGCCCCAATGTGAATTGTTATAATCTATATCATATACACCAATTGTAACGCCAAAAGATGCTCCAGTGTACGCTCCCGCAGCAGTATAAAAATAGACTCGATTGTTGCTGAACGATGAGATTCCCCAGTGCGAGCCATTCCATTCAATACCGCCTGGCCAAGCCATAGTTGCGCTTGTATCAAAATGCTCTCCAGTATAACTTCCCGCGAAGTCATAGAAATAAATTTCATCGTCATTACGATCTGTAATTGCCCAAACACTTCCGTTATTGCCTACTCCAATAGGGTTTGCTGTTTCCACACCAACACTAAAATCAGATACATGCGTCCCAGCGGGATCAAAAATATAAAGTCTATCATCGGCCTCATCAAAAACTCCCCAATTTGTGCCATTCCAAGATATAGATCCGGGCGTACCGGCTCCAGCTCCAGCAGTATCAAAATGCTTCCCTGAATATGTTCCGTCCGGATTATAAAAATAAACTTCATCTGCAATTTCCTCACCAACTGCCCAATATGTGCCATTCCAACCAAGTCCTATCTGCCATGAATTAGTGACTGAGAAGTAACTATCATAAATCCATCCTAGACTTACTAAATTCATCGAATAATTCTGCGGAGAACCTGAATGATTTGATTCGAAAGAGACATCACTTATAGCAGAAAATAAATCAGTCCAGTCTATCTTAAAAGTAGAAGCAGTTGATGCATCATAGGGTGAAACGATAGTAGATTCATTAGTTGACCAAATCGGACCGCTATTATCAATTGTTATTTGCGTGCTCTCTGTAGAATTCTCATTTCCATTATTATCTGACGCGTTTATAGTTACGTTATAGATTCCATCTGCTAGCGTAGCTGTATTGAAGGTAGCATTAAAGTAATAAGCAGTGTTGTTTGTTATATTTGTCCAAGCAGTTTGATTTCCAGTTGAGTTTTCTAGCCAATAGAATACTCTAGATACATTAACTCCTGAAGCGGAATTATTTATTGTTGAATTAATTAGTATTGATCCAGAAACACTAGCTCCAGTAAGAGGCACAGTAATGTTTACTGTTGGGGGCGTATTGTCTGTAGGAACGTATGTCTGCTCAGCACTCCAAGTACTCTTCGCCAAACTAGCATCAATAGTTTGCACGCTCCAATAGTAAGTCGTGTCTGTAACGCTCAGCGAGATGTTCTGCCGCTGCATCATGTTGCCAAAGTAGCCCGCGGCTGCCGAGCCACCCGAGCCGCCGTACACGCCAGATACAGTATCGTTGCCGCCGGACACTGTACCAACCCTTAGATTATAATACAAACTACCATTATTCGTCTCAGAATCAGAACCATTATCCCAGGATAAAGTCAACGCGCTCCCAGCATAAGAGCTGGAAAAACCGCTTGTTGGTGGCAAAGGGGCGGAATTAGCAACAGAGACGTTATTAGTATAAATAACAGAAAACTCAGTACCGGCAGGAGGATCGCCAGTCAAAACAAGATCCAAATCGCCATCATTATCAACATCACCCAAAGCAACAGACGGAGAAGAACTGACACCAGTCAGATTCCCACCCCAAGAAGAGTTCTCAACAAGAGAAGAACCATTATTCAAATAAACAGTAGAAAATTCAGCACTACCCCAACCAGTCAAAACAAGATCCAAACGACCATCATTATCCAAATCACCCAAAGCAACAGAACCACTACCAACACCAGTCAAATTCCAACCCCACGAAGAATTCTCAACTAGAGAAGAACCATTATTAACATAAACAGCAGAAAACTCAGAAGCAGCATCATTACCCGTCATAACAAGATCCAAATCGCCATCCAAGTCCAAATCACCCAAAACAACAGAACTATCACGCACATCGGTCAAATTACCGCCCCAAGAAGAATTCTCAGCAAGAGAAGAACCATTATTAATATACACTCGAGAAAACTGAATAGCTGCTGAAGGATCGCCAGTCAAAACAAGATCCAAATCGCCATCCAAGTCCAAATCACCCAAAACAACAGAACTAAAACGTACATCTTCCAAATTACCTCCCCAAGAAGAATTCTCAACTAAAGAAGTACCATTATTCAAATAAACAGCAGAAAACTCAGTACCAGCAAGATGATCGCCAGTCAAAACAAGATCCAAATCGCCATCCAAGTCCAAATCACCCAAAACAACAGAACCATGATGAACTTCTTCCAAATTACCTCCCCAAGAAGAATTCTCAACTAAAGAAGTACCATTATTCAAATAAACAGCAGCAAAATCTGAAGAACCATCTGCAGGATTACCAGTCAAAACAAGATCCAAATCGCCATCCAAGTCCAAATCACCCAAAGCAATCGAAGACTCAAAAACACCAGTCAAGTTACTTCCCCAAGAAGAATTCTCAACTAAAGAAGTACCATTATTAATATAAACCCTAGAAAAATACCACGGATCAGCAGAGCTAGTACCAGTCAAAACAAGATCCAAATCACCATCATTGTCTAGGTCCCCCCAGGCAACAGCGGAGTCCTCAACATCGGTCAAATTCCAACCCCAAGTATTATTCTCAACTAAGCTACCAGACCCTCCGCCAGCCATCACTCCAAATCTTCTATCTTTTGTCTGCTGAACAACTTCTTCAGGGGGCGGAGGAGATTCAATTACTTCTGGCTCAGGTTCTATAATCGGTTCAGGAGCAACTTCCTCAACAACTGGAATTGATAATTCAGAAGAGCTATCATTGCTCTCAGCTACAGGCATAATACTAAATGAAGAAAAACCAGTTATTCCAGCACCACTCAAATAAGAAATCACAGCCAAACTAATTAAGAATATTAACACTAGCAAGCGTATACTAACTTTGCGCCTCTTATCTACCTCCATCCTAGCTCACGCTAATAATCAACTAATCCATCACTAGAATATATACCTTGCGTGCTAGAATTTAACTATTAAGGGGTTACTTGCGCTTAAATTTAAGATTCTTAAGCCTGCCGCCAATTGATTTAAATGCAGCTTTTATATTAGCAAATATTCCAGGACCGCCTTTGCGCTTTCTTCGATCCTGCCACTTATGCAAGGAACCTTCAAAATCTCTTTCTAATTTCTTGCCGATCTTACCAAACTTACGCTTATATAAAAATACGCTAGCTATTGAAGCAGCTACGATTATCCCTGAAACAATTATCCATGTGCTCCATTTGATGTCAGCAACAGGACCAAATATGGTTGAGAACTTGGACGCCCATCCTGTTGCTGGCGCAAAATTCTCTACTTCTTCTGTGCTAGCCACCATATCTTCATATTCTTCTAGGTCTGCATCAGTTACTTTGGCTGCTAATGATAGAGAAACTAATGGCTCTGGAGTAGCTGTCTCAGTTGTATTGCTCGAATTTGAATTGTCTGTATTCGAGTTTGAGTTACTTCCACTGCCAGCAGGACTGTCTGGATCCGGATCGGCAGGTGGGGGCGACGAGGATTCCTCATATTCGATTACGCCAGAATGTTCAAGATTTTCAACTTTGTAATATCCATTTACTTCTGTGCACACATATCCACCAGCTTGCACAGTTCCGTCACAAGTTACTATATACTCTTCATTATCATCATCGTCACAATCAGAAGAGAACTCGCTAGGTGCAGATACAGTTGTATCTCTCACGCAAACCTTAGAACTATTGTCTACAATTTGAACGTAAGCTGTCTTCTCTAAATTACCTTGAAGCGGAACGCCATTTATCAGTGTGTATCCATTTCCTACATTCGTACCGCGAGTTATTGTTATATTATCTAAATCTAGCAAGTTAGCTGAGAAATTAAACTCGAATTCCAATAGTGGCTGAGCTCCGTTATAGAAAGTTACATTCTGGAGGGTCGTAGGCGTAGCGCCAGAAGGCAATCCAGTTACATTATCTGCTCCTGAAGGAGTGCTACCAGTGCTTCCTCTGCTAGTAACTGTCACAGTCCATGTTTGCACATCGCTAGCATTTTGATCGTCAGTTACATTAGCTAGAAGTGTAAAATCTCCTATATCTAAATAAGTAGCTGTAAAATCATAGCTGTTTGTATCAGCACCAGAAATTAGAGCGCCATTATTGTACCATTTATAAGTCAGATTGTCGCCTGCATCTGCATCGCTAGCAGTTATACTAAAAGTTTGTGTGGCGAACTGCTCAACAGTTGGAGTTGTGTTCGTTGGCGAGAAAGCAGTTATGTTTGGAGCATCATTAACTTCAGGCGGGATATCCGATAATAGCAGCCATGACTGAGAGTCATTATTTAAAGACAGGCGATCTAAAGCGATTACTTCTAAGCTATAATTACCCCCTTTTGTAGAATCTTGAACAAAGCTATAATTATTGCCCGAAGATACCTGCGCACCATTTAGATACCAAATCGGAGCAGGAATATCTTCCGAAGTAAAAGTAATATTAAAAACATAAGTCCCATTATTCGTTACATTAATAGTTAAATTTGTAGGCAAGTATGAAGTTATATTCGGAGCGGTATTCAATGAATATACTGCATCAAGCATAAGAACTCTTGAAAAGTTAGCCATTGTTCCGCTGCTATCATTAACGGATTTGCCAGTGCCCTTAATTATAGCCTCCAGCTCGGCAGGAGTTAAAGTATTATCAAACTGCTTGAGAACAGCCATCACTCCGGAAATTACAGGAGTAGCCATAGAGGTTCCACTCATCGTTCCTGTCCCCCCAGACTTTACTGCAGATGTTACGGACTTACCCGGAGCTAATAGTATGTCGGGAAAATTTTGATGCCTAAACGCAAATGACGAGAGCACATCTGCACTTTGATCCGCGTCGGTCCCGACAGAAGAAACTCGCGTTGAATTAGCTATACACGCTGGCTCTGATATTCCAGCAGTCGCATTAAGATAACTTCCGCCAGTATTACCTGTAGCTGCAACAATAGATATATTGTTTGCGATAGCTAGATTAACTGCGGTGGTGAGAGTAGAAGTATTATCACAATAATTAGAAAATTGTTGGCCACCTAAGCTCATGCTTATTATAGTAATATTATACTTGCTTGCATTGCTTACGCACCATTCAATGCCTCTAATTGTATCTGATGACCAACCCCCGCCACCACTTTCCATGGTTTTTATTGCAATAAGTTTTGCGTCTGGCGCAATACCTTTAACTGCTCCATTTCCTGCAGCAATTCCCGAGACATGAGAACCATGATTATGATCATCCAGACAAGCAGAATTATTCTGATTACACTCTTGTATGTCTCCGCCCTGATATAGCGATCTATATCCGCCAATAACCTTATTCCCCCAGCCGCTACCTAGTGAAGCATGATTATAATTAATTCCTGTGTCTATAACACAGATTGTCTGCCCATGTCCGGTTAAAGTCTGTCCGTTAGTCAGCTGAAGAAGATGCGTCTCAGTAGCATTTATCTGAGTTCTAACTTCATTCAGAGATACTTGCAAGGGAGTGTCATAACTAACCCTCTTAACCCGCGGATCCTTTTCTAATATAGTAAGATCTTCTGGCGAGATCGAAGCGGAAAAACCATTGATAATCGAATATTTGTGTCCAATGCTAGAAGATTCCAGCTTCGAGATCACGTCTTCCTGCTGAATTTTCAGAGCTTCGCCCTTACTAGCGGTTCGTAAAGTCAGGGGCTCGTTGAGTTCGACGATTACTCCAACCCGCTGTCCCGAAGAAACCTTCTGCAGGACTAGCTCATCTGCTTTGCTCTCCTTAGATGCAATGGATACTGAAAAACTAGCTATAATTAAGAGAAAAAGTATAACAAAAATATATGATTTCCGCCTCATGGAGGAGTAAAGACATAACTCACTTATAAATATTACTCAACGAGAATGAATGATATCGCTACTACTAATCCATAAGTACGAACATTTTTGAATAATAGCTGTCAGAATTTATTGATGATAGACTTTAGCGCATTAGGTACGATCCTGAATATCTCTTGGTTAGATATATCCCTTGCATCTCTGACGGTGTTTATTGGATTCATAATCGGTCACTTTGCTGGCAAATTCTTTGGCAAGCTTATTCGCAATCTAGAACTTTCTCATATAACTGAACGGCTAGGATTAGCAAAGAAACCTGAATGGCTCGTTGAAAAAGGAGTTTCGCTCCTTATATATATTATCGCGATAGTAACTGCAATAACTCAGCTTAAATTAATTCCCTTCGTATGGACTATATTAGTTATATTGATTATTATCTTAGCGATCATCCTCGGAGCGCTAGCTGTCAAAGAGTTTCTGCCAAACTTAATAATCGGCTTCTATTTGAGGTCTGTGGAACATCTCAATCCCGGAGATAAAACTAATTTGCTCGGAACGCGAGGTAAAATCAAGCACGTCGGCGTATTAGAAACGAAAATAATAACAAAAGATAAGAATATCCTTCTTGTTCCTAATTCTTTCTTTGCCAAGCGGATAAATTTACAGTTTACAACTAACTTAAGAAAGAAAAAGTAGCCTTTTAGGTAGATTTTTAAGTTTTGCTTGTCTAGTATCTTTAGAATGATAACGGCGTTTATACTTATTGTTGTGAAGTCTGGAACTGAGAAGGAAGTTGTTAACGCGCTCGAAGACGTGAAAGAGGTCAAAGAAGTTAAAATCGTTTACGGACAGTATGATATTGTCGCTAAAATCGAGCTAGAAGACATCGGCGAATTGAATAGTTTCTTGCTCAAGAATGTACGATCCATTCCTGGTATCGTGGACTCATCTACATTAATAGCTGCTTATTGAAAGTCGTCAGAAATTTCAATTCTAAAATGCAGTTAGAAGATTTTATTATTATTAATTAAAGCAGAATAGCAAAGATTGTAACTACAGCTATAATTAAAGATACACTAATTGCTAGCCAGAATTTTCCTGGATTCCTAATTACATGCTGAGTTAATTGTTTCAAGTCTTTTGGGAATACTAAAAATATCGCGAAATGCATGTACAAGCCGAACAAGAAGAACGTGGCGGCGATGTGCGAGATCGGAACAGCTGTAAATACTACGTAAGCGACTATTAAAAAAAGACCGAATAGTATATAGCTCCAATAATTCTGCCAGCCAGTCTTGCTAAAATAAGATTTTACGAATTTTTCGAAGTGCTTTGGGAAAACTAGCAGAGAAATTACTTTTATGAATATGATCGCTGCGACGACAAGCGCCACTATTTCAATTGGTGCTAACATACTATTAAAAGTGTGTAGTTAAATAAATAGTTTTTGGTAGCAGCTGCTAAAACTTCAATTGCTTTCACCAGAAATACTGGCATCATCCATCTGTGCGCTTGTTCTAATCGCAGAAGTAATTGTTTCCTCGTTTTCTATTTTAGCTGCAAGTCCTAAGAAACCCAGATTCCGCTTAATGTAAGCTGGATGTTCCCCACCCATAATCGCGATACCTGGACCTTTCATAATCATATACGCAGTCCATACACCCTCTCTAAGTCTCTGCAGAATCTTCGGAACTCTACCTGGAGCCCTGCGAGTAAATAAAACAGGTGAGTAAAAAGGATTAAACCGATCCAAACTATTAACTTTTCTACCATCTTCGACTGCTTTCTCTAAAGTCGCTTCCATTGGTAATTCGTAGCACTGTGTGTTACCTTCTACATATATTTGTCTATGAGCATAATTCTCAATTGCTCGAATTTGCTCGCCTTCCGCACGTTCAGACAATTCATCAAGAGACACTACGCCGGTAGCAATCGTACGATGAAAATTATTAATTCGGTGGAATATTGATTCTAATTCATCTGCTAGCCCGGGTAGAGCATCTCCCTCAGATTCCATATCGCGCATAGGAGAAACAAACCTTTGAAGATTTGCATCCATATCATCCAAAGCAGCTATTATTTCTTCTCCAGGCGCTTTAGCTCCTTTTATTTGATTGCGGTGAATATCTCCCACAAGAATATATTCTTTCATATCTTTCAATAAAAAAATGGGTTTAAGAAGCTTTCTGAACGGAGTATAGCGATTTCTAAATAATTACACTCTAAAAACCTACGTGCTTCCATCAAAAAAGCTTAAAAGAAAGCGTACATTAAACTTAATATGAATAAAGCAAAACTAAATTATTTTGTAGATTTGATAATGGCAGTATTCTTTATCATCTCCGCAATAACTGGAATCCGATTATACTTCGGCAGTCAATTAGTTCTCTTAGGCTCAAATAAACACGCCATTGCTAGCGTGCATACGTACGCAAGTTTCGCCCTTGTCGCAATTGTAGCTATACATCTAATACTTCACTGGAAATGGATGGTTTGCATGACAAAGAGTTTCTTTAAGAAAAAGGAAAAGACTTGCGAGAAATAGTATTTCTTAGTATAGCGATTTCTAAAAGAAAGATTTTTAAGATTTTCGCAGTTGCTTATAGTATGAACTCAGGAAACTATCTGATCGGGAATCATCATACTATCTCTATGAAGACTTTTGATAAATATATACTTCCCAAGTTACAAGAGCAGGAATTATCTATTCCAGATAGAATTGCTGTTCCTACCGATAGATCTCCGTCTATTTTAATCTCGGTAGTCGGCGAGGGAGACATCGAAGCGAGAATAGATAGTGCTCTAGTAAAGCTCGGAACTGAATTAGAAGCAGAAGAAGAGGAACTTAAACGCTCCGGAAGTAGAGGAAACTTACCGCTAGCTAGTTACGCAGTTCGTGACTACAAATATCAGTTCAAAGATAATAAGAAAACGGACACAATCTATTATGGAAGGTTTGAAGTAATCGGCGCCTACCGCCGAGCAGAAACAGCTAGCGAATTGTTCCATATACTAGCACTCGAGCGATTGGCAGGTCCGGCTGCAGAAAAAGTAAGAGATCAATTCAAAGAGCTGGCTGAAAACCTCGCCGATTTCGGCGAAACCCTATCTGGTTTGTCTATCTAATTACTGCTTTAGCATAGCGATTTCTAAAGTAGTGCTTGGAGTCTCGAATTCTTTAAAAAGTTTCTATCTTAAAGCTTGACATGCTCATAGACAAATTAGAACCGAGATTTATTGCGCCAGCAGGTAATTACACTAGAAACCAGCCGGACGAACGCTCAGCATTAGATGTTAAGATATATAAAATGCACAACCCTTTTTGCTATCCTGCAGATTCTGCGTCATTAGAGGTAATTGGTGGTCTAGGTGACTATCTATCAAACCTTCCCGATGCAGAATGCTACGATCATGCAGGTTTTGCAGTAATTTCAACGTTTGCACCTGCGCAGAAAATGCCGTTTACAGATTGGGTAACGCTAGGTATTTGGGATAGGATAATACCTCGGAGAACTACTTTTGAAGTTAAAGACGGAGAGAACCTGCTAAAAATGCCCCGAGCAGAAGCTGACTGGTGTATATATGAAATTCTCGGAGTCGTACAATTTGAAGCAAAAGCTTGGGCGAAATATTTAGATAGTGAGAAAAAAACAGAAGATCTGACCACCTATCTTAATAGCCATCATCCACTCGGATTATTAGAGCTTAACTAATAAGCTAATATTATATTTTAGCATAGCAATCTCCGCTAAGCTTGAACCGCCGTGCCAGAATCCGTAATATGTATTTCTTTCCAAACATATGATTTACCAAATTCTAATCCATATTTTTTTGCATATTTGACTTCTCGCATCGGTATAACGTCTTCTCCATCGCTTAGAATACTACGTAGAGCATTGACAACTACTGGAGAGGGAAAGGACGGTAAATTATCTAGCATTCTTTTGAACACGATTCTATATTCTCCAGCTTTGCATAACTCAAGATAAGGACATTTACAGGTCTTGCATAAATCATCAATATTTGAGGATACAATAGTTACTTTCGTGTTAGGTGTTATTTCATCGCGAATAAACTGTTCCAGATCCTCCGCAAACTCAGGACTATACATCGCTTCGACATGACGTCTCGCGTCCATTCTACTATAAGCATTACCGCTATCAAATATTGCATCTAAGTGATGCGGTTTTAAATCTAAACTATCCATATACTAACTCCTTAAACTGGCTTTAAAATGCTTTCTATTTACTCTAGCTCGAAGTATAGCGATTTCTAAAGAAAAGACTTTTAAACACGCCATCACGCATGCCTTACATGGAATTAATAAAATGTAGCGCACTGAAGCCACGAGAACGCAATTTAGCTGGACCCACAGAAGATCTAATTGAAGAACGAGGAGGTGAGCTTCACCTCTTAGCGAAAAGTGCATGCCTTCATCGAGATATATATTCATTCCCACAGTCAATGCTTTCAGTAAGTTTTGTCTCAGAAGGTTACCCAAATACATATAAACAAGAAGGAATTATTTTTAAAACATCTACTCCGCCGAAAATATGGCTGCCAGTATCTGTGCCAACTTATGCAGGAATCCTGAAATTAACAGCAGATTACTCTAAAAAAACAAATGCAGACTTACGCGATGAATTCGCTAAACGGTTTATTCATAACTCATTTGATGAGTTCATGGCACAATTCCCGAACATCGAAACTGCTAAAAATGAATTTGTACGCGTCAGTAAGCGCCATTTAATTCACGCAATGGATCCTTCACCTGCAACTAGGGAGGCGCTACGGATTATAGAACGAGAATATAATATTGAGAATCCATATACTGAAATTATTTTCGATCAAGCTATACATATTCGCCCAACCGCATTGTTTAGTTCAAGCCCAGATTCGCTTATATTTCTATTGAATGATGCAGATTTTTTGAAACATAAAAAACACTTTTTAGATCTGCCAGTACATATAAATGCCTGCGATTATTTTCTGGGAAATAAACCTATAACAACTTCAACAGAATTATTTAAAAACTAGATAGCAACGGCAGATTAGTAGTATATAAATTTTAATAGATTAGCGTTCTAAATTAGATAGTCATGAAGTATAGCGATTTCTAAAGAAAAGGCTTTTAAAACTACTAGACAGCAATATATTATGATAATCGAATACTTACGAAGACTCGCAGAATATATTTCTTATGCTAGAAACAGCCCTAGCACTTCGGACGAGAGATACGCACGCAGAGGACCAATATATCAAGCAAGGAGAGATCGCCGAGATGGAACGTGGACAGATACGAACTCGCTAGTTAATCCACTTACTCTAACAACGATTTTAATGACTGGAAATACAGATTCTAAGCAGCGAGCAAGAAGTAACCGAAAGCATATACGACCAGATCCAGATACGGCGACTACAGGTCAACAACCTAAACGTAGACGATCTCACAGCGGACGAAACCGAAGAGATAGATAATATTATCAGTTCTTTAGATTAGTTTCTACTCTTGCAATCATCTTGATTCCATAATTATGGTCTCCCCTCTTTGTGAGTGCCCAAACCCCTTCAAGAATTCCTCCGGGGTCAGCGCCAAAATTTACAAGAATTTCAAAGGCAGTCGGCATAAACACATGATATTCGTGATCATTTGTTAGAGATCTTGCAGTATATCCTTTCGTAAATGGTCCGGACTTCCTTAATAGCTCCATTCGACTATAGAATGGCTCTATTGATTTCCAACTTTCATTTTGGCGCAGATAGCCTCCCCAGCGTCCAAAAACTAATCGTCCGTGTTCATCAACAGGGACAGGTTCAGTGTAATAGTTCATCTGACATTTTGGAAGGATAATTGAGGAATTTTCAGGAACTCCGCTATTCAGAAGGGTATTAAGCTCGCTACCTCTAACTTTTCGCTTCTTAGTACAGAACAGTTTTATGTTCTCTAACCTGCTTTCGAGTTCAATCATTCCCTGTTAATTAAAGGGGGCTTTTAAAATCTTACGATCCGCAGCATAGCGATTTCTAAAGAAAAGGTTTTTAAGACTTACGAGCAACGTTTTTGATATGGGAAAAGGACTCGGAACTCTTGATGTTCTTCTAACCGGAGCTATGGGCGCGAAAGCTGTCCTAGATGGACTCGACGGTCAGTATGTACCCTTAAGCGGAGAGATAGTAGCAGCAGCAGGACTGGGTTATGCTGCATATGAAGAATTTGCTTTCGATAAAGATGCTTCAAAAGGTTTATTATTCGCCGCAGGTGGTCTATGTGCTGCAGGTGCTACGCGGATAATCTATTCGATTGTTGAGCAAAAACCACTTAACACGATTACAGGGATTTTAGACTTAGTGTTTGCGGGAGCCTTGTATCTCGTATACCGCGGAGGGACTGCAGAAGCAAAGCCACCCACAGAGAAAGAACGTCGTCGCAGAGGTATATTTAGTCGTTCAGCAGCCAGAGATAGGAAGTACGGCGGAACAATCGACGATTTTACTGAATTATAGGGTTTCCTAGCGTCTAAAGGCATCAAGTTCATCTTTCTTAAAAGCAATACATCTGTATATCCTGCGTTGTAGTTGGTAAGATACTTTCGCTTCCGGCTCGGAGTGCATCTGTCTTATCTTCTCTTATCTGCTGATAAGAGATTATTTCGAGACTATGTGCTTTCTCTCCATCATAGCCACAGCTGTGCCATGTATTTTCAGAATGACTAACTCTAAGCGCCTTGACTTCTAGCACGATTGATTTATCTGGATCAATAAGATAGTCTGGCATTTTTTTCTGTACTTTAAGGGCTTCATCGCTGAAGGATATTTTCTCGGAGTTCATCATCATTTCTGCATCCGCAGGTACTAGCTCTTCCTCGATCAAGGCAGATATTTCGTCAACCTTTTTTCTACCCGATACTGGAAGTTTCACAAGCGTCTCATACTTGCTTGTATCCTGATTATACACTCCACAGAGCAGCGATGCAAATAGGGCGCCTTTCTTTTTTGATGTTTCTGTCTCATATGCTCCGAGCACTACTAAATCCCACGTTGTATATATCTTTAGCTTGCACCAAGCGTCGTCTCTTTTTGCAGTGTAAGGTGCGCCCGGGTCTTTTACTACGAGCCCTTCGAGCTTCCTTTCCTTCATGCTAGCGAATACGTCGTTCAGCTCTTCTACGCTAGTTACTACATAAAGCTCTGATAAATCCAGATTCTCCCCTTTAATCGCGTCTTTGAGCAACTCTCTCCGCTCTTCGTAAGGCAAGTTTGTCACATCCTCCCCCTCTAAGTTCAGAATATCAAAGAAATCTATCTTAAGCGGGTATGAGTTCACGAGCTCGTCGAGGTTTTTTGGCACTTTCTGCTTTGGCCGCTTACTTACTGCCCTGAATTCATCCTCTTTCCGAAATATGCCCTCGTCGCCGCCTTTCCCAAGCAACTCACCAGCATAGATTCCGCTGGAAATAGAGGATAGATCTGTAAGTTCTGGGAAGCACTCAGTATTCCATTCGTTGTGTCCGCTAGAGTATAGCATTACCTCTCCTTGCTTTATATGGACTTGCACACGGTTACCATCTCCTTTCTTTTCAGCAAACATTCTCTGATTATATTTTTCTAGGAGTGCTGCGAAAACATCCTCTGTCGCTTTCTTCTCAATTGGTTTCTTTATTGCATAGGGTACTCCAATTACTGCTTCTAGGTCATTTGTCATATTATTAGTAGAATCAGAGGGTTTATGTAGAAGTGTGGCTACAATTAGCACCACCAAATTAAGCAGATTCTATAAATTTAATAAGTCAATATAGGGAATCATAAGAAAGTTTTGTGCAAGTTCCTCGAATCATATACTTTATATATTTGCGCTACCTTATTAACAAAATGAAAGAATATATATTCAAACCGCACAAATGCCCACGATGCGGCAAAAAATTTGACTCGCTCGGAGATCCTGTCCCGGGAAGGCCGATGTATTGCAAGAAATGTACTAATTTAATAATAACATTAAGAAATCTCGAAAGGGATTTAATATCAGAAGAATTTTCTATTGAAAAAAGAGATGAAGAGATTGCAAGGAAAATTCATGCGAGTCTTCTACGCGAGAAGCCCGAGAATATAACAAGAACTGAAGAATCAATCACGGCTCTAATCAAGACTCTGTTTAGAGATGAAAAAAGAAGAATGAAGATACTAAACAAAATAAAGAAACTTCAAAAAGAGAAAAAATGATTCTTAGCTAAGCGATTTCTAAAAGAAAGGCTTTTAAGAATTCCGAATATCCTCACCGAATGAGTCAAATAGTGCAGCAAGCGAATAAGTACTGGATAATTACATTCAGCTCAACTGATGCGCATATTGTTAAAACAGATAAAAAAGAGATATTTAATCCCGCCAAGACATATCGAGTCTATCAGGATAGGCTGAAATATAGATTTCTTGATATTGATTCACAAGCAAGAAAAGAAGTTAAAGCAATAGTAGAAAGTATAGATCCAAATCTCTTGATAGATACTGGCAGTTTAGCACTAGATGAAATTCTTTCGCAACCTTGGATGCAAGACATAGATAAGAATATAGACTTGGATTTTTTGGAAAAAGCTTTGAAATCCTTAAGAGAAGCTCCTGAAGAAATCAAAAGAGAGCGGATCAGAAGATATGATTTAGCCCAAACTGACCCGGAAGAGCTATATCAAGAAATCAAGAGAGACTTAGAACAAAAAAGAGACTCTACTGTAGAAGAGATTCCTAACTTTACAAAAGGAGAGCTACTATTCGGGCTTCCGCAGGCAGGCTATGTACAAGGACTTAAGGGGTTCCCCAACTTAGATTCAGCTCTGAAAACGCTATATTCCGCATGGGAAAGCATAAGACGCGATCCTGAGAAAATGAAATTGGCGATGGCTCTAGAGACCCAAGCACCCAGAGAAGCTCAAAAAAGAATTGAATCAATTCTTGATAGCTTCTAAGCATAGCGATTTATAATAAATAACTTTATAAACTACTTAACAATAGTTCTATAATGAAACTAGCATATAACACGTTCGCTGCAACTATGAATTCTATTATTACAACTACTGCAGCCTGCCACGCTATTCAAGAGGAAGTACACTTTGATCCATTTATGGAATTTCCAAATGACCCAAAATATGCTCGTAGCAGAATGGATTACTATTTGCAGACAAAGTCAACTATCACTAGATACTGTAACGAGCTTGTTAGCGAGAGAAAAGGATTGATAGCGGCTGTACTCTCTGGAAGCCTTGATGACAATCGGCGCGTAATGCGGGACTATGCTCAAAAATACTTATCTGAGAGGACTGATAAGCTTGCAAGTCAAATTATTGAATATGAATTAACATTCTTAGGTATTAACTATCCTGAAAACTTTACTTTTTGCCCTTGGTTTTTAAGACAGCTGCAAGCTTCAGATCAGCAAGAGGAGCTATTTGCGGAATATCTACCACGAATGTCTAAGAACGAAAAAGACAGACGGTTATATTCACAACACACTGATTTCGATACTAATTGGGCAGAGGATTGGGGCAGCGCAGAAGATGCGATTAGAACCTTCGTAGAGGGAAAAGAAAAAGCCCTGGAGATTGGATTCTGGAATCAGACCCTACAGGAGATTATGCTAGGGTTTTCTCCAAACTTAACCTGTTATGGTGCGGATATTAGTGCACCTGCCGTTAAATCTGGTAGAGACAAAGGCGTACCTAGACTATATATATCAAACGCAATTTGGGCGATTCCTTTGCCAGATAAATCAGTCGATGGAATAATAATGAGTACTTTTATTATCGACACGATGCTGCCCTCTCCTGAAATGAAAAGGGTTGTTAAGAAAGGTGGGCAGATTGTTCATTTTGTTCTACCGAATTTACAGAAACTGGAGATATTCGAAGTTAAATAAGATAAACAAGTAATGTTAATCTTAAGTTTATGTAGAATTTCCATATATATACTCTGGCATCGCGATTTCTAAGAGAAGGATTTTTAAAGATACTTATAAGTATAAGCATATGGGATTAAAGAGCAGAGTACTTAAACATTTTAGAAAAGACAGCACTAAGCTAGTAGATCTAACTCGTGAAGAGGCGGATCGAGTTTTAGACGCAGGTCTCTATGAACAACTATATCAAGGTCCGATGTTGCCCGAAGCAAAGAAGAGATTACTTGAGATTACTAGCAGCTCAGAGACGCTATTAGATGGCTTACTTAATGGTCATACGTCTATAGCGGAATCACAAGCTACAATGGATCGTCTTGTTTCGAAATACAAAATGAAATATTTATCTAAGTAAACATTCTTGATTAATAGCCACAAGCATAGCGATTTCTAACAAAATAACTTCGAGCGTAGCGAGCTATAATCCCGTAGCGAACTGTCCAGTGAGCGTCTACTTCGAAGCTCCGAAGGAGCTGAGCAAAACGCCTTTCTCTTTTGGACGCCTAGTTTTCTCTTTCGCGAAAGAGAAAAATGGCGGGTCATAGGCTCTAAAGGAAATGGTCCATTTCTACGCAGCATCTTCAACCTGCAGCGGCAACTCGAACCGCATAGTTCACAGCCGATTCCAGACGAATAGAGATATTAGCCAATTTAGACTTCGGATAGCTTTTACCATTACGGTAGCCTATAAGCCTACCCGCAGCCCCGAGTTACTAACAGTTGCTCTCTTCACCTAACTCCAATTCTTTTTGATTCAACAAACCAAAAACTTTACTTGGTAGTCCATTAGATTTGCCCATATTTCGAGGTACTAAGTAAAAAGAGCCAGAAGTATATATTATTTTGGGTTAATGAGCTTCGATGATATAAATCATTTTAAGCTCAAACTCAAAGAAAGCTGAATGACAAGCAAGCGAGACGTAGAATTCATGTTCGAGGTAGGTGCTTTAAGGTTCTTGCAGCGCAACTGGAAGCAATTCCTCGGCCCGCAATTCCAGAATATCACTGAACATACAATCAGAGTTATATGGATCTCGCTAATCTTAGCCAAGAAAGAAAATGTAACTAACACTGAAAAAATTATGAAGCTAGCATTAGTTCACGACATCGCGGAAAGCCGAACCGGCGATACTCAGTACGTCTCGAGGTTATACAATGAGCAAGATGAAGATCAAGCTATCAAAGATATCTTTCAAGATACTTTGCTAGCAGAGGAGTTCATGGCGCTAGCAGAAGAATACGAGAAGCGGGAATCTCCGGAATCAAAGATTGTAAAAGACGCTGACATTCTCGACGTTGATCTTGAGCTGCAGGAGCAGAGCAAGATGGGCTGCTCCTTACGAGAAGAATGGAAACCGCAGAGGAATGCAGTCTACAACACGCTCTACACGGAATCTGCAAAAGAATTTTGGAAAGAAATAAGGCAAGCTAATCCGCATGACTGGCATTTGAGTAAAAATCGGCTTACTCATGGCGACTGGAAAGATGTTTAGAAAGGTTTTTAGATTTTTAGCTTAAGCAACAAATATGCGACACGTACTCTGGCTTCGGAAGGATGATGGCTTCGCTTATTTAAACGACGATTATGAATACAAAACCGCATTCTATCGAGCAGGATATATGATCGATGCATATGATTCTATCCGAGAAGCTAAGCGCGCTATAAATAGATATAGTGATATTGATGCAATAATATTAGATTTACATCTAAAGAAAGGAAAAGACTGGATGAAAACAAGTATTGGGGACCCAGATCACCTACAATATTTCATTGGACTGGATTTACTGCTAGAATGGGCAAAAGACGAATCAAGCTTCGGAGGAATCAAATTTGATCCGAGAAAGATTATAATTTTCACAAATCAGTATACAAATAGTAAAGTTGAGAGGCATGGCTCTGTATTCTACGACAGATCTGTAACAGAAAGTCTGGGGATGTTAGGTATTGACGTATCGCGAGCATTCATAAATAAATCTGCGGTCGCGCGCCACGATCTATTTAATATAGTTGATAAGTTAATCAACGAAAACGAAGCGCTAGCTTAGTAGAAGATTTTTAAGGCTTTTGTTAAAAGGTTTTTAAGAGTTCTGCACTACGTAATAATATGCCAGTAGAGAATAATATTCTGTGGATAACTCGAGATCTTAATTCAGTTTTTTTCTTCGATTTACACAAACCGTTCCTAATGGACTGGCACACGAACTTAGATTACCAATGGAATCCTTTGGGGATAGAACATAAATTTGATCAAAGTAAGGATAGTAGCGATTATCACACCTTCAGCCAAAAGTACCAGTTATTAATTCTAGATATTGACTTAAGTAGAGAGCAAACCAAAAAAGAAAGCAAAAACTCTCCTTGGATTGATAATCCTCGAGTACCTTATGGTGGATTGGAATTTATGGCAAATCTTCTGGCGCCAGAACAAGGAGAACCTGCAGATATCGATCCAAGACAAATAGTCTTCGCTTCTAAATATACTCCAGATCATATGATTACGCAAGGTCAGTTCGAAGGACAATCGCTCGGACAAGTATTAGATCGCTTCGGACTAGATCCACAGCGAGCATGTATTCGTTCATGTGATGATTGCATGCAGTTTAAGAATAAAGTAGACAAAGTCCTTGAAGAAAACAGAGCTATTGGTCTTTACGATACGCCAGACTAACGTAAAGCTCTTCAAAGAAGATCCGCCTTTTGCTAATTATTTTCATTTCAAAGCCAACTGCATCTAGGAATTTGTTCAGCTTATCCAAACTCGTATGAGAAGAAAATAAAAATAGAACTTTTCCGTCCGGCTTTAGATGATAGCGGGCTTGCTTGAATAGCTCCATTATAACTTCCATTCCTTCATAGCCGCCGCTCCAAATAATATTATCATTTCTTCCGTCTGACGGCAAATAAGGTGGATTAGAAACCATAAGGTCAAATTTAACTGAAGGTTTGAGAGCAGTTAGCAGGTCACAACAGATCGACGGAATTCCCTGCTTCAAGGCTTCTTTAGCAGCTGCGGGGTTGATATCTGTAGCGATTACTTCTTTAGCTCCTGCTTCCTTAGCAGTAACTGCTTGAATTCCAGAGCCAGTTCCTATAT
>JAFCGA010000003.1 GCA_017608345.1 Candidatus Pacearchaeota archaeon | reverse complement strand
TTATATCCAGAAGACTGTAGAATTAGAGCAAACCAAAAAGAATCATAAAGCAACTAAGGAATCCTTCGATGCTAAGCAAGATCTCAGAACGAAGAAAGCTGAAATCAAAAAATTAAGAACTGAATCCCGACAAATGAAGCTAGAGCCGTATGCAAGAATATTAAAATCGATCTGGCGAGGAATTATAACTTTCTTTAAATGGTTAGCCAAATTAATTAAAAAGAAAAATAAGAAGCAAAGGAAAGATAGCAAATTACTTGGAGCAATTCTATTTAGTATCGTTATTCTAATGATGGTATTATTAATTTATCCTCCAACAAGAGTATTTATTCTAACTTTGGTAAAGAATTAGAGCTTTATTTTTCTAGCAAGGATTCCAATAATCGGGACATCTTTTTTCTGCCCAGACAGAGCATATATCCAACTCATTAGCCACAGCGCAAATATAGCAATTCCAATAACCGAATTGATAATTCCTCCAGCAAAAGGAATAAGAGACAATAAGTTCGTGAGAATTCCAGCAACTATGCTGACAATGAATATAATAAGGCTCTGTTTAGCATAAAACATAACATACTCCTCTTCTCGCCATAAGAATAATGCAAGTATAAATCCGACTAGGCTAAAGAACGTGGTAACGAATGCTATTATTCTCGGATCTTTTGGATCTTCCATATTGTTGTGAATATGTATTAGAATATATACTTTTCGTTAAACTAATAAGTAAAATATAAATACTTCCAATCTATTTTTAGTATATGGCAATAAATGCAAAAGCATTAGGATTAACTGGCGGAATTTTTTGGGGAGCTTGCTTGTTTATCTGGACGCTAGTGTCCGTTTCTACAGGATACTCTGGAGAGATCTTGAGATTACTAGCGACAGTTTATGTTGGATATAGCGTTACAGCTGTAGGAAGTTTAATTGGTTTGGTTTATGGATTCGTTGACGGATTTATCGGACTATTTATCTTTGCATGGCTATATAATTGGATGAGTAAGAAAATCAAGTAGAACCCCAAGCTTTTTAATTTTATAATATCACTTTATTACATGATTAAATACTTAAATCCAGCAACTCCACAAGGCAAGGTCTTTTGGATTATAGTCGCAGCAATTGCAATTGTTGTTGTAGCTAAAACCCTTGGATTATGAAAGCGTCGCAAGTAAAAATAATTTCTCTAAAAGATGAGAAATCAAAAGAGCTAGCTAGAGTTCTTTCTAATTCAACAGCTCAAGATATTCTACAGAAGCTAACTGAGATGAAAGCTATTAAGCAGATCTCTGACGAGTTGAGTTTACCTTTAACTACAGTTCAATCTAATATCGAGAAACTAAAGAAAGTTGGGCTAATTGAGCAAACTCATTATAAATGGAGCCCAAAAGGCAGAAAGCAGCGGCTGTATCAACCCGCAAAGAATATAATTATATTTGCTCCAGAGAAAGCACACGCAAACATTATTGAGGTCCTAAAGAGCAGCGTTATTATTCCTGCTTTGATGGTGGTTGCGGGTGGCGTCGGATTACTTAGAGAATTATCTCAGAAAGCATCAGTGGGAGCATCTCAATTTGCGAGGACAGCTACTTCTACGGCTATTGAAACTGCCGAAGACGCTGTGCTTGCTGCACCTGTGGCTCCGGCTGCAGAGGGAGCAGTAGCTTCAACTTCAACAGCAGCTGCAAATATAACTTCTGAAACTGCAGCAGTTGGAGCGACTAAAGTTATAGAAAAGACAGCAATAGCTGCTCCGACGATTGCGGAAAAGATAACTGTAGTTTCAACGACGAATATTTGGATTTTAGTTTTGTTTATTGGGTTGATTACATTCGGAATTATTTGGTTAGTTTATTATTTCAGAAGAATGAAAAAATGTGACTAGCAATTGCCAGTCAAGTAGTCCGTATCCGTACAGCGGATTATTTCGCCAGTCTCCGGGGAAATTGTTTCGCAGTGTCCAATGATATTCCCACTGTCGTCCATCGATATAGTTAATTTCCCACCGTCTTTTATGCATTTAACTCTACCTTGAGTGCTTAGATCTAAATCTTCTCCTGGTTTCTTGCATTTATGATCAATTACACCACTGTCGTCCATAGATAATTCGAGCTTATCTCCTATAATTAGACAGTCTACTCGTTCGCTGCTAGTAAGTTCTATTTTATCTGTACTTATCCAGCTTCCGACAAATCCTCCAATTAAAAGCCCAATAAGAATCATCCATATTCCAGTATATTTTTTATTTTTCATGGTATCTTAATAAGTTACATAAATTTAATTCTTTCGATTTGACTACGAACTAAATCGTAGTCTTCGCTGGCTATTTAAGAATCAACTTTTTTAGTATTTCTAGTGATATTAATGAAAGAAACAACTAAAATTATTTACAGCTCGATGATGATTGTTCTAGTAATCGCTGCGGGATTCTTTTTTTATTCTCGGCAACATGGAACAAAAGTAGATGACTGGAGGTACAATCCAGGTACTGATCTTGCTAGCAAGTTTTCAAGTCCAATAATGGCAAGTCCTTCTCGAATGCAGTTTGCTACAGGAGCAGCCTCTCCAGAAGCTTCAAATATTGGTTTTGCAGTAGGCGGTTCAAAAGATATTAATAATTTCAGAGCGAACATAGAAAACAATTACTTACCTATTTCTACAGATATGACTTATGAAGGATTATTCTATGACTATTACTTTGATACTGGCGAAACAGAGCAGTGTAATGATTTATTCTGCCCGTCATATACATATGCTATCTCTGAAGATCCATTCTCCGGAGAGGAAGATTATTACTTATCTGTTGGATTAAATTCGGGGATTAAAGATTTTGAAAGAAAGAAACTGAATCTTGTAATAGTACTAGATATTTCTGGTTCAATGAACTCGCCATTCAATAAATATTATTATGACCAATTTGGCAATCAGCATGAGATCGAAGATTTTGATGATTCGGGAAAAACAAAAATGGAAGTCGCTGCTGAGTCAGTTGTATCACTTCTGGATCATTTAGAAGATGACGATCGCTTTGGAATGGTGCTTTTCGAGAGCAAAGCACATCTAGCTAAGCCGCTTTCAAGAGTTGGAGATACTGATTTGCAAGAAATAAGGGATCATATCTTGGAAATCTCTCCGAGGGGCGGAACTCAAATGTCAGCTGGAATGGAACTGGGTACTGAATTGTATAATAAATTGCTAGATATTGATTCCTCAGAATATGAAAATAGAATTATCTTCTTAACGGATGCAATGCCAAATCGTGGGGAAACTAGCAAGCAAGGGCTACTGGGAATGACTGAGGAGAACTCTGAGAATGGAATATACTCTACGTTTATTGGTATTGGAGTTGATTTTAATACAGAGCTAATCGAGCACATAACAAAGATCCGTGGTGCTAATTACCATTCTGTCCATTCCGCTAAAGAATTCGATGAGCGTATGGATGAAGGCTTTGATTACATGGTCACTCCGCTCGTGTTCAACCTGAATCTTCAAATCGACGCAGATGGCTATGAGATTGAAAAAGTTTATGGATCTCCAGAAGCAAATGAAGCAACTGGTGAAATAATGAAAGTAAATACGCTTTTTCCTTCTAGAAAAGAGGAAGGAGAAACAAAAGGGGGTATTGTGCTTCTGAAGCTAAAGAAGATATCTGATGATGCTGAGATTAAATTAATCGCTAGCTACGAAGACCGAGAAGGAAATAAAGAAATAAGTGAAGTAGAAGTTACATTCACTGAAGATAGCCCGAACTTTTATGAGAATAAAGGAATTCGAAAAGGTATCTTGTTAGCGCGTTACGCAGATCTTATGAAGAACTGGATTAATGATGAACGGGAAAGCTTAGACGCGGGTGAAACAATAAGACCATCCGTAGATTACATCGAGGGAATTGTTGTCCCTGAACCGGTTGTACTTGGACAGTGGGAGCGACGATCAACTCCGTTAGTAGTATCAAATCACTATATTCAATTAGTTAAGGATTTCAGAAACTACTTTGAAGACGAAATGGATGCTATTGATGATGCTACCTTGCATCAGGAAGTTGATATATTAAATAAATTAATTGAGCACGAAGTACTTCCCCGACATATAGACTACGAGTAAAATCGTAGTCTTAGCTAGCTTTTTAATGATAAAGTTCCTTAGAATAGTTGGTGAAACAATACTACGCGAAAAGCTTGCTTTTCGCTAGGTTTTAGTTTACCAAAACATAAAACGAGGTAAACCAAAATGGATAAAAAATTAGTATTTGCGATAATCCTGTCGGCAATATTAGCTATTGCTTTAGTTTTAGCTATTGTCAGACCGGAGATAAATATTCCTGATATTGGGGAGGCACAGCAAGTCTCAACCACTGGAAGTTACACTGTAAAAGAAAGTCCAGACTTCGCTACAATCCTAATTGGGTTTGAGAGTTCTGGCAATACAGCTGAAGAAGCGCAACAGAAAAATTCAGATCAAATGTATGACATAACATTAGCTCTTAAGAGAAAAGGTCTAACTGAAGATGACCTCAAGACTGCTAACTACTACGTTGGACCGCAATATAATTGGGAGCGAGGTAATCGGGAGATAGTTGGCTATCGAGCAACGCACACTCTTGAAGTAACTGTTGAAGATTACCGCTACGTGGGCAAGTATCTAGATGCTGCAGTTAGCGCAGGAGCAACCCAGACTTATTCTGTTCGATTTGAACTGGATGAAGCGCATCAATCCGAGCTAAAGAAAGAAGCTCTAACAAAAGCTACGCAAGATGCTCGAGACAAGGCGGATGCAATGGCTGAAGGCTTAGGAAAGCGAGTAATAAAAGCTGTCTCTGTATCAGATAATATGTGGGATTATGGTCCTGTTTATGCTATGGAAGCAAAAGCCGGAGCAGAAATAGCTATGGCAAATATCGAACCCTATCACGAGCCAACTCAGATACAAGTCGGAGACGTAGAAGTTTCAGCAAGAGTAAATGCTGTCTTTGAGATCGCTTAGGCGATCTTTTTTTATTAATTTTAACTTAATCTTTCTCTTAAGTCTGCTACGTATTTAGTTATTTCGCTATTAGACATTTTTTCTAAGTCAGAAACTTCACAGACAACTGGGATTTTGAATCGCCTAATTGATCGAATGTGATGCTTGAATCCTTTGAGATTCCCAACTCTTGCTATTTCATGCCGATCATCATCAAAATTCTCTGGCGAGAAAGCACCGGGATTAGTATGAAAATGCATATTTACAATTAGTGCCTTAGCAAACATAGCACGTATGCTCTGATTTTCATTTAATTGCCTATGTCCTGTATCTAAAGTAAGTCCGAGCATTTCTGTATTTCCAAGTAGTTGTTCGAGTTGATAGAGTTCGTATCCTAAAGTTGCTGTATCTTCTTTTGGATCACTCATATTCTCGATTCCGACTTTGAAAGTATAATTTTTTCGTTTTATTAGCTTATCAAGTTTATAGTATAACTCCCGTCCATATTCAATCGCATCGATCATACTACAGACCTGTAGTCCGCGGATTTTCCAAGAAGGTGGATGTACTGTAACAACTTTACCAATAGAATACCGTTGGTTGAGCTCTTCGATTAAGCTATATCTATCCAAAAGAATTCGATGATGCTCGGGGATAGCTTGGCATAATCCTACTTCTTCGTTTATATCAATCTTTTGAGCATAAGGAAGATGTAACTGAACACGAATATCGGTCTCGATGGCTATTTGTTGTATTCTTGATGCAAGATCTTCATTTACTCTGAACTTATTCTTTTCATAAGTGTACAATTGGTCGCCATACTTTCTGAATTTGTCTGGCTTAATTTCGATTAGATTTACTTCTGATAAATTGGCTAATCTTTCGAATTCATCCATGCTCCGCGCATGGAAACCGACGTATCTTTCCATAATTAGGACTACTTGGTAATATTTAAAACGCTATCTAAAAACAAAGAATTCTCGGCAGAATTATCCGCCGATTCTATACATTCCGGTACCACATTTAGGACATGTACCTTTCTTGGCTTTCCGACCGTTCTTCATAACCACGTCCTCGGGGTCCTTCATTTCTCTTTTTTGTTTACATTTAACACAATATGCTTCTACCATTACAATTCACCTTGAATCTACTAAGAGTATCGCGTATAAAAATCTTCCTCTTGTATAGACTAGAGCTATTTGCTTAGAGCTCTGCCAATGTCAGAGAATAAATCCGCTACTTTCTCACCTTTTCTAGTAAGAACAACTAGCTTTAGCCGACCCTTCTTTTCGAACTTTACTAAGCCTACTTTTTCCATCTTCTGTAATAGATGCACTGTATGTGAGTAAGTACACTTAGACTCCTTAGCTAGCATTGATGGATACTTAGCTTTGTTACGTCTAGTTAAGCAAAGGATTAATTCAATTGGTTTTTCTCTTAGAAATATATCAAATCCACCAGATTTTTTCCACCATATTGCCATATTAGTTTTCTTTCTCCATCTTTTATTTAGTAAATTAATACACGCGGAATGCACAGAAACTCTGACTTTCAACGTGTGTAAGTTACCTGTTGATTATATATAACGCAAAATATAAAAAGACTGCGATAAGCTTGACCTACATCGATTTTTTAGGAGAATCACCGTCGCCATTAGATAGTTATAAAAATCTTTTGGCGATTCTTGCAGCTAGCTTGATTGTCTTGTTGTTTATGTCTTGTTTAGGAGATACTTCTGTTATGTCTACTCCAACTATTTGTTCGGGAGCTATAGTTTCTAATATAGAGCTAACTTCGTGATAATTGAGTCCATCTGACTCTCGATAATTTGTGCCCGGCGCGATAGACGGATCAAAAACATCAATATCTATAGAGCAATATATACGTTTGAATTTAGATATTATATTCTGTAGTTCAGAAACATTTGGTTTTCGTATACATTTGATATTATGTTTCTTAAGAAATGCTAGTTCCTTTGTGAAGAATCTTCTTGCACCAATAATAATTATATCTTCAGGTTTTATTAAATTCTCATTAATAATCGCTCGAATAACGTCTTCGTGCGAAGGTGGCAGAAAATCATCCTCACAGTCTAAGTGAGCATCAAAATATAGCAGAGCTTCAGGTTTAGTGGCCTTAACTAAAGCGTAAGTTATGGAATGATCTCCGCCAATGCTCAGCGGTCGTTTTCCGTTTGCTGCGTTGATTATATTTCTATTTGTTTCTTCGAAGTCAGAGCTAACTTTTACTTCTTCTCCATCTATTCCTAGTTCCTTACAGATTAAATCTGGAGCTAATGCTGGTCCTTTGGCTCCAGTTGGATTGCCTGCTTCGAATGGAATTTTCAGGATTGTGAATTTCATCTTAACTTAATGATTCTATATATTCTCTAGCTTGTTTCTCAAAAAGAGCAACGGCGGTCTCAATACTATCTTTTTCTTTAGTAGTTTTAGGTGTATAATTTGGATAGAACCTTGCACCGCTATAGTTAATCATAAACTTAGAATCACCAGACCATCTCGAACCCGCACGACATTCAAAATCACTTTGTTGATTGAGTGTTTTGAGAACTTTTTCTAATTTAGGAACTCCCTCTTCGCTAGAACCTACTATCTCTTTATACATTTCAAATAGATGATTAATGATTTCCTGTGTTAGAACCATAATTTGCTCTTAAAAGTAAACTATTTAAGCTTCTCGATAAACTTATTTCTCGAACTGCACAGACTTAAACCCAGATTTTAATTCAACGTTTTTCCTAAACGAATATAATTTAGCAGGCCGATGATGGCCCCTTTTGTACCTATTTGTCTCTTTTAGAATATCTAGAGAAGCTAGCTTCTTTCTAAAATTACGCTTATCAAGTTTTTTATATAGGATAATTTCATATACTTTTTGCAGCTCAGTTAACGTAAAGTCCGTGGGTAATAATTCCCTACCTACAGCAGTATATTCTAACTTGTATCTTAATCTCCTAACAGCATACTTCAGTATTTTCTCGTGATCAAATGCTAAGTTGGGTAGAGTATCTGCTGGGAACCATTTAGAGCCTGTGACTTCCTTGTCTGTCTTTTCAGATTGCTTCAATTTCGCAGAATCAACTAAAGCAAAGTAAGCAACAGTAATTACTCGAGTTCTCGGGTCTCTCTTCGGATCTCCAAAGGTATACAGTTGTTCTAGATAAACATTTTCAATTCCTGCTTCTTCAGTTAATTCTCTAGCTGCAGCATGCTCAAGCGACTCGTCCATGCTTATAAAACCACCTGGAATAGCCCACATATCTTCAAAGGGCCAAGCACCACGTTTAATTAATAAGACTTTAAGCTTATTCTCTTTGATTGTGAAAAGAATAACGTCTACTGTTACAGAAGGTCTTTCAAATTCTTCCACATTATACTCCTTAGCATGATTTTCCATGATACTGTAATTAATACAACATTTATTAAACTTTGTGAAGAAGATACTTATCTAAGCAGCAAAAAACTATAGACTGCCAATCTCTGAATATTCTCCTTTTTTAACTTATCTAAAATGGCTCTTGGCTGCGAGCTGTATCTTAAATTCACATCAATTAAGTATAAATATTTCAGTTCTAGACTACACTTACAATCAGCTAACTTCTCCTTTATCTCAAAGTTCTCGAACAATGAAAGAAATCCCTCCGCGGTTATGGTTATTAATGGGTTTATGCTTCTATATTTAGCGAATATATCCAGCTCTGATTGTTCTGCTTGATAAGTATGGTTAAGATCTGCTCTGCTAAATGCCTGCGCACCGAGTCTCACAAGATTCTCTAAATTAGTACCGTTAAATTGAATTGGCTTTAGAATTCTAAGTGTATCCATATATAGAGAATATGTGAGGTTCTCCTGCGAAGTACCAACTTGTCTATAGTTTCTGGCATTAGAGATAAATAGATCTGCAACCAAACTATCTTCAATGCTTGATCCCAGATAATAATGGTTCTTGAATTTACAGTCTTTTATAATATTTGAGATATGTTCTATTAGCTCTGAGTTCGTTTTATTTCGCTTAAATGAAGTGTTTAGGCTGAACTTCCTGCGCTCATTCTGAACGGATTTATTAACTAAGGGTACAAATGAGACATTTGGGATAACCAATGCTCCCACCTCCCTTCGCTAGAATCGCACTCGCAAGATCTGGCACTTGGCATCATGCAAATTCTGCTGCTATCTCTAGAAGTGTATTTTATTACTCCACGCAGTAGATTTCTGTGAACTTCAGGTCGAGAAATTGGTCCGCACTCGCCAGCCATTGCACCCCCGATTATCAAATTATTTGTTACTACACTGGGAGTAGGGGCTAAAATGCACCTTGCTGGCTGATATTGAGCTAGAGCCGAGTCATCTATTCGTACTTGATGATTTAAGCAAGCAGTCTTCTCTGGCGACACAACTGCTACTCTGCCGGATCGATCTTCTTTAGTCCCGCCATACACTGCAGGAATATTATATCTTAGTGAGTATCTATTTGCTAGCGATTCCCATTTAAATGCATCAACTCCGAGTAGCAGAATATCTGGACTCAGATCCTGAATCAGCTGGTCTGAGTTTAGGCCTAGCCCGCCGATAATTGACTCTATTTCAAGGTCCGGTGCTATTTCAGATAGGACTTCGGCTGCTACTTCCACTTTCGGTCGATCTACTGAATTATTAAAGCAGAACAAAAACTGCCTATGCAAGTTAGTTGATTCAACCATGTCGGGATCTAATAAGACTAATCTTTTGATTCCTGAGAGAGCTAATGCAGTAGTGCTCGGATTTCCAAGCGCACCCATACCTACTGCTAATACAGTGTTTTTGAATTTAACTTTACTAGTTGTAGCAGTTTTAGCTGAACCAGCTGAGCTAAAGAAGTCCTTGATGATTGGTTTGTACTCTTCTAAATTACTTCCGCCATTTATGTTTAATTGGCGAGCTTGTAGTTCTTCGATTGAGATTCTCTTTGATATGCCTAAGTTGTATCTTACTAGAGCTTCTGCGTCGAGTGATTCCATCTGCAGAGGATAATGCAAAAACCTAAAGTCTGAAGATAAACTGTAATGTATTATTTCCTCGAGAGGCTCTTCTCTTGGGCGAGGCATTAATAATCCTGTAGCTTCTCGGATAACTAAACCACCAATAACAAAACTAGGAATTATTCCTTGCTCACAGCCTTCATATTCTGGGAATAACTGTAGTTCATTGATCTGCTGTCCATTGTAAAGTGCCGAATAGCTTCCTGAATAAGATGCGGCTGATGCAGTGATAACAGGAATATTATTTTCTGCGCCATGTTCTAGAGCAATTAACTTAGATTCGGGGCTATTTGTAAGATCTATAATTATATTTGGCGCTCCGAGTAGTTTAGCTTGACATTTATATTCAAGATCAGAGTCGCTAGCTATGATCGATATATCAGAGTTTAAGGAAGGTAATACTGCTTTTAGTTCTTCTGCTTTTAGCTTATTCTCGCGGGATCTGAAGTATAGAAACTCGTCTTTTATATCTGTTACAATATCCGAAGAGTAAGAATAAAGCTTGCCTGCCCCCAAGACCGTTAAACCCATATTAACAACATTAGCAAGAGTGCTAGCTCCAATTACAGCTATCCTTGCATTTGACCATGCGCTCTGATTCCAGTTGTCTAGCAGTTCTTGCCGGTGGTAGATATTTCCTGAGCTGTTATTTCTGACCATTTCTCTGATTAAATGCTCTCCACTTGCGTTTAGCTTCCATTCTTACTTTTTCTGGGGATATAGCTATATCATTTTTAAATTCCCACTCAAGAATCAGCACATTCCTTTGGATTTCATAAGCATACTCGCTTCTAGTGAGCGGATTGTATATTTTCCTAGCTATGCAGGCATACATATCTCCAGCTAAATTGACAGTTAGAGCATACGCCCATGAAGAGTAAAAAGTTAATCTGGAGGAGTTTAGATCTCCAGATTCTGAGAGATCTAGCATCAGATAGTCATTGAGCATAAGATCTAAACTGGTATTCGCAACTTGATCTTGTTCTGGGCTATCTAAAAAGGATTCATGAATCGTTGCAGGTCCGAATTGATGTAGGAGCTTTTCAGTAGTCGGCTTATCAATATGAGACATATACGCATTAAAATCTGGGTGCAGATGCCACCATCCAATTGGTTCATAGCCTTTTTCACTATATTCTCGCATGATTTGTTGCTTATTTGTCAATAAAACTCCAGTATGATTCGAAAAGTGATCCGCAAGACATGCGTTTTCTGCGACCGGAAATGTTGAGTCAATTTTTCTGAATAAATAACCCCCTGCTTCAACTGGTCTATGAGCTTCTCTACAGACAGCTCTAGCATAGTCAAAGATTAGTCTACTTGTGCCATAAGTTATTTCAAATATCTCGGGAGTTAGATTATCTGCTAGGACCATAATTCTCACCCCGCTCTCTTTTTACTAGTGCTAGATTAGTTATAGGCAGACTTAATCTGCGCACGGTTCTTAGATCTATATATAGCTCATCAAGATGCCTATCATAGCGAACTTCGTGATTATTGCGTACGATATGATGATAAGGTGTGCCTCGACCATAATAGAGTTCTCTTAGTTTCCTCTTTGCGTCACTAATCAGCTGAATTGCCTTATCAGCAGGATTGCGGAGGTGTCTTAGTGCATAGTCATAGCTACCCATGCAAATATCGCCGCCGCTATCACTAAGATAGGGATGTTTACAGCGATTTAGTACCTTCGGGTGTCCGACGCTGAATCCTCCACCTCTTCTTGAGATTAGCACGCCGATCTTAGCGGCTTTTCCATGATAGTATAATCCTGCATCAAAGGGACTGATAAGTGCGTATGGTTTTAGTGTAGCAAAGACATGGTATCCGTTCCCTTCCTTCTTAAATCCGATTCCGTGTGAAGAATAATTGTTCTGCCTGAGCAGATCTCTTAGTTGCTCACGCTCCTGGTGCGCTCGAGAAATTACGCGAACATTAGAAACATCTTCTTGTAACGCTTGTATTTTTAGCCTTCTTTCTAAATCATTCATACACCTTTCTCTTAGTCGAGAAACTAATTGTGGCTCAGCTCCGAAAAAATGCTGATCGTTGAGTTTTACATGGCACAAGGAGCTATTATCTATGCCTAGCTGTGCGTACCGCGGTCCTAAAAATACTAGATTATTAAGCGAATCAATTTCTTGAGTATTATTTCTGTATTGATTTTGCACTTGCGTTGCTAGTCGCTGGACGACTGCTCTGCTAATTGAAGTTCGAGGGTTTATATCTTCGATCCTCGATTGAGATTGGCCTCCAAAATCTGGATCTTCTTTCAGCGCAGGCAAGATATCTTGAATGATCATTTCAAGAATCTTATTTTCTCTTAGCGATTGATTTACTTGATCATTTCTTGCAAATTCTGCACGCAAAACTGATTGCACAAATTGAGATTTAAATTCTTGTAATTCAGAGCTATGAATATCATAATATATTTCAGTAAGCTTTTCTAGGCTTGTATACTTGCTTAAAGGATACTTTTTTCCAAATACTTCTAGGAAATTATTGCTCTGTTTGGAAGATATTGATAAAATGTTTCCATCTACCAATGCAAAGGGAAAATCAAAATCAAAAATAAAAAAATTGGGGAGCTGCATTAGAGTATTTTATCTTCTAACCCGGCTCCACCAGGGTCATCATCAGTTACGGATATGGGTATGACTCCAGTTGCAGGACTAATGTACTCGCTTAATTCTGCACTCCTAGCTTGACTTATGCTCATCGAAACTGGCTGATTCAAGTCTCCTTGTCTGTAGAGCGTAATGTAGAAGTTGTCTTGTCTCATTGTTTCTTGGATGCTAGTTGCAATGGACTGTGCTTTGGCGCCGAAATCGCCATGTTCTAGCGCATAGGTTACCGCATCAATTGGCGATGCATTCTCTATTGGCGTTCCATTTATTGTACTAGGTCCTTCATACTCCGCAACTTTATGCCATACAGAACCTCTTAACTGAAATCTGTACGGCGCGTTTCTTAGATCGTCTCCATTAGCTTCCACTTCTGCATCTAGATTGCTTAAGTCAATTACTTCAGGCTCTCGCAGCGTGCTAATGGTATCTGGTTCATCTTCTATTACCATCTTTATTCTCCTCTCTTGCAAGTTGTATTGAAATCCCCTTACCTCTTTCTTGCATAGCTAGGTAAGGATCATTTATCGGTTGCATGCTTAGAGTATTAGTGAAGTGTTCCCGAAGGATTGATCGGACACTTTTCATAGTCGAATTATCTGCGCTAGATGCTACATATCGCTTCATGATTTTCACAGAGGGCTTAGAATCCAGATCAACTGCATTCATAGCTGTGTAAAATACTTGATCCGCTAAATCGCCGCCAACAAAAACTAGCTCTTTTGTACCGAACTGGTCAATCATTGCTTCAAGTGCACTATTAAAGAAAGCATTATGTCCGGGAGCATAGCAGTATTCGTCAGCGTAGCTTCTTAGGTATCGCGGAACCTTGCTTTCAAAGTCAACTATTGCATTGCTATGCACGAATATTTTAGCAGCGTCTCTGTACTGGCTGAATAATCCATTTAGTTTTTCTAGAACTTGCTGTTCACCTAGCTCGCCGCTGAATACGTTCTCTGTGGGATGCATTACAACAAAAGTTGTATTATCTCCCTCTAAGTAATCTCTAAATTTTACATTAAATAAGTTCCTTAATGTTCCAATGTAGAATGCTTGCTCAGTAAGTCGCTGCTGCAAAAATGCTTCTGGCTGTAATGAATCCATAATGATCTCAACTAGTACTTCTTTATTTTGTATGTCAACATGGTCCAAGTCTCGCATAGTGGATATTGAGGGGAGTACGTTATCTAAGTAACCGCATACCTTTCTTTTGTGCGTGCCTAGATGCCGCATTATTGCTTCTGCACGAGTTCTGTAGAAGATGTTATTTTTGTCAGTGTTTATTATGTAGCTTCCCATTATATCTCCTAGGCGATTTTAGTATCGCCCGCATATACCTCTACGATTTTTGCACCAGCTTCTTCCATTGCTTGTTTTGCCCAGTAGTCTTTCTCATTAGCATGTTTAACCGCAGAAGTTGTTTTTGTACAGGAATCGATCACGTAGAGATTTTCTAATGCAATTGGATTAGTTGGATGTTTATCCAGTAAAGTCTCAATGCAAGTTAGTACATTCGTATGGGCTTGTAGACCTTCTACTAAAAGCACTTTTAGCTCAGAAATGTCTCTTAGAATGTCTGTGTCGATTGTTGGGTTTCTGCAAGCAGATTCATAGATCTTTGTTCCTTCCTCTGGTTCAGATGGATCTGGCTCAAACTCAGCAATTTCTTCAAGTAGATCTGTACCTTCGGGTAAGTTAGAATACTTTATGAGGAATAGATTTTCTATTCCAAGGTCTGCAAGTACATCCAATACTCTTCCGGTCTGTTCTGATATTCTTAGCGCTAAGTCTGGCTCTGCAAAGCCTTCTGCATTTGCAAAAGTGTTTACTAATCCAATTCCCAGAAAGCCGACATCTTGTTTATTATATTTTTTTATTTCTCCATCGTTTAGCTGGAGTCCGATCTGATCCGGGTCTGCAGTTAAATGTAGATCTAGCGTCTTGTATTCTGGGGCGAAGGAAGTTAGTCTCACTTTCAATCACCCCAAGGCATATAAGTCTTCATTGATTGTATGTATCCATCCCAGCTACCTACGTCTGTGCTTTCGAACACTTTCTGATCCTCTTGCTTCACTTTGTCTACTAATTCATCCCAGTTATCTGGAGTTTCGCCAAGCTCTGTAGGCCAGTCCCAGGTCACTTTTATTGCATAAGCTTCAGCTAGTTCTCGTAATGCAACTGGCTTCGGAGTAATTCCCAATCCTTTGACTGCGGGAGCTATTACTGTCACATCATATCCCGTATCCATCATCCATCTGGCAGCTAATCCTACGGAATAGTCAATACATGCACCCGCGATAAACACTTTTCTTTCCTTTCTACCGTCGATACCTTGTCGTCCTGCAAACCATGTTTCAAACACTTTGTCCCAACGATTACTTTGCTGGTGATGCTCATCAGCAGGTATCAGTGGATATAAACCATCTTTCTGGAAAGGTAGGATAGTATATGGACTTCTTCCGTGACCAATAGTAGATCTCTGAGCCTGATTTCTAACAGCATCGACAAATTTTGGAAGTAGTTTTACTTTGTATTCTTCAGAATGTTCTGGAAACGCATGGAATTCCTTATCTTTTACAGGACCAAATATCTGCTCGAATTGTGCTAAGGTTAGTATTCTCCCCTCTAATTGCTCTAGATTATTTTCTGTTACAATACGTCTTTGTGAAGGAAGTAGATAATCTCGTCTGAGTACCGTCTTAGTTAGTCGGTCGTCTCTATCGGCATTTCTATTATACATTACATCGAGAGGCAGTGCAATGCCATGCTCGCCATGTATTGCTTTCTCAAGTAGTATCTCAATTAACGGTAAAGTTGGTTCTATCTGTGGATCGTTGATGTAGAATCCATTAGAGCCGCCTTCTACGGGAATTGGCCTGTTTTCTCTCATAACTACTCTGCCTTCTTCTGTAACGACGTCATATAAAGTGGGATCAGTTATGATGACCGCGTACTTTCCTATTGGTAGGGGAGTGATAGGTATTTCGCTTGGTATTCCAAAATTTCCCCAGAAAGGGTTGTAGAGCATGTTAGCTTCCTTGCCTGTTGGTAAGGGAGTAAAGCTATCTGATTCTAGTCCTCTGTGGCGAATCATTTTTGGTATTTCTCTTCGTCTTCTCATTTTAGTTTCCTATATATTCCCTGCTAATTTGCCTTCAAGAACTTCTTGCGTTGTTATTGGTTTTGCACCCGCGGCATACATCTTTTGTAGGGAAGTATCTACATCGCCTGGCTGTATATCAATACCTTGTATTGCGTCAGTTACAAGGTGCACATTCTTTCCGCTATCAAGTAAACCCATAACAGCTGCTTCTACGCAGATATTTGTTGCTACGCCATATACGATAAAGTCTGTTACTCCAGAATGCTCTATGATTTGTTCGGCATATTTGTTTCCGCCAGGACAGTCATCAGTTGGAAAGACAGAATAGCTCTGTTTTTCAAAAGTAATTGCTTCTCTAGAATTTATAATCGCATCCAGCTCTGTAGAAGTATACTGTCTTATTTCTTGAATCGGCGAAGTGTTCTCGATTATTATTTCTTCTACGGCTGTCTCAGGAATGTTCTCTTGCCCATTAGTTCCACTTTCGCAGTGCATTGGAAAGAGACCTGCCCATTTAGCTAACTCGCCTTCATATGGTTTCCATTCCTCTGTTCCGAAATGTCTATCTTTGGATTTGAACCTCACGATTCCAGAAGTATTAGAAAAGTAGTTCGTGAGTTTTTCTAAGTTAGGCGTTATTTGTTCTGCGTTTGGGACAGGCAAAGCGCCTGTACTGCGCATAAAGTCATCTTGTGTATCTACATCATATGCTCCTAGTTTTGTTTTTAGCATTTTACTTTCTCCTGTTAATGTTCCTGGGACACTAACTATTGTATAAAAAATAGCAGCGGCGACTGCTATACTCATCTCCGGTTACCTCCTTGTCCAGTAATAGCTTCGAAGAGGTCTGGTGTGAGAGTTATATGCGCGACTCTCTTTAGTGTGTCAGTAAATAGAACTTGCGCAGGTACTTCTGCTAACGCAGAGTATCTTATCTTCTCAGTCTCTGCAGAAATTCTCGCAGTAGCTAATTCACTTTTCTCCTTAGCAGCGAGAGTTAGCAATTTTGCTTCGTATTCTGTCTTATCTCTCTTTAGGTCTTCTAATCTATTTTTATGTCTCTCTTGAGCAGTTTTATTGCTCCTTGCTAATTTTTCTATTTCTCCTGCTAAAAGTCTCTGTTCTCGATAAGGTGCTTCTAGTGCGTCTATTAATTCAGGAGATGTTGGCGCGATCCTAGAGATATAAATTCCATTACATGCAACTCCCCATTCTCCTACTCTTTGAGTGATATCATACTTTACTGCGCTTCCAAGTTCTTCCTTTTCATTTAATAGATCATCAAGACTTATCTCACGAACTTGCATTCTTAAGCTATCTGAAACCAAGTCTATTATTCTATTCACAAGTCTCTCGCTGTCTGTTGTATATCTCTCCCGAGTTACTGGATTAATGGAGTAATTAAAGTTCTCTATAAATTTTATAGGGGTAGTTATTTGATAGAGTACTTTCCCATCTATGCTTACATCTTGGTTATCTTTGCAGCGATGGATCACAGCGAATGGATCATCCCACTCGCTCATTGGGATTAGCAGGATATTATCCTTTCTTGCATTGCACCAGAATCCCTGTCCCTTGCCTTCATGTATTATCTTACTGTTTCGTAGGTGGTATACATATTCAGTTGGAGCTGCCTTAAAGTAGGCAGCGCTTATTATTTTTTTAGTCATTTTATGAGCCTCCTCCAAATGCGTCTTTCAGCATTATTTAATGTTATTATTACACTAACGCTCTCAACAAAAAAGTGCGCTTTATTTGGGCGCACTTCAAGTGGAACTAGTGCAATTCTAATCTAATTAATTGTAAGAAATACACTATTTATAAAGATTTATATCTTCGAGTGAATAATAGTGTTGATATGACAATATTAGTCCGGAGCAGTCTTCGGCATGGCTTTCTGAACAGAGCGAGTTATGTTAACATCTTTAATTAAAACATGTGGTGTACGAACTGGAACTTCAACTTCCCAGCCGATTATATTTTGAGAGTCTTTTCCAATAGCTACAATGTTTTTTAGTATTCTTAGCATGTTGTCACTGATTCGAATTTGCTTGATTGGATGTTTTATTTTTCCGTTCTCGATGTAAAAAATAGCATCGCGAGGGATTGTTGAGAATTCTCCGCTTTCATAGTTAGAGAATCGAGTGTACCATAAGTTAGAAATGTATAATCCTCGTTTTACTTTAGCTGCTAATCCATCTAAAGTGTGCTTCCCTGGCGCGAGTATAATATTCGTTGGTTCAGGAGCCACTAGCCCAGCATTTCCCGTAGTCTCTGCAGTATATTTCCAAGCAGTGGAAGTATTATGCAAATAAGTCTTTAACACACCTTTATCTATAACAAGTGTCTTATCTGCTGGCGAGCCCTCTTGATCGAATTTTCTTGAATTTAACCCTCCCGGAAAAGTTTCGTCATCGTAGAATGTAACTTTATTACTTGCAATCTCTTCACCTAATTTATCTTTAAGGAAGGAATAACCTCCTTCTGCGGCAGACGCGCAAGCAGATAGCATTACTTCGTCTGCGATGCTACCGAATGCAAGCGGATCAAAGATGACGTCAAATTTTCCGCTTTTTCCTGCTAGCGGATTCTGAGCGAGTTTTGCGATTTGAGCACCCTCAATTATTCTCTTTTTTGGATTGAAGTCAGCTAGCGTTCTCGCTGCACATACTTTATGAACTGAAGCATCTTTTGACGCGAAAATTCTATCTGATAGATTTATTAGCGTGCCTTTATCTCGTGCGTCTACATTATTCGAAGTTATAATTCTTGAATGCGTATCTCCGAAGTAAAGTGCTCCACTAGATCGGCTTGCGCCATTTTCTATTGCTAGATTCATAAAACTTTCTATCATATCAACGCCCTTGTTTCCCAGATTCATTATTCGTTTATCAAAAGTTTTCTTAAGCTCTTTGTACTTAAACGGACCCCTCGCAATACGGTAATAATCTTCAGACGGCGGTACGAGATGAGCTAAGGTCCACAATCTCTTTAGAGATTTATCAATTAATGTTTTAGACGCGCCAGAGATAGAAGTACCAACTATCCGCTTCTTCTCAGCCATAAATACGGAAATACCTACACTCGACCAATGTTTAGTCGCAGCTATTGCGTTATTTACAAATTTTATCTGAGTATAATTATCTAGCTGCGAACCTACGACGACGTCATCTGCCCCCATCAGCAATAATTTTTTTAATACATAATCTTGAGTTTGTTTTATCGTCAACATCTTATTTACCTAATCTAACCCTCCGTAATCTAGCTGCTGGACCGCCTAGATCCCCACCTTTTCCCTCGCACCTCACGTCGGAACAGAGTTCCTCGTGCCTTCGAGAGATCGAAGGTAGCGGGCTCGGCAAAAGCTGGACGAAAAACCATTCATTTTTCATATTATTTACCTAATCTTATTTTTCTCAGTCTAGCTGCTGGACCGCCCATCCATACTGGCACTCCTTGCATTGGCTCGCCTTTTCCGCAAGTACCAGAGCTAAATTCTACTCGCTTTCCTATTGCATCTATTGAACTATAGAAGTCAACAGTGTTCATTTCTAAAACAGGATTCTTAACTAATTTAGTCAGCCGTCCATTTTCAATTAAGTAAGCCTCATTTCCTACGTATTTTTGATTTATCCGTAAGTCATCAATATTCCATTCCATAAAGGATTTTATGAAAACACCTTTCTTTACTCCAGAGATTAGCTCGTTTTCAGTATGTTTTCCGGGCAGCATGAAGGTGTTTGACATTCTTACAATCGGTTCGTAATTAAAATCCTCGACTCTAGCTGATCCATTGCTATGAAGATTCATTACTCTAGCAGTTTCTCGATTGTGCAGCAATCCGCTAATCACACCGTTTTTCATTAGCACTTTTCTTTGAGCGGGTACTCCTTCATCATCGAATAAGAAGAATCCTGCGGAATTTGGGATTGTTGGATCATCTACGATAGTCACTACGTCGCTTCCAATTTTCTTTCCGATCATTTCTTTAGTAATAAATGATTCTCCTGCTTGTGCGCCTTCGCGTCCGAATATCCGATCTGCTTCATACGGATGACCACCGCTTTCGTGTACAGCTATTCCAGTGACTTCCGGCGCTATAACAACATCAATAATTCCTTTTGGCGGTTTGACGCCTTTTTTTATAATTTCTGAGAGTATTTTCGCGTCAGCCAGTATCTTGTTCTTTAAATCTAAGCTAGCATAGGCTTCACCGCCAGCACTTAGAGAGGTCTGCGAGTATCTCTGGGCACTATCCGCTCCCTTACCTATTGTTATAAAATAATTAAAATCAATTAAGGGTTTCTCAAATTCTATTCTTGAACCGTCAGAATCGTAGAAGTATCTTCGAGTTATTGAGTGTATAACATCTAGCATTCGGCCAGTGACATCTAACTTAGAGTTTACTAGTTCGCTATCGATATCTTTCATGTAATTTGTTATGTCTGCCGGAGATATCTCGTCGAGGCGTTGCTTTTGAGGAACAAAATAGCTCTTAGTGTAAGATTTTTCCTTGCTCAATTGAAGGGGTTCTCTTACTAATCTTGCAGAATATCTGACAGATCTAATTGCATTTGCTATTAATTTCTTCATTGCGTAGCGATCTGTTGCATTAAGAGTAACAAATCCGAGAGAGTTGTCTACTAGCAGCCTTAGGCCGACACCAACTATATTATCAAACGCAGATAAAATGAAATCCCCATTCTCTAAAGCAAAAGCTTCCCCCCAGTAATGATCCATCCTTGCTTCAGCATAAGTAGCACCGAGTTTTATAGCATGTCTTACCGCAAAATCCGCCAAGTCCTTGCTGGCTTCAAATTCTTGTGCAGGCGTTGGTATTTTAGCCATACAACTAAGGAAGATTCCCTTGGATTTAAATATGTGTGAGTATTGGTGAGTGTTATCTGATAGCTTTTTATATCTACTAATTAATATTCTTGTATGTTGCTCCGAAAGAAACATATCCTGTGCTTTGATTTAGATGGTACGCTAATCAACTCAAAAGAAGCACATGTAGAATCATATAAGCTAGCATTTAAGAAAAACAAGCTTGCTGATATTACAACTGAGGAATTATACGCATTAATGGGTATCCCTTCAAAAGATTTGATTCGGAAAGTTCATCCTGAGCTATCTGTTCGTAAGCTAGCGCAGTGTACTAATGATCAGAAGGAGATTCTTATCTCAAAATGCAGGAAATTAATTAAGCCAATACTGGGAGCTGCTGAAATTATTGAGGTTTTGTCGCATAAGTATATTCTCGTTCTTATTTCTACGAATAATCATGCAGACATAATACAGCTAGCAAAAGCCGGCGGAATAGATCCGAAGAAGTTTCGATTGATCATTGGCGAAGATGAAGTTGAGAATCCCAAGCCAGCTCCTGATGCTATAAATAATGTTAAGGAGTATATAGCCTCACATATTGAATATTTCATCGGAGATACGATTTATGATATTCAAGCTGCAAAAGCTGCGGGAGTACATTCCGTTGGCGTGTTGACCGGAGTAAGTAGTTTCGAGAAATTATGGGCTGAGAAGCCCACACATGTTATTGCTAGCGTTGCTGAGCTGCCAGATGTTTTGAAATAAACGAATATCGCTGTACTAATAAGTAGAAAAGCCTTTATAGTTTGAAGTATACTTTTAATCGTGAAACTAGAAGACAAGCTACCTCAGATAATAGCTCTTATTGTAGCTGTGGCTATTATTTTTTTAATTATCCAGCCTTACTTTGGCATTATCGCTTTTTCAGCTTTGCTTGCTTATTTGACTTATCCTTTATACAAACGACTGAGAAAGAAAATAAACGAAAACGGAGCAGCAGTTGTAATTACTACTATTGCCTTATCTTTGACAGTATTAGCAGCATATTACGGAATTACTATTATTCTAAATGAATTCGCGAAAATATATCAATATATCTCGAGATTACCGCTAGAAGCAATCTCACCGACAGTAGAAGATATTCTCAGACAATTCGTATCCAAAACAATTAGTTCTTTGTCCGGCATGCTTTATACTCTCCCTAGCTTAGCTTTATCCTTCTTAATATTCTTTATAGCTCTTTTCTACTTGCTCAGAGATGGGGATGTTATACTTAAGTGGGGCTCAAGCCTTCTCCCGTTTTCCGAGGCGAAACGAAAGACAATTATTCGCAATATGCATAGATATGCTGACGCGTTTGTACATGTCCAATTGGTTATTGGTATGCTTCAAGGAATATTAGCTGGAGTTGGATTTTATATATTTGGATTACCTTATCCGCTTTTAGTTGGTATTATGGCTGGACTTCTTTCTGTACTGCCGGTTCTTGGGCCATATTTAGTCTATTTGCCAATAGGTATTTTTATCACGCTACAAGGAAATACTTTCTCTGGTTTAGGGATATTAACCTACGGATTAGTGCTTGCTAGCATTCTCGATTATATAGTCAGGCCTTATTTAATAGGTAGACGGGCAGAAGTTCATCCGCTAATTGTTTTTGTAGGTATCCTTGGCGGTTTAAGGCTGTTAGGAATTATCGGCGTATTTATCGGACCGATTTTATTAGCCGTTGCAGTAATTGTACTTAAAGAAATACGTGCAGAATTAATGCCAAAATCGTCGCAATAATCTAAGCGCAAAATTCCGAGATCGGGACATCGATTTCCTTGTTTTTTGGAAGGATTCCTTTATGTTTTAGATATTGATTAGTTAATATCCAATAGACTAGTCCGAGCGAATTAGCTCCCTTATTATTACATGGAATAACTAGGTCAATATTCTGAGTTGTATTATTTGAATCGCAGAGTGCAGCAATTGGAATTCCAATGCTCTTAGCGTCAACGGTAGCGTTCTTATCTGGCCAAGGATCTGTGATTAAGATGACCTTCGGCTCGATAAATGTGCTGAGTTGCTGGTTAGTTAGAACTCCAGCGGGATAACGCCCAGTATAGCATTTTGCTCCGATTAAAGTAGCGAACTTTTTCGCAGCTTTCCATCCATTTTCCCTTCGAGATACTATAAGAATGTCTTTCGGCTCGAATTGTGCTAGAAATTTAGCACCAATATCTAAACGCTCATCGATTTTTTGTACATTTAAGACCGACAATCCAGCAGGGTTGATCTTGTATATGAATGGAGCCATGCTTTTTGTCTTGAATTTCGTACCAATATGGACTCCGCTAGACAAGTATTTTTCTAAAGGAACTAATAGTTTTTCTGCTGTCGCCATTGAATTTTAGTTAAGAAGGAGGGTATAAAAATCTTTTTATTATTTTTCTGGGTCTAAAACCCCACAGCTTGCTGTGGTTTCCCGGAAAAATAATTACTGAAATTACGCTTCGGAGATTCGCGTAAAACCACGCAGCTTGCTGCGATTGAAATAGCGGATCTCAGGAATTTCTGTTTATTGGTTCAAATGCGCTATTTTTGTACTTCTAGCTTTATTGGCTTAGGTCGCTTAATTGTAAGCGGTAATGCACCTTTTTCTAACTCTTGTTTAGCTAGTCGAATAGTATTAAATTCGTCTTTCGGTCGTTTAATCATTAATGGCGCACCCATTGCTAATTGGAGCGCCCTTGCTCCAATTATTCTAGCTATCTCGTATTTAGTAAATCTCATTTTGCTTTATTTCTTCTCCGAAAGAGAGGAACTCCGAATACCCTCTCGGGAATTCAGTTATTTAATTAGTTTTCTAACTTCGTCTCCTCTTTTAAAAGCTTCGGATATTAGGTCGAGGATTTCTTCAGAAGTTACAGTTCCCTCGCCGCCTTTCTGCATCGCACATACTGTTTTTTTATCCAATGTTCCTATTGATACTCTGCAGTCAGATATGCTCTTTTCTCTAGCGTTTGCATCCAAGATATATTTATCCTCGATTTTATAGAATGTGCACATAATTGGCTTACAACTTAGCGGTAATTTTGTTTTAGTAAGCTCTTTGTGCAGTACTTTTTCTTCCTTTTCATCGTATTTCGGAAAGACAGTATTGTAAAGTGCTGCTACTGCTCCAATTACTGCTGCGTCAAATAGGTTACCATCATCATTAATCGGATATATATCTAAGAAAACCATCCATATCTTTTCTTTAGGAGTTATGCATAGTTTATTGAAGTCAATTACTTTTGATTCCCTTATTGCTCGGTCAGTTACTCTTGCTAGCTCTATAGCTCTTTCTCTTGGTGGACCAGGTTCGAAATCTACCGAAGCGATAGGCGTCAATTCAGCGCTTGAGATCAATACTCCACTTTCGGGAGAATCAGAATACGGCGATCCAACATCTAATTTAATTCCGACAATTACTTCAGTGTCCCCAAGTTTTACTCTTGCAGACCCGTTTGCGTTTTTTATCGGATTATTCTCAATAGATATCTCTCGAAAGTCCATTGGTTTTCTTCCGTCTTCTCGCATATTCTTTTCTAATAACTTGCAGGTATAATCTTTTAAACTATTACTCATTCTTTTCACGTCCATATTTTGCTAGCAATGCTTCTTTCTGCGCTTTCTGTATATTATCTGAAGCCTTGCTGCACATTGAAAATATTGTTTTTATTTCATCTTTAGTTAAGTGACCATCCATCTGAAGTAGACTGATTTCTTTGGTTCGGGGTAGTATTGCTAGCGGTACATCTGCTTGCCCGAAGTTGTCTTCCTGATTGTCTAAATCTAAGATGACTGTGTCATCTGCTTTTCCGCCTGCGACTCCGATTGGCATGTCTCGCATTTCAATTCCCGCATCTGCTAGCGCTACGGCCGCAGCAGTTATTGCTGCACATCTTGTTCCAGCGTTAGCATTTATGACTTCCACGTACACTGCTATTGATGTGCGAGGATATTTTTCTAATATGATTGATGCAGCAAGAGCATCTCTCATTACCTTAGCGATCTCCTTAGATCTCCGATCTGGTCCTGGTCGGCAGCGGTCAGTGGTTGAAAATGCCGCCATATCATAATATGCGCTTAAGTAAGCTCTATCTGATTCTTCTAAATGTCTTGGCAGAACTTCTTTTGGTCCATAAACCGCGGCGATTACTTTTGTTTCACCCATTTGCAGCTCGCATGAACCCTCTGCATTAGGTATGGTTCCTGCTTTTATTGTTAAAGGTCTTAGTTCGTCTAGCTTTCTACTATCTAGCCGCTTTCCGTTGACAATTAATTTATCTGGTCCTCCAGTTCCTCCCATTTTACTTTTTCACCTCCAAGTACATTGAAAGTAAAATCCGCGAATTTTTAATTTGAGTCATTTTACTTCTTACCTCCCAGTAATTTAGTAATCCTCTCTGTCAAACCAGAGGTGTGCGACTCCTTTTCTATTAATTTTATTGCCTTAGTTAGTTTAAATAGCATTTCAGGTTCTCCTTTCATCCATACGATTCCATTCTGTCCTACAAGAATATCGCATTTGGATTTATCCTTTAGCGTTTTAATCATGCTCCCTTGTTTGCCAATAACTCTTGGAATTTTAGTCGGAGAGATGGATATAGTTACTCCGCCAATTAGCTTTTTATACATTCCGCCTTTCATTGTTATGCTAACGTAGCCGTTCTCAGATATTTTATCTACTCCTGCAAACGCTATATCTCCTTTTTGGAAGAAGTCACTTGGTTTAGCTCTTCGTTTATCAATATATGAGTTCGATGCATCTAAAATATTTAGGTCTGCTTTAGTCGGCGCATTGATATTTACTTGCCAGCCATGCTTGCCTGTGCTTACGATTGTTCCAATTACTGCATCCATCTCCGCAGGTAAATACTTTCCTGCTAGCGGGATTACTTTAATCACTCTTCCTTTGATATTAACTAAACCCATGCTCGAGGCATATAATTTGTCTTTATCTCTGAATGCTCTTCCGGAAGGCAGATAATCAAGCCCTTCTGCTAGAATATCTCCCGGAATTACTATTTCTCTATCTTTTACAATTACTTTATTAGTCATTTTATTCTCCAAGATCATTAATTTCTGCTTCGCCGTTTGTTAATTTATTTACTAGATCGATAAATTCACGTTTTAATCCTGCAGATCCTGTAGCTTCGAATTCTACAGCACCATCGTTTAGCCATTTTTCTTTTATGAGATTATATTTTCCCTTGAGAGAACCGTAAGCATGTCCAGCGTATTTAGTTGGAATGACTACTTTCAGGCGCATCTTTGAAAAGGAGATCGGCAGAATTGGCTGCAATTTAGGAATTATTCTATCTACTTGCCAGCTTACTGTATCTGACGCATCAATATGAATCTTAGCTTCTTCAAAAGCAAGTTCTATCCTTTTGACCGGATGCGGAAGCCGAGTCTTTGGATCAATTGCATTTTGATGAATATATTCTATAATTTTGCGTTTTTTCTGATCGAATAGTTTCTTTCGGTATTCAGCAGTTAACTGTACTTCTCCTTTTCGGATTATTTTTTTAGCTACTTCTAACGGATCAACGGTGTTGAATGTTTGTTGAATATCAGCTTCCTTAGCTAACTCGCTTTTTTTAGCATCTGAGAAAATCTCTTCGGATTGCAGAACGTCGTGAATATTTACGTCTTTCCCTTCTCTAAGTTCTAGAGCTTTATCTGGATCTTCGATTATTATCTCGAATTTCTTTCCGCCTTTCTTCAAACGCGCAAGATTAAGAGAAAGTCTCTCTTTAACGTAATATTGTTGTGTAAATGACATACTAATATTTCTTCAGCTCACTGCTAGGAATTCCTTTTATTCCGTCTTTAGTAACTATCGCTGTCTCTAGTTTTTCGCTAGAGAAATCCTTGCCCAGAGCTTTTTTAAATGCACCGATAGCCAGTTTAATGGCTCCGTTAGCGTCTAATTTTCCTTTGTAATTAGCTTCAAAGTACTTATTTGTTTCGTCAGCGTTCATCCCAATAGCTTTAGCTTTATATTGAAAGTAAGTTCCAGTAGGTTCAAGTAGGAATACCTGCGGTCCTTTTGAATCATATCCGCCAATTAATAGAGATATTCCGAATGGCCGTATTCCGCCATACTGCGTATATGCTTGCTCTATATCTGCAACGTATTTAGCAATCCCTTCGACGTCCATTTCTTCGCCGTAAGTTATTTTATGCTGTTGGGCTCTAACTCTGCATTTTTTTGTTAGAATTCTTGCATCTGCTAGATATCCGGCCGCTGTAATTAGAATATTTGAGTTAATTCTGCTAAGTTTCTTAACCGACTCCGCAATAACTAGCTTATCCTCGCGATGTTTATCTGCCATTAGAAGAATACCGTCCTTAAAAGCAACGCACAGCGCCATTCTTCCTAGCGAGACAGCTTTTTTAGCATATTCTACTTGTAATAAACGCCCGTCTGGGCTGAACATTGTAATTGCTCTATCATATCCCATTACTTGATTTGGTACAAATTGCATTTTATTTCACCTATTTAGTTAAAAGATCCTCAACTATCTATAATTCTTCCGGGTCCGCATAACATACTTGGACCCATCCCCTTGAGTATTGTATCAAGAGCTTTATTCTGCACATAGCAGCATATAAAACCAAGATCATCGTTCTTGGCAGATTGAATATCTCGAACTTCGGTATCTTCATCTAAGTGCTGCTCTATCGCTCCTAGACTCTGCGCGCGAGTATATATATGCGTATGATAAAGCCCGTCTTTGCCGTATTGTAAGATAGGCGTAACTTTGACAGGGAATGTATCTGGATCGGCGCCCGAATAATTTATCACAACACTTATCTCTACTCTCACGAGTGTAGGTTTCGTTTGTATATACAGGGGCTCTTCGTCGAATGCTTTGACTAGCCGTTTTATTGGGGAGTCAGTATGTACAATAAATCTTCCAAGATACGCTGGTTGAACTGCTGTTTCTATCATTTTAACTTCCCAATTACTCCCGAAACCTTCTCGCAGCTAATACTTGCTGGCTCGCCCTTAGCTTTTTTTATTAGTATCAGCGCGGATTTAGCTTCGTCTACGTATTTGTGTCCGACTTTGATTATTCCAGTCATTTCTTGATCTTTCCAAGTTTCTGGCATGAACTGAAAGCCTGATTTTGCCATACCTAATTCGCCGAGAAATTGCAAGCCAGCTTTCGTGACTAGCTCCTTAACATCTCTCTTATCTACTCTTGCTTTAGTGAAGAGCCTGAAAAGTATAAAACGCTTTCGTTCTTTTAAAGTAGGCAGTAATGGTTTAATTGGCTTTACCTCGTTTACTGGTTTTTTCCGTCCACGCTTTTGGAGCCAATCTGATACAGATGGCGAGAAAAGGGTGGGTACTAAAACGCTTTCGTTCTTTTAACGTGGGAAGTAATGGTTTAGTTATGATCACCTCTATTTTCGAGCGAAGCGAGCTAGACTTTTTCTCTTTCTTTGGACGCCTAGTTTCTTTCTCTTTCTAAGAGAAAGAAAATGGCATTTATAAAGATAGTTGGTGGAAGCTCGTTTTCAACCCATACAGACTAACCAAAAACCTTTTAATGCATACTCTACTAGTAAAAATCACTATAATCAAAGGAAGGTATTATATTATGGCAGAAAAACCACATTTGAACCTAGTATTTATCGGTCATGTAGACCATGGTAAAAGTACAACTGTAGGACGATTGCTGTACGAGAGTGGAGCAATCGACGAGCAGACCCTGCGAAAGCTAAAAGAAAAAGCAAAAGACCTTGGAAAGGTTGGTTTTGAGTTCGCTTTTGTAATGGATAATCTAAAGGAAGAGCAAGAGAGAGGAGTTACGATTGATCTTGCTTACAAGAAATTCGAATCCACTAAGCACTTTTTCACAATAATTGATGCACCTGGACACAAGGACTTCATTAAGAACATGATTACAGGTACATCGCAAGCAGATGCAGCTGTTTTAGTAGTTGCAGCTAATGATTCGGTAATGGAGCAAACTAAAGAGCACGCTTTCTTAGCCAAGACTCTTGGTGTAGCTCAGTTAATCGTAGCTGTCAATAAGATGGATATGGTCAATTTTGATGAAGCTAAATTCAACAAAGTAAAGGATGATGTTGTAAAGCTTCTCGGCGGAATTGGATACAATCCAAATGAGATATTATTCGTACCGCTAGCATCTCTTCCCGGAGAGAATATTGTTAAGAAATCAGATAAGCTCGGATGGTATGGTGGTCCTACTCTATTGGAAGCTCTAAATGCATTAAAAACTGTTGAGCTACCTACTGGACTTCCACTTAGAATGCCTGTTCAAGATGTTTTTAGCATCACCGGTATCGGAGCAGTTCCATGTGGTAAGGTCGAAACTGGTCTACTTAAAGTGGGACAGAAGCTATTATTCCAGCCGTCAGGCAAAGTTGGAGAGCTTAAGTCCATTGAAATGCATCACTCGCAAATGCCTCAGGCTAAACCTGGCGACAACGTTGGTCTCAACGTGCGTGGAATCGGTAAGAATGACTCAAAGAGAGGAGATGTTATCAGCGATGCTAGCAAAAATCCAGCAAAGGTTTGCAAGGAATTCACCGGAAGAATCATTGTACTTAACCACCCAACTGTTTTAACACCAGGATACACACCAGTGTTCCACGTTAACACAGCACAAGTTTCTTGCAGGATCAAGGCAATTAATAAAAAAATCGATCCACGAACCGGAGCAACATTACAAGAGAAGCCAGATTTCCTAAAGAACGGAGAAGCTGGTGAAGTTGTAATTGAGCCAACAAGACCGCTAATAATCGAGAAGAACGAAGACATTCCACAGCTATCCAAATTCGCTATCCGAGATATGGGTAGAACTGTAGCAGCTGGAATGTGTATCGCCGTCGTACATAAATAGTACGGCGCAATTCTTTACTTTTTTAATTTATTTTTGGCCTAGCTTTTGCCGAATCGCGATAAGCTGATGAGGGAAAAGGTAGCTGCGAATGTGTATCGCCGTCGTACATAAATAGTACGGCTTACTTCTTTACTTTTTACTATTTTTCAGCTTAGCGGAAGCCTTTTAAATTTTACTCTGAAGTGGTAATACATGAACAGCGAACTTGATCCTTACATAAATCAGAGATTATCTCTACTGGGAGAAGAATTAGACCAAGAAACCTTGGATGGTTTAGTTAGTACTTGTGCGAGTGATTTGATTAAATATTCTGAAGGCGAACAAGCGGGAAATCTTATCGCAGATATCGATGAAGTGATAAAATCTAGATCAGCTAGTCTATCGAATTGTAAATTAGGAAAGTACTTATTTATAACTGCTGCAAGTATATTCGCAGTCAGTGGAATTATTAATCTTAATCAAGGGGAAATAGACCTGGCAATATATGCTTTGTCAAGTGCTAGTTGGCTTTCAGGATCAAGCGTAGTTTGCCATAGATTCGCTAAATTATATGATGGAGCAACTAATTTTGCGAGTTCAGTAAGAAATTATGTTAAGGGAAAATTAGAATAGAACTATTTCTTTTTCTTAACAGCCTTCTTAGCTGGCACTTCTTTTTTTAGCTCTTTTAGCTTAGTTAGCTGTTTTATTAGAATTTTGAGAGCATCTTTGACTTCTTTTTCGGTTCTAGCGCCAGTTATAACTATTTTTCCTGTGCTAAAAAGTAAGTAAGTAATATGTGATTTGGGCATGTGGTAGACTAGCCCTGGGAACTGCTCGGGTTCGTATTCAGTGTTATCTAGCTTGAAAACCAAGCGATTTAGGTTTAGGACGCCTCCGACAGCTCCGGATGCTACCATATTTGTGACGCGCATAGTCGGTTTCTTAGTAATGCTAATTTTGAGCTTCCTCAATCGTTTTGTTAATTCAGTAATAGCTTCTTTAGCAGCCTTAAAAGAGCGGGTGCCAGTACAAATAACCCTTCCCGTATCGAAAAGCAAGAAAGATGCATTTAGCTTCTTGATTTTAAAGATAGCTCCAGGAAAAGTTTCAGGATCATAAGAAATATCATCTAGCTTTCTGACTAGAAATTCCAGATTTAGCCTTGCGTAGATATCCGCAGATATGACTACGTTCTGTGTTTTTGTAAATACTTTTCTTGGCATTACATTGCGCTAGGATTATGCTCATAAAGAGCGGCTATGTAATCCGCGAATTGCTCCTAACGTTGACAATTCGCGTCATTGTTATATATAATCAAGACTACAATTAAAGGTTTTCTGTTGATCGTGTTCTCTAATATACACAAAGCTTTTAAATGCTTTTTAAAGCTTAATTAGCTAAAACAGCAGAGAGCTTTTCCGATATTATCTACATCTTTTAATGCTCCGGAGAACTTATTTAGCATATCTTCTATTGAGCTGCAATTAGAATCGATAGCTAGCGCCGTTAATTCTTCTCCAGATAACTGCTCGGGCAAGCGAGTGATAAGATAATTAACTGTATCATATACTAGCTCGATATGATTAAATCTGAAAGGAGTATATACTGGAATTATGCCAATAACATTAAGTAGGTTTCCCATTAAAATTAGGTTTTGTTTTTGATTCGATTGTAGCCCGATTTCGCTATCTATAAAGTATATTCGACCTTCCCTATTAACAAAATTGCTAGGATTATTATCATAGCTTTCCTTACGTCTAGTGAAATTTAATCCAATATCGATTAACTGCTCAAGATGAGATAAATTAGTTCGATCGACAGGTTCATCGCTTATGAACTCGAAGAACCCGAGTGTATTTCCATTTATCTTTCTGAAGAAAGCCTCTGGACGATGCTCAGCATCCTTAAGCGGATTGTACTTTAATTCGAAGTCCGGAGAAACTTCTTTTAGTATATATTTTTGATAAGCTAGCTTCATAAATAGAACTGGCTTAGCGTGCATCGTTTTGTTTAAATATCGATAGAATTCTGCGGTAGGAAATTCGCTTAAGAGTTGTGGCGCATAGGATTTATCAATTAGCTGCAAATCTGCTCCGAATCCCGTCTTAGTAAGTGCCAAAGCGTCTATTGACGCGCCCGGTCCCCAATATTCTTCAAATAAATTATTAACTCGAGCGATTAAGCTTTCAGATATCTCACTCGGAACTCTGCAGTCATTGATTGCTGTTTTAATTAAGTAAAACTCTGTTCTAGGAGCTCGTGCTGTTCCCATTTGCTCTAAGTAGCCTAATTTGCGATATATACTTCGCTCACGTTCAGATAGTTCTATATCCATATCCTCGCTGCTACATTATTATTTTTAAAATGTTTGATGGCAGCAAAATACTTTTAAAGCTCTCCAAGCTCTTAATTTCATGGCCCGGTGGCTTAGCCTGGTTAGAGCGCCCGTTCTCTAGAAAGAGCGACGAAACTGATAATCGGGAGGTCGCCAGTTCAAACAGCCTTTTTCTCTTTCCAGAAAGAGAAAAACCCTGGGGAAAAAGAGAAAGCGAACTCCAGAGGCGTAGAGAATCTGGCCCGGGCCACTAATGCTTTTTAGACGATAATTTAATAAAATAAAGAAAGTTTGGCGCTACCTAACGAATCTTGTGTCTCCGATCCAATAGGGTGCACCTGATTTATTGTGTCTCATACGCTCAGCTAGTTGTTTATTGCAGCTTAATCGGACATAACCTGTAAATCCCTTACTATCTTGAGTATCCGGAGTTATAATATTATGTTCTCCAGCAACTATCGTTGCATCCCAGCCAAGCTCCTCTACTCTGTTGAGTAAATCAGGAAGCGTGAGTGTGCCTTCTAAAACTAATGTTTTATATGCGTTAACTTCACGATCTAGAACGTCCTTTTTAATAGTGTTCTTTAATCTTGCAGGTAGTCCGCTAATCTCTTCAGGTAAGCAATCTAGGGCATTCAGCGCACCAGAGAGATTGTCCATGTATGTCTGTAAATGCCCGTATGCGTGTTCGCTATAAGGTTGTACTCTAAATTTAAGTTTAGTAGATACGGGAACTGTTTTTCCGCTGCAGAAAGCAGTCATTTTTATAAATTCATCATTATTCATATTTATCGCCATAGTAATCAATAAGTAAATTCTTAAAAAGCTTATGTTGAACGCTCTAACTTTTCCTGCACACCAGACAAAAATCCGAAGGAGTTTTGTTGGCCACGCGGAATTTCATTCTGCTTGGAAATCTTTTTAAATCAAAGTGTTATATTCTATACTATGAGAACTAATAGACCTGGAGGGGCTGGCGTGACTAGCGTCGGTCAGTATCGGTTTAATTAGTTACCACATTCTTTTCGATTCCATAATCAATATTGCTAAGCGAAGACTAACTGCGAAGCAAGAAATAATTCTATGCGAGCTGTCGAATACAGCTCTTACTCCTATTCGATTTGTAGTCAATTTATCTGAGAAGCTTTATTGTTCTAAATCTGCGTTATGGAACAACTTGCGGGAATTACGAGAAATCAAACTTGTGAGTTGGAATGGAGAATGTAAGTTGACTGAAATCGGAGTGATGATCTCAAATCAATTGAGAGCTGTAGGAGGTAAATGAAAATGGAGAAGGAAATAACTGTAATTGCAGGACCCTGTGCGGTTGAGTCGAGAGAACAAATATTGGAAATAGCAGATCATGTAAAAGAAGCAGGTGCTAGTTATCTGCGAGCTATGATATACAAACCAAGAACAAATCCAGATTCGTTTCAAGGAATTGGAGAACAAGGTTTAGATTGGATTGTTGAAGCAAGAGATCAAACTGGCTTGTGTTTAGTTACAGAAGTATTGGATCAAAGAAATGTCGAACGCGTTGCACAACATATAGATGTCTTGCAAATCGGAAGTAGAAATATGCAGAATTACGCATTATTAAAGGAAGTTGGCAGAGTAATGGCTAAGTTACCTGATAAATATGTCTTGCTTAAGCGGGGAATGTGTGCAAAAGTAGAAGAGATTAAGGGCGCGATAGATTATTTAGTATTCGAAGGAGTTAACCGTGAGCACGTATGGTTCTGTGAACGGGGGATTCAACCAGCATATAACTCTTGTAGAAATACCTTTGACGTAAATATAATTCCAATTATGCAACAGTTAGGATGTGCTGGGAAAGTAATTGCAGATCCAAGTCACAGTACTGGCAGGCCCGAGCTAGTAATTCCTATTGCTCGAGCAGCAATTGCTGCAGGTGCTGATGGATTAGAAGTAGAAGTACACAATAATCCGGCTTGCGCACTATGCGATGGACCGCAAGCGCTCTTGCCCGAGCAATTCAATGAACTTATGAAATGGACAAGAAAATATATTAGCATGGACTGGTAGCTCAGCTCAATTCGCTGCATTTAGCCGAGTCAAAATGGTTTGCATAAGCAAACCGTAAACTTCATACAAAGCGGATACTTGTTTTTAAGTACCTATTCGCTAGCATAAGTTTTCCCCTGTAGATAGCGGAAGATTTATATAACAGTTGTAATATTAATAAAACACATGTTAAAGAAATCTAACATTCAGAAAATACTCGAGCTTTTCTTCCAGTATCCTACGAAGAAGTTTCATATTAGGGGGATAGCTCGTATACTCAGTATCTCCGCGCCGACAGTATCACGATTAATTGAATTACTCGTTAAGGAGAATTTAGTAAGAAGAAACAAAACAGTGGTTCTAGATGAAGTGCGAGCTAATAAAGATAGCAGTTACTTTAAGCGACTTAAGCGACTTAATAACTTAAAACAGCTTTATGAATGTGGATTAGTTGATTATTTATCTGAATCTATGAGTATTAATGGAGCAGTAGTATTATTTGGTAGCTATGCAGAAGGCGTAGACTGGGAAGAATCAGATATAGACCTTGCTATACTTAGTAGTGCTAGATCAACGTTTAATCTAAGGAAGTTTGAAAAGAAGCTAGCTCGTAGAATTAGCATACATACTCCGGATCTCAAGCAGGTTAGCAAAGAATTTAAACTTAATCTAGTAAACGGAGTAGTATTGGAGGGGTATATTGATAAAATCCTTTGAAGAATGGTATAAAGAAGGGAAGGTGTTCAAACGCGCACCAAATAAGGCTCTGGCCCGTTCTTTAATCATTAGTGGTCTAGATCGCCTTCATATAGCAGAAAAAAAATTCAAGCCAGTTGCGTCTGAAGCAAAATATTTGGTAGAAAACACCTATGAAGCACTGAAAGAGCTCGCAGAAGCTGAACTAGCATTACAAGGCTATAAATCCTATTCGCACGAAGCCGTAATATCTTACTTAGCGCGATTTAAGGAAATAAATTCTACCGAAATAAACATTTTCGATAAATTAAGACAAAAGCGAAACGGAATCAAATATTACGGTAAAATTGTATCTGTGGAGGATGCAAAGTTATCCTTAGAATTTGCAAAGAAATTTATAGCAAAGCTAAAGTTTTTATTAGATGAGCAGTTAGGAGATTAACATGACGGATATTAAGAAAATAGCTGAAATGCTACAGGATAATGAGATAGTCGTTCTAAAGAGTTTTAAGAAAAAAAGCGCAGACCGAATTAGAGAAATCAAGTCGCTTAAGCCAATAGAATTCCTACGCGCAGGCATGTGGTTAGAAAACAAAGGGCTGATCAAGACAACCAAGATTAAGAAGAAATTTGCTACACTAGATATTCTAGGAAAGCGATACGTCAAGGCGTCTCTGCCGGAAATTAAGTTAATCGCTCTTCTGAAGAAAGGACCAAAAACTCTGGAGCAACTAAGAAGGTTTCTTTCTGCAGATGAGCTTAGATTCGCACTCGGCTATCTCAAAAAGCGCAGCGCGATTAACATCAATAAAGGCGTCCTGAGCATAACTTCCTATGGTCGATCAACTAAAATAACTCTGGAAGGAAAATTCCTCCTAATTCTAGCTCAGAAAGGCGAGCTAGCGTTGGATAATATCGAACCACAGGATTTACATGCTTATTTGGAGCTGAAAAAGCGGAAGCAGCTAGTCAAGGAAGTTGAGAAGCAAGAAATTAGCTTCAAAATTACTGAATTAGGTAAGCAAGTTGCTGAGAATGTTCCTTCTGGGAGAAGAATCGGGTTGATAACTCCAGCTATTATTCGCTCAGGCGATTGGAAGAAGCAGCCATTTAGAAGATATGATGTTGAAGCCGGCGTACCTGCTATTTATCCTGGCAAGAAGCAGCCATATCTAGCTTTCTTGGATGATGCCAGAGCTAAATTAGTAGAACTGGGTTTCAAAGAAATGAACGGACCTCTAATTGAGACAGAATTCTGGCACTTTGACGCACTTTTCCAGCCGCAGAATCATCCTGCGCGGGAATGGACAGATACATATACTTTGAAATATCCAAAGCAAGGAGACTTGCCAAAGAATAAGAAGCAACTCGCAGCAGTTAAGAAATCTCACGAAGGCTCTTGGTTGTATTCCTGGAATCCTGAAAAAGCCAGACAGTTAACTCCGCGAGCTCACGGTACAGCACTTTCAGCAAGATGGCTCGGACAAGGCTGTCAAGATGGAAAATACTTCGCTATTGCTCGCTGTTATCGCCCAGATGTTATTGACGCAACCCATGCAATTGAGTTCAATCAAGTAGAAGGAATCGTAGTTGGAGACGGACTCACTTTCAGGAATTTGCTCGGCACCTTGAAGCAGTTTGCAATTGAATTCGCCGGCGCAGATAAAGTCAGATTCCTTCCGGATTATTATCCCTTCACCGAACCTTCCGTACAATTAGACGCGCATCACCCCGAGATGGGTTGGATCGAGCTAGGTGGAGCAGGCATATTTAGACCTGAACTGACTAATCCTCTTGGCTGTAAAAAGCCGGTTATTGCTTGGGGTTTAGGAATTGATAGACTAGCAATGTTTAAGCTAGGAATTAAAGATATTAGATACTTGTTTAGCACGAATATTGATTGGCTAAGAAAGGAGAAGGTTGTGTAATGCCAACAATAGAAATTTCCAAAAAAGACTTAGAAAAGCTCGCAGGCAGGAAACTAAAGAACTTAGCAGATGAGCTAGAAAACGCCAAAGCAGAGCTAGAAAATCAAGACGGAGACGTATTAAAGCTAGATATAAAAGATACGAACCGGCCAGATCTCTGGAGCGTAGAAGGAATTGCTAGGCAGCTATCAAAAGACAAAGGTTGTCCAAATTACAAAGTCAAGAAGTCTAAGTATGTCTTAGACGTTAGCAAGAAGGTAAATAGAGTCCGACCAAGAATTGCAGCAGCAATTGTAAAAGGAATCAAAGTCACTGATGATTTAATTCGAGAACTCATACAATTGCAAGAAAAAGTTGCGCTAACTTTCGGAAGAAAGCGAAAGGAAGCTGCAATTGGAGTCTATGATTTTGATAAAATAACTTGGCCAGTTCTTTACACAACCGTAAGCCCGCATGGAATTCGATTCGTAGCTCTCGATATGACTGCAGCTATGACTCCGCTGCAAATCATGGCAAAGCATCCGAAAGGTAGAGAGTTCGCCTACTTAGTTGAGGGATATGAAGAATTTCCATTAATAATCGACCGCGCAGAGCAAGTTCTCTCAATGCCGCCGATCATCAATTCAAACCACACAGGAAAAGTTACTGAAAAAACAAAGAACTTGATGGTAGAAGTTACGGGTTATGATGACAAGTTCGTGCAAGCTTCCCTGAACGTCATGGCAGCTGCGCTAGCCGACCGAGGAGGAAAGCTAGAGGAAGTCACAATCAACTATGACAATAAAGAAATAATCGAGACTCCAAACCTCGCGCCAAAGAAAGCAAAAGTCAAGATAGAAACAATTCAGAAGCTAGCTGGTGAGGATCTCAAACCAAAAGAGATAATCTCCTTACTAAGAAAAGCCAGATACAATGCAAAGCAAGTTGGAAAGCTAATTGAAGTTGAGTACCCAGCTTATCGGCAGGACATTCTCCACGAAGTTGACATTGTTGAAGATGTTCTGATTGCTTACGGCTACAACAATTTCGAGCCAGAAGTGCCTAAGCTAGCTGTCCACGGCGAAGAAACCGAATTAGAAAAGTTCTCTAGGAAAGTCAGAGAAATAATGGTTGGCTTCGGAGCGCAAGAAGTAGCAACTTTCACTCTGACCAATAAGGATAATTTATTCAAGAAGATGAATATAACTGAGCGAGAATTTGAGAGAGCAGTTGAGATAGAAAACCCTGTCTCATCTAACTGGTCTTGCTTGAGAAACTGGCTATTACCTTCATTAATGGATTTTCTAAGTAAAAATACAACTAAAGAATTCCCGCAGAGAATCTTCGAAGTTGGAGAAATAGTTAAAATAAATCCGAAAGCAGAAACTAAGACAGATACATTAAAGAGATTAGCCTTTGCTTTCTCTAATTTGCGAGTTACTTTCACAAATGCTAAGCAAACATTAGAAGCTCTTGGGATTTGCTTAGGAATTAAATTTACTGTTAAAGAATCAGAGCATTCTTCATTCATAGCTGGCAGGGTTGGAGAGATAAGAGCTAAAGGCGAGATAGTAGGTGTTATTGGCGAGCTTCATCCGCGAGTTCTTGAAGGTTTTGGACTATCTGTGCCAGTTGTTGGGTTTGAATTAGAACTTAATAAAATCCTGTAGTCTTTTCTGTCTTAATATATTACTCTGAGAAATATAGCTCTCAATTGGCAGCTTCAAACGAGAATCAATGTATTTCAAAGCTAGATCTCTTGATAAGAATCTCAAGGGTTTGGACTTGAAAGCATTCCTAACTGTCTCTCGAACGACCCACACTCCGAGCGGAATAACATATCCTTCAGAAATTTCTCTGAAGCTAACTATTCGAGCTTGCCGTTTCATTCCAATTAAACCTTCGACAATTCCGATCCGAGCAGCATAATATCCTCCGGCTTGCTTATCTGCATATTTCTTCCTACCACTAAATCCTTCGTATTCCTCGACAATGTAGGTTTGCTCAGCTCCCTGCGACCAAGTCGAGCCAGGAGCCCAGGCTTCGAAGTTCTCAAACTCCCATTTCCCCGGCATCATCAAAATAACAAAGTGATTATCCAAGTATTCTGATTCAAAAACTAAATATTCGCTCAGTTCAGGCAAGTAACGCAGCTTTTCCGCAACCTTTTTGAAGACAATATCATCAATGGCTGTGATTGACCAGCGAGTTGGAACTAGCCGTTTAGCTCTCTCCTTTCCCAGAGCACCTGAAGATAAGATAGTTGAGATTTTATATACATCTAAGTCAGATGCATAAAACTTTCCAATTGCTTCGGTAGATTTCAAATCATCAGAAGCTATATATTCAACTTTTCTAGCAATCTTAATGTTTTCAGTTATTCTTAGTTTCTCAAGTGTAGCTGACGGCCCCATTGGCTGATGAATATCTGAAAACTTCATATCGAACTTCGGAACTTTAGTAAATTTTATTTCTACGTCTGCTGGCCGCTTAGCCATCGCTAAGGCTTGATTATCTTCAATAAATCTCGAGCGAGAAAGCACATTCTGGCGAGCAGAAGATCTCAATAGCATTGACCGTAATTCAATAATTTTATTGTAATCCATTCCAAACCAAGCAGTAGGATCATTTATTGCTTGCTGCGGCTCAAGGGCTGCCAGAGGGCCAACTCGAACATTCGGATAGTCAGTATGGCCAACAAAGACCGAGTAAGATGGACCGAAGAAATCTGTGGAGAGTTTTTGTCTAACAATCGGAGCCATACTTATCCTAGCAATTAAGGGACAAGGACGATTGCCACAAAGGAATTTTCCACCTTTACAACGCAAGCAGAGATTCGGAGTGCTGACCATAAGATATTAAGAATTCAAGAGATTAAATGATTTTATATAACTCAGAACTCAGCGGAATCTTCTTTCTTGAGATTTGGAAATCTGAGAATGTGAATCACCAAATACGGCGGAACAGAGTTCCGCAGTCTCTCGGCACCTACGGAGCCAAGACGTTAAGACGTCTTTGACTTCAGTCCGAGATAATTCACATAACAAGTTTTATATAAACTTCTGCTCTTAACTGAGTAAAATAAAGCGAATTATTAATACTTGAATCAAATTCGCTTTCTCTTATGCTGGCTCGAAGAGCTAACAGATCAAAAACTGCATTAGCAATTTTTGATAATCCCTGTGTGATCAAGATGACAGAATGGATAATAATTCCCCAGAATAAACCACCTAAACTCAAGGATCCAATTCTCATCGAAGGTCTTCCGGGAATAGGAAATGTTGCTAAAATCGCTGTAGATTATCTTATTGATGAACTAGAGCCAGTTCATATTTGTGATATTTACTCTCACTGTTTTCCGCATGCAGTCTTCATAGATGAAGATAATATAATTGACATCCCAAAAGTATCTCTTTTTGCTATTAAAACCAAAGTAAGAGATTTTATATTCCTAGCTGGAGACATTCAGCCGATGGGCGAGTCTGAGAGCTATGAATTCTGTACAAAGATTTTAGATTTATCTCAAAAGCTCGGCTGCCGAGAAGTCATGACTTTAGGCGGAATCGGTCTGCCTTCTGAGCCATCACAACCGAAAGTTTATGGCATAGCAACAGATGAAAAAACAAAAAAGAAGTATGCGGAACTAAATAAAAATATACTTTTTAAAGATAGCAAGGCAGCCACGATTGTTGGCGCAGCTGGATTATTGCTTGGCTTAGGCAAGTTAAGGGGCTGGCCCGGAGCATCTTTGCTAGTAGAGACTTTTGCGCACCAATTTCACCTTGGATTAAAGGAGGCTAAGATTTTATTAAGAGAATTAATAAAAACATTTAACATGGACGTTGATCTAAATTCTTTCGATAAGGAAATAAAGAAAGAAGAGGACGCTATGAAGAAAGCTAAAAGTATACAAAAATCACGATTAAAGATGAAAGGCTTCAAAGCAAGTGATATTGACACCTCTTATATCGGGTGATCAGCCATTTCTTTCTCTTGCGAAGAGAAAGAACTATGCGTCCAAGAAAGAGAAGCATCTTACTCCGCTTCGCTCCGAAATAAACGCTCCCTGGTCGGTTCGCTACTGAATTATATCTCGCTACGCTCGATAACAATCGCTCACTCATCAGTTCGCTCTAGCGAATCTGGGAGATTCGCTTTTGTGTTTTTAATTGTTTGTCTGTAATTCTAAAGAAAGTTAGTGCAATAGCCATTAATCCTGCAGAGAAGATGAAGGAGTAACCTATTCCGATGCTTGTTATGATTCCTGCAGAGAAGAAGATAAAGACGTCAAAGAAGCTGTCAATCATCGATAAGCTAGATAAGGTTGTTGCTCTGCTGCGAGATTTTATGTATTTATTTATATGTGGAGAGAAAATTGGATTTCGTATGCTCACAATTATCTTTATGATGAAATAGAATAGCAGCGCAGCGATTATATTTTTAAATATTGCACCAACTATGAATGCTAGCAAGGGGATAATGCCGGTGTAGAAAAGTAGTTTCCGATCGGATATGTATTTTTCGATTTTATCTAGTTTTCTGCTTATGAAGAATACAATTATTGCAGCAATTGAGATCAAGAATCCGAAGAGTGCAATTGGGACATTTGATACTTTGAGATACGGCTGCCAGAGAAGTCCGAATAGATTCATTCCCGGGATGAGAATCAACGTCTTGTTCATAAATAAGCGGACTAATTTCGGTGATTTCTTTATTGTTTTAACAGACTCCTTAAACAGTATTAATGGCGATCTGATCTCATGCGGTCCGGATTGTGCTTTTGGTTCGACGAGCGTTAGGGCGATGAAGAAGGCGATTATTGTAGTAATAATATTTCCTATAATCAAGACATTAAATTGCATTGATGTAAGGTCTTTTGCAATGATCGAAGCAATTGGTGCGAGAATAATAATTGGAAAGAATCTTGCAGATAAGATCTTGCCCATGTGTTTCTTCATTTCTTTTGTTTTTCTCGCTTGCTTAAGCGAATCATAAATCAGCGCTTCATCGCTACCTGAAGCGAAAGTTACATTTATTCCAAATAAGATAAACAGAATAAAGAATGCCCAGAAGGAATTTGCAAATAAGAGTCCAATTGCAAAAATACTCCATCCCGCAAGTCCCATCAAAATAGATGTCTTTCTACCGAATTTATCTCCGAGAATTCCAGTCGGAACTTCGAAAGCGAACATAGAAAGAGTTAGTACAGCATAAAGCGTGAATATTTGGAAATAATCAAGGCCGCGATGCAAATAAAATAAGGTTATAACTGGCGCAAGAAAGTTTGCGCTCTGGACTAACGTAATCCAGAAATATCTCTTCGGGTTTTTTGCTATACTCATAACTAAATAAGAATCCCCTGGCTTATAAATTCTGTCGTTGCTATTTAAAAGTCTCCGAGGCTTTTCTGTGGAGAACTATGCAAATCCACCGCAGCTTCAGATTTTTCTTTTCCATTAAGTATTGCAGAACCATAAACACCGTCATATCCCGGGGAAACTTTGATTTTACCGTCGCGATTTTGTATAATCAATTCAGCTAGCTTTGAGCTAACAATCTTCTCTAGTTTATCTTTAGGAGTTTTAAGTAGTATGTTATATTCTGACCCAAATTCTTCAATTAGTTTATTATAAATTTCCCAGATCTTTTTGCTATACAATTGTTTAATTCCTACGCTTGTAGAGATCAGTTCAGATAGAGGCAATAGTTTATGATATGGCTTTGCATCGCCAGGTTTATATCCTTCGGGTCGATCTGCTAGCTGTTCAACGCGGAATTCAACGCCAACTGTTAGAGGTTTACCGCATTTAGGGCAGATGCCCTTGAGCTTGCGCGTCTGCTCAGGAGACAATCTAATACCACAATTTCTATGACCATCATAATGGTATCTTCCATATGCGGGATCAACTTCGATTGTTCCGTCGTAGCCCTCCTTAGTTCGAATCGCATGAATAATGTTCTTGTAAGATAGCTCTTTGATATCAAATAGCGTTGCTTCTCTACCGATTCGCCAAGGCCAGAAAGAATGTGCGTCTGAAGAACTAACTAATGTGTATTTGTCTAATTGAGATAGCCGCCAATTCATCGCCGGGTCGGAACTAAGACCAGTCTCAAGCGCGAAGATGTGCTTGCTTTGATCTCGGAATCCAGCTTCAATAGAATCAAAGCCTGACTTAGAACCTAGCATTCCGAACCAAGGGGTCCAGATATGTGCAGGAATTATTTCAATATCTTTAGAAATCGCTTTCAGTTGCTCAGTGACTTCAAATGCTGGCTTGCCAAATATAGGCCGGCCGTCATAATCAACTCGACCAATCTTCTTGAAGTATTCAATCATTTGGTCGACAACTTCGAATGAAGGAGCTAACAAAACTAAATGAACTCTACGACCCCGATTATCTTGGGAGTACATTAGAGATATCTCTGTCTGCAGAATAAAATTAAATCCACTTTCTGTCTTTAGAATTCCAGAATCTTCAGCTAATTGTTCCTTTAGTTCAGCTATCCATGCTGGATGAAGAAAGTCTCCAGTCCCAAGCAAGTTTATTCCTTTTATCCGCGCATATTTCTCCAGATTCGGAATTGTGAGCGCTTTTGAGGTAGCTCTTGAAAAACGCGAGTGTATATGTAGATCTGATAAGATTTTCATTGGTGTAATGCCTCTTTAAGATTTCCGCCTGCGCTTTGCCGAATCGCGATAAGCTGATGAGGGAAAGGGCAGCTCTGTGAAAATCTGCTGTGGATGTGTAAATCAGATATAAGCTTCATTGAGAAGGATAAACTCAGAACTTTTTTAAGGATTTAGTTAACGCGGAACTCGAAGAGTTCCGCGAATGTGAAGGACTAAGCGTAAAGACGATTAGAACTTAGTCTGAGTAGTTCACATAACTCAGAACTCTGCGATCTCCGAGAATGTTAATTACCAAACATTAAGACGCTTCTGACTTCGGTCCGAAGTAATTCACATAACTGGCATGACTCTTATGCTTTCACTCAGTTGTTGCTCATGGATGTATTCAGTAATAATCGTTAGCGGGGTCATAAGATCTGTTCTTATTCCTCTTTGGCGAAGAGTACATCGGAGTGAGCCTTGAGTTTTTCCATCCCTATTTGATAACTGTATGATATTACTTCCACACATCAGCTTTATTTCCTGCTCATCAAAAGAATCTACTCCGAGGATTATGGATTTTATTTTTATTTTATTCGCATCTGAAGGTGCTAGTGCATTGCACTTTGCATCTGGAGAGTATATATTTCCACTTCCTGTTTGCTTGAATTCTAACTTTACATTAAGGTCGATATATTCCTGTCCGGTGTTGTAGACGCTGGCTAGCTGTTTAAAGGAGGATAGCATGATTGGTGCTCCCCAATTCTCACTTTCTTTTTCTCCCGCAGATTTGCATAGCGTGTCTGTCTTGCTCGGCGCAAGGCATACTTCATTGACTTTAGTCATTGTCTCATAAGGATAGCATATTCCAATGGAAAATGATTGCGGGATGTCTTCGCTTAATACTGGCGCAGTGAACCTTGCATTTTCATATACTATCTCCGTAGCATCTCCTGGATCAAGAGCTATATCATTTGTTTTCATGCCGTCTAGAATATTGAATGATTGATAATTGCTCATAACTGCGCTTATGCTTCGAGCAGGTATCCTATGCTCTCCTTTATTTTCTGCTAGAACAACAATGTCAAATGCTTGACCTTGATTAATTTGAGCAGGGACATCTAGAATAGACAGTCGAACGCCTTCTGTTCCGCCCCGGAAAGCTCTCTGCGGAGATTCTCCTGTAGCTTTATAGCTGCCATAGATTACAAGCGCAACAAGTAATATAATAACAAAAACAATGATTAAAACTACGCCAGTGGTGCCCTGTCCTTTTGTTTTCATTGTGAATCAAAGAGTTTAAACCCTGCGTTTCAGTGTAGTTGCACTGATCTGCAATCCAAAAAATCTGCGAGTAATCATTACTAAAAGCAGATTTTTAGTTATATTATAGACTTGATATCCATATTTGTGTAGATGGATTTAGTGTAACCATAGCTGAGTTTAATACTTATCTTGCCTTCTACTTTTCCAGATATCTTCCCAGTCATATCATATCTGCAACTTAATCTTCCTAAGCCATCTCTTAATTGAATATATTTTCTGCCAGAATCATCTAAACGCCAATTACAGGTTTCAATTGGAGTATTTCCGAGTAAAATATGGTCAATATATACTATTCCATTATCTTTTCTTTCATAGTCTAAGCAATCAGTTCCTAAATCAGAATTATAAATTTTCCCTCCACCAACATTCTGAATATCTAGTTCTGCTCGGAATCCATCACCCTTAGGATATTCTACTAACCTAGTTACTTGAACTGGAGCAGCGTTATTATCGGTGTCTTTCTCGCCAGATACTTCGCACTGAGCACCGCCAGTTGTGTCTAGTAGTGCATTACGAGAAGCTAAACAAATATCTGCATCAGCTTCAGTATTATATAAATAGCAAGATTGAGCAACAAACGTTGTTGAGTCTTTTCCATAGGTGAGCGGTACTAAATACTTAATCCTTATCCAATCGAAATTTTCAAGGTCACCAGCGATAATTTTATCTTGTTCTTCAACTTTATATGCACCTAATAATTCTAAAGAGTTAGATTTTTTGTAATAACCCTCTGCCTTGGGATTTTCATCTTGTAGTCCATCATAGCCTTCAAATAATACGCCCTTAATAAATACTGCTGCATTTCCTGTAGCTATATCTGCAGAACCCTTGTTCTCAGCTAATACACTTATATCGAAAGGATCATCTTTATACATGTCGGGTGGTGGAGCACCCGGACCAAAAGAGATTACTAATCCATCGGTACCAATTAGCCGAGTCGGCTCCTGCTGCTGAGTGCAGCCGCTAAAAATAAATACAAACGTAAATAAAACCGCGATATATACTAGGGAAAGTTTTTTCATTTTAACTCCAATTACCGATTATTATAAATAAAAGTCTTTGCTTGTATAAAAATCTTTTTAATTACTTAGCCGTCTGCGCTTGAACTAATCAGCTCATTTTTCTAGCCAGCTTGTTATTTCCGAACCGAGGGGTTTATTATGCTCTTTAATAAATTCTAAGTAAGGTATAAAATTCTGTTGAAGTGATTTAGAGGAAGAGTGTAATTTTGGGCCGAATTGACCTGCAAGTCCACGGTATTTCTTCCTTTTACTTGCTCTTATGAATATTTTCTTGAGCATATCGTGTGGCGTATATCTTGTGAGTTTAGGATTAGTGGATCTTTTAGCCTGCTGCACACCCACACTAAGAAGCGCTCGGATATAAACGAGAAAACCCCAATATTGCCTGCGCATAATTCTCGCTCTGAATTTGTCTGCAGTACTCACACATCGATGAGCATCTCTTAAGTCCTGATTTTTATATTCTTGTGGTAAATTATGATCTATCCAGAAGGATATTTGCTCATGATCTTCAGTTAGACCATTATAAGTAGATAGTGCTAAGTCAAGGGAAAAGGATTTGAAGATGACCTTAAGAGCATCGAATATACTTTCTCGCTGTTCTCTTCCCCATATTGTTAGTGTATCTATAGATATTTTACCGGTAGTGGACATGATTTGCAAGTCATTTATAGCAGCTCTCAGATCTCCATCCGCATGAGCAGCAATTCTCCGTAATGCAGCTTCTTCAAATTCTAGGCTTTCTTTCCTGCAAATTGTTGCTAGATGGTTTGCAATGCTAGTCGCAGATAATTTATTAAATTGTATTAGCTGGCAATGCCCTCTAAGCGTAGAGAATTTTGAATGCCAAGGATCATTAGCGGTGATGTAAATTGGGAATTTAGATTCTTTTAGTACGCTGATTATTGCAGGTATTGCTCCGCGATCTTTCCGTCCAGAGATTCCATCAATCTCATCTATTAGGATTATTTTGTTCGTGCCAAATAATGAGGCTTGCAGTCCCGCTGGCTTGAGAATTCTCTCCACAGCATCTTTATTCCGGAAATTAGACGCGCTCATTTCAATTAATTCAGCATTCTTATCGGTTGCTAGCGTGTGAATAGCCGCAGTTTTTCCAGTACCTGTCGGTCCATATAGTAGCAAGGGTTTGCGTGGTCTGAAAGATAATGCTTGAATTGCTCGCGGCTGTCCGATAATTTCAGATAAACTCTTAGGAGTATATTTTTTAGTGAAAGGTAGCATATTACGCAATCAGTAAGAAGATTTATATAATTTTAGCGCTTCGATATACTATGAAACGAGCTATTTGCGCGTGTCTCGTGATTTTCTTTATAGGGATTTTTATTGTGAGTGGCTGTATAGATCCAGCAGCAGTTTTAACTCCGGAGAATAATAACACTGAAGATAAAATGGCTGTAGGTAATGTCATAAGGGAGATTGAAAGAGGATTTGAAGACTTGAATCCACCTTATGAGCCTCACGAAAAGAATGTTAGCGAAACTTCATAAGGGTTAAATACTATTTTTGATTTATCTACTTAATGAGAACGGTTATTAGTTTTAGGAAATATGCTCGTGAACCAATTGCTTTTTTGAAGACTAAATGGGGAGATCTTGAGATATTCAATTGGGAAACTAAACTAGGTCGTAATTCAAATAACGATCTTGTGCTTTCTGATCTTTGGGTATCCCGGCGGCATGGACGTATTGTTTATGATATTAATAATCATAGATTTTTATTTAGAGATCATAGCGCTAATGGAACTTATGTGAATGGGATGTATGTGCATAATGGTTCAGTACCGCTTCCACCACGAGCGGAAATAGAAATTAAGGCGGATGAGAGTGTAACCAAGATGACTTTCGAAGCTACTTTTGGAGCGCTCGTTGATCCTGCAGGCCATATCCATATTATACCTACTGGAAAAGAGTTAGTTGTCGGAAAAGAAGGTACAGTAATTGTGCCAGTAGAGCATAAGTATGTTTCTAGAAGACACATAATTATTCGCTTTCACCCTGAGCTTGGTCATTATGAGTTGGAAGATTTCAGTGCTAATGGTTCTCATGTTAATAAGAAATTTGTCCATCATGCTAAGTGTATATTACGTGATGGCGATCAGATTTCTCTTGCAAATCAATATAAATTTAAATTTATTCATGTTATTCCTGAAGCAGTGCTCGCACCTAAGCGAAAAGTTGTTGAGCCAGCAGCAGCTTCTGAAGTGGCGTGGAGAAGAGTTCTTGGTAAAGCAATAGTGGATTATATCCCTGAAATGGGATGGGCAAAGTACAATCTTCAATTAATTCCGAAATATACTAGTTGGAAGATCCATGTATATATCGATAATGAAGAGGATTTGTTTAATATTGGAAAAGCATTAATTCCAATTCTACGTACTAAGGGAATAATGTTTAAGACAAAGCAGGATATTCATTTCCGTCAGACGGGTGCTCAGTTAGGAAAATTATTTGTTATCTATCTCTCCGCCGTTAATCCAGAAGATATACGTGAAGTAAGACTTCGTGCTAGACAGTTAGGAGCTATTCTTGAGAGCATTTTATCTAAACCAAGATTAAGAGCAAGACATCATTATCATATTGTTGGAGATAGAGCAGTTCCGGGCGATAAAAGCGGGCGATTGTTTTACCGTTATGATTCAGATAGGCAAGGTCCTGGCCCACAGCGTCCGTATTCGGAGCGTAAATATCGAGTTAACGGGTTCAGTAGTCATTATAATATCTCAAATAATCCCGATATTTTCTAGGATTTTATTTTCTTAAGCTGTTTCTTCTGCTTTTTCCACATGCTAAACAACTCTTCAGCAGCTTTGTCTAAAGATTTATTTTTAAAAGAGACATCTTTTAATCCTAATTTGGCTCGCTGTACTCTTACTTCCTTAATGAATCGTTCTAATGTACTAAGCAGCTGCTTCGGCTGAACAGAAAATACTTCAGCAGCTTTGTCTAACGCAGAATCGCCTGTTCTTTTAGCACCCGCGATCTTCAAACAGTCAGAATATAGTTTCTTTCTCTCCGAAACAAATTGCTTGGCTTTATCACCTGCTGTAAAGATTAATCTAATAACTCCGTCCTGTATTTTTTTAGTTCCGAGAATCTTGATCAACTGAACTTCTCGAGTGTTATTAACATGTGTTCCTCCGCAAGCTTCTGTGTCACTGCCAAGTATGCTAACAACTCTGAGCTCTGCTCCAGGAACTGCTCCGCCTTGATAGAGTCTAAAGCCGTATAGTTTCTCTGCTTTATCTTTCGGAAGAATCTGTTTATCAACTTTTATTTTCTTCTTGATTGTTTCGTTAGCTATCTTCTCAATCTGAGCTATCTGCTTTGAATCTAGCGAAGCAAAGTGAGTAATGTCTAATCTGGCTTTGTTTAGTTTTACTTCTGAGCCAGCTTGCCAGATGTGCTTGCCTAGAACCCGAAGTGCTGAACCGTTAATCAAATGTGTAGCTGTGTGATTCTTCATTAGCTGATATCTTCGGTCCCAGTCAATAAGACCAATTACAATATCTCCTTCTTTGAATTCCGGGTTCTCAACTTCGTGAATAATGTGCTTGCCCCATTTTTCTACGCTAACTACTTCTTGCTGATTGAGGGTTCCGCTGTCTGATCCTTGTCCACCAGCTGTCGGATAGAAGAGCGTCTCATTTAGGACTACAAATCGACCATCAATTATTTTTAGAACTCTAGCTTCGAACTCTTTGGTGTATTCGTCAGCTAGATAAAGCGGAATAGTTCTCGGAATTCCTGGAACTTCTCGCTGAGCTTCGATCTTTTCAGCTAGCTTTTTCTCATGCCGTTCAGAGACTTTCATGTAGAAGTCCGCTGGAACTTTCTTGATAACTTTTTCTCGCTTCAAGACTTCAGGAGTAATTCCGCGGCTGTCATATAGCTCGAGTAGTTTAGTTTCCGCGAGTGGTAACTTAAGTGATTTTATTATTCCTCTTGATTTAGCTAAAGTTTCCTTGTATTTTTGATCCTCAACCTTTAGGATTTCTGAAACTTCTTTGAGTGATTTAGTTAGTTCTGGACATAATAGCTTGAGATATTTAGCGTGTAGTTCGCAAAGTCGGATAAAGTCTATCTGCCACCCATACTCCTGAGCGAAATCATATGCTCTGCGATATATAGATCTGAGGTTGTATCCTCCCCCCGTGTTCGAAGGTATTGCTCCGTCTGCTAGGGCGAAGAGCAGTGCTCTAGAATGGTCAGCAATGGAATATAATGCTGCTAGCGGCTGAACAACTGATCTGAGCTTATTAACTGGAACTTTGATCTTCTTAGCTACTGCTTGCCAAGATTTATCTATATCTGATGATTCATCAACGTTGAGAGCGCCGGAGTGAGGCATGAACTTGCTGAATATTGCTTTGTTTATTTTGATCCCAGTTTTTTTGTAAAGGTGATTGCATACTGTCGGCATAGCTACTTCATAGCAGGAAGGATTCCCCGAGGAGATCCAAGCATATCTCTCTAATCCTGCACCCATGTCTAGTACTCTATTAGCTAGCGGGACGTAGTCAACTTTAGTAGTGCGATAATTCATATAGACCTGATTGCCTAGCTCCAGTCCTCTGCAGAAATGCTCTAGAGACGTACCTAAGTTTCCACCTCCGCCCCAGGCATCTTCATGGTACTTTAGCTCATATTCGGGTAGTTTGAGACCTTTTGTTAGCCAATAATGGAGATCTCGGAAATATTGTTCTTGATTGAATTCAGCGCTTTTCTGAACTGTGAACTGCTCAGCGTGGAAATGCAGGCAGAAATGCCTGCCAGTAATTCCAATATTATCTACATCGTTGAATCTTAGGCTCGGTTGAATCTGAGTTAGTGGATTTGCCGGCGGCTTTACATCGCCTGAGACCACATATGGCTGGAAATTATTAATTGTAGCATGAACAAAATCAATATCTGAGCGCCATCTGGCTACCACTGGATATCTCTTTATTGGTTCATAGCCTAGCTTTTTGAAGGTGTTTTGGAATGCTTTGTGAGCAGCTATGAAATCTAGCTTAGTTTTTGTGATCTTTTTTCCAATAAATTGATAGCCTTCACAGTCTCCACATAGCGATTCTTTGTTTTGGCTCCAGAAATATCGCCCACACTTGCATCTTGCTCTCTGGAAGCCTTTTTCTTTAAGGACAGCTACGGGAAAGAACTTTTCTGGATGCTTATCTGTTTGTTTTTTCAGCTCTTTTTTTAAGATTTTTATATTCATATTTTCTTAAATTCCTTTATCTGCTATTAATCAAAGATAATATTTTTAGTATTATCAATTAGTTCCTTGCAAGTTTTTATTAGTTTACTAATTTTTGTACTGTTTTCAATAGATGTTTTTGCACCATAAGTATAATCCTCTCGCATATCGATAACTTTGCTTTCCTGTACTTTTTCCATTTCTTCATGTTTTAGTGTATCAATAAACTTTACGTCAATATCTATTTTATCTTCTTCGCTTAGCCATTCAATTAGTGCTACAGTGCAGATTTGATTTCTAGATTCATAACCAAACTTAACAGCTATTGCTAGAAAACACTGATAAATACAATAAAATCCTGCACTTATTGACCAATCTGAAAATCCAATTTCGCTAAAACGACTTACTGCTTTAAGATTATGCTCTGCTTTTTTAATATGTTTTCTTGCTTCACTAATGTCTGGCTTGATTTTTAATAATCCTCTGTGTTTTGGTCTTTTACTCAGTTTTTTGCATTCTTCAAGCTCGTTATTAGTTTTGTTTAAGCACCAATTAATTTGTCTAGATGCCTGTGACATTTTTTATTATCTCCACATATTTATCTTGCCCATAAAGTATAATTGCATATTTAACTATATTTACTATTGCCTCGTTTCTATTTTTAATATTTTCTAGTAAATCTTTTTGCGTAAGCTTGATTGCATGGAGGTCTTTAGGTAATATTTTCTCTTTTTCCTTGATGATGCTATTAACTTCTTTGGTATCTTTCTTATTCATAATCACCATAATGTCAATATCCCTTGCCTTAGCGTAATTTTTGATCGCAGATCCGAATATTGCTAGAGTTCTGCCGGAGTTATATAAGTCTTTGAATTCTTCTTTCCACTTCTTGAAGTTGTTGGCTTCGTCAGCTAGCAGAAAAGCAATAAGCTTTCTTACATAATCATCTTCTAGATTTGGTTTGTATATGATTGATTTTCCAATTTTCTTAGATATTAGTAAATTCTTTAGTCTTTTGAATATCTTCTGAGCACCGACGTGGCTTATGTTCAGCTCTTTGCTTATAGAGTTAGCGTTATAGAATGTAGTAAAATCCTTGAATAAAAGAAGCAAAACCTCCCTTTCTTTTTGAGTTAGAGATATCATAGTAATTTTAGGTTACTATATAGAAACTATTAGTTACTATATAAGTCTTTTGATTTCTAGTTTAATAGAGTATTTAAGCGAATAGATAATAAAAACCCTTTCAACCAGAAATTAGGAATTTCTGGAGCAAACTCCCCTTGACGGAAAGTTTATAACCAAAAATCAAAGATTCCAGAGAAAAACACTAGGTGTTTTTCTTGTCCAAGAAAAAGCTTTGCTTTTTCTCTGGTTCGGAGTAAAACTTGCTATCGCAAGCTTAACAACCCAGAACCCGTTCTGGGAGTAAACTTCCTGCTTCGGAAAGTTTATAACCAAAAATCAAAGATTTTCGGAATAAAACTACTGTCGCAAGTTTTATAAACCTCTTTTAATACCTGTTTACATGGACGTAGAAGACATAAAACTTCCTAAAATCAAGCTACCTAAGTTTAAAGACCTCCCGAACGCCTTTAGAAGAAGGATAAATGAGTATCGAAGGGTTTTTAAGATAACAAAAAAGCCAACAATGGAGGAGTTCAAAACCATCAGCAAGGTCGCTGGAATCGGTACAATTATTATTGGTATGATCGGATTCACCGTTTATATGATCGTCCAGCACTTAAGATAAAACTATGCCACAGCTATTTATTATAAAAACAGTAATCGGAAGAGAAAACCAAGTAATGGATTTTCTGACTTCCAATGCTAAAAAGATCGACGGAGCGTACGCTCTCCTCTTTCCGCATGGCATGGCCGGATATATTATAATGGAAGCTGAGACTCGGGACGTAGTCAAAGAAGTAGCTTACCGTGTTCCATATGTCCGAGGAATCCTTCAAAAGCCGATAACTTACGAAGAGGTTGCTAATCTAATTGAGTTTAAAGCAGAGAAGGTTGATATTCACATTGGAGATAAAGTTACGATAATCTCTGGTCCATTCAAGGGCGAAAAGGCCAAAGTTACTAGAATCAACGTACAGAAATCTGAGGTTATTCTTGAATTGCTAGAGGCTGCTGTGCCTATTCCAATTACGATTAATTTGGATTCTGTTAAGGTAATAGAGAAAAAGAGTGAGCAGAAAGAGTAAACCTTAAAAACCCACTTCTCTAGCTAATTTTAATTAAAATGACTAAAGAAACTATAGATCTATTAATCAAAGGCGGAGCAGCTACTGCCGGTCCTCCACTTGGTCCCAAACTCGGGCCAATGGGTGTAAATACTGGCAACGTAGTTAAAGCTATCAACGAAAAGACAGCAGCTATGAAGGGCATGGATGTGCCTGTTAAAGTTACCGTAGATTCTGACACTAAGGAGTTCGAAATTAGCATCGGAACCCCACCTACGGCAGCATTATTGAAGCAAGAATTGTATGTTCAGAAGGGATCTGGAAGAGCTAAACTCGATAAAGTAGGTGATTTACCAATAGATCATGTTATTAGTATTGCTAAGCTTAAGCAAGATACTCAGCTAGCTTATACTCTGAAATCTTCGGTTAAGGAAGTGCTAGGTGTCTGTCAATCCGCAGGTATACTCGTCGATGGCAAGGAACCAAGGCAAGTAATAAAAGAGGTTGCGGATGGCAAATATGATTCTAAACTGGCTTCTGAGCCCAAGCTTCTAAATGAAGCTGAGATGAAATCCCGAAATAAGGAATATTATGATGCTGCGATTCAAAGATCAAAACAAAAGGCAGTGGATAAAGAAACAGAAGATAAGAAAGAGAAATAGTTCTATTAATATAAATAGTAAAAAATAATAAAAGAAAGATTAGCTCCCTAGGAAGCTATCGACGTCATCCATCAAATTCTTTGGTTTAGCTGTTGGCTTCTTTCTAGTGGATTTCTTTGGGGATGATCTTTTTGGCTTAGTTCGCTTAGGAGCTGCTTTCGCAGGAGCTTGCTTCTGAACTGGAGCTTTTTTCTTCTGAGGCGCTTTCGCTCCGAAATGCTTCCTGAAAGATTTTATTAACCCCATTTTCTTTGCTTTGTGTTCAGGCTTCTCCCAGACGATTTCGCCAGCTTCTAAAAGTTTTAGTTTCTTCTCTAGTTCAGTAAGGTTCTTCGAAGATATTTCGAATTCATTCTGCCTCGTTCGTACTAGAAGATTGACTTTTGCTATTAAGCTGCCAGCTTTCTTGGTTCGAGTTAATGTATCAATTCTCTGGTTTTTTGTGTCTGCTAGATCCTTTGCTAATTTATTTTTATTATTTCTTAGTTCGTTTATCTTTTTAGGTATCTTAGCCTTAAGGATCATTAAGTCTTTCATTTGTTTTTCCTTGGAATCTTTGTCAGCTCTTAGTTGGTCTTCAGTCTTGTCAAGAGTTCCTAGTTTGGAATCTAAGTTGATCTTTAGTGCGGCTAGTTTCTTAGATTTGTCTTTGACTCTCCCTAATTCACTGCTTATCTCGTCGCACTCAGCGGCTAGAGCTTCTCTAATCTGCCCGAGATGCTTCAAGAAGGTCTCTTTCTCCTGTATGAATTTCTCCTCGATCTTTAGTAATTCTACTCTTTTCATTATACTATTATATCTTCTACCCTATATATAAATCTTACTGCTTTAGTAGTTTCTCAGCTTCTTTTTCTAGGTCTCTTACTTCGTCACGCTTCATCTTTCTGAGGGTCTTGCTTCGTGAAAGGTGTCTCTTAGTTCTCTTGTATCCGTGTGCTATTACATAGAGAGTCATTATTGCTAGTAAGAATATTGCAAAGTACACAGCGTATTTCTTATAAGGTAATGGTCCTCGTGCATAAAATATTGGCTCTTCTTTGACTGGCTTTATCTCTTCAGGTCTTTTAATTTGCTCTTTGACTGGGGCTCTCTTCGGACTTAGCTCTACTGGCGCAGATATCTCTTGATCTGTTGCTTGCGTAGCAGGGCCTCCACTACTACCACTAGTTCTACTACTTCCTCCGGGCGTTGGAGTAGGGGTAGGGGCAGGTGTTGTAGATCCAGAGATGCTGAATCCTGAGAATGAGGAAACATTTACTTCGAAATAGTATGCACTAGTGTTATGTGTGGCGCTCAACGAAGTCCAGTTCCCATCTGTACAGTTCTGACCAGTAAATGACCAATTACTGCATTGAGATATTCCAAATGAGCTATATCCCGACTGCACATCATCGTAGTATAATATTATGCTTGCATTGGGGAAATTATACGTTGTGTTGACCGCATAGGTTGCTAAATATCCGCTAGCAGCACTTCCTAGCCGTTCCATGCTGAATATTCGATTGTTGTTTGTGGTTAGATTAACTAAATTAAGAGTTACTCGCAGTCTTTGAGCTGGCTCTCGTATGAATTGTAAGTCCATTAATACATTAGGCATTGTTTGAGAATAATTGCCTGTAGTAGATGCGTTTGATGCAACAGCTCCATCTCGATAGTATGCGATAAGTGAGCTGTTTATTCCAGCGCCGGTCGAATCAGTTACAGTTGTATTAAACTGAATCCCGTTGAAGCTCTGGAAGTAGTCTGTAGCTGATTGAATCGTTCCTACAGAATCATTCATATAGAAAGTTACATTGTATCTTCCTAATAGAGATGTATTAGTGTAAGTTGTATTTGCATTATTTGTTAGAGTTATATTTCTCTTTGAGAGATCTGGGTGTTCTAGTTGTGCCCAAGTAGCATTAGGGTTTACTGCTGAGATATATAGTAATACATTCGTCCCATTTTGTAGTGCATAGGGATATATTGCCGTTGCGGATAGAGTCGGTGCTGCTGGTGCAGCAGTTATTTCAGTTTCTACATCTTCAGTATCTGTTGCTGTTGCATTGATAGTTGAAGTAACAGTTATTCTAACCGTGTAGTTGTTTGGCGTTGTGTCGTTAACGGTAAGTGTGAAATTTGCTGTTCCTGTGGCGGCTAGATTTAATATGCTTGTCTGATTCAATTGTGCAGTATCAGCAGTATCTAAATTATTGGCAGATACAGTGAAATTATCCGTTGTTGTTCCATTATTTGTTATCTGAATTTCATATATTGCACTTGATGTGTTGAGTACAGATTGATTGGTTGGCATAGTTAAGTAAACATCCCATAAAGATATTCCTCCAACTGTTTGTGTGGTTGAATTAATAGCATTACCTGCTTGGTATACATCAACAGGCGTTACTTCGCAAATCCATTGCTCTCCATTTGTCGTATTTCCTGCTTTTAGTATTTGATTATTAATGCTCATTGGAGCGTTGTTCCGATACCATTCGAAGGTTGTTACTGCTTCTGCGTCGGAGTCTGGATCAGAATAAGTATAATTACATTGTATATCTTGCGTGTCTAATGGATTTGTAACGTTAATCGCTACAGCGCTTGCTACAGGTAGATTGTTTGGTATTGCATTTGCTGAGGAAGTAGTATTCACATTACCTCCGTCAACGTCAGTGAATTGTACAAATACATCAACTGAATCAAATACAGCAAAAGCTCCACCCGCATCAGAATCAGTTGTATTTATCTTTCCAATACAAATTCCTGTTGCGGAGGTGTAGGTTCCTACTTCGCTAACATAAGCATCAGCACCCTCTCTGCGCCAGATTGTACATGAAGCTATATCGCTTAGTCCATCACCATCTGCTCCTGTTGCCGAAACATTAAATGCATGCTGATTTGTGAAATTTACAAATGAATTCTGAGCAGCTATTGTTGGTGGTACTCCTGCAATAGTTACTTGATTGCTTGTACTAGAGTATGATCCAGCGTATCCGTGAGTATCTATTGCGTTATTAGCGCAGGATACGTTAATTGTTTTATTACAGGTACCCGCAGCACCACAATTTAGTGTAGCTGCTGCACCCCATGCTGCGAAGTATGTTCCATTGTTGTACCAACGATACTGGTTTGCTGAAGGGCCATCTGTTGTGTCTGGATCAGCAACAGTTCCGTTTGTACAAGGTATTGTCGAACTTGAATTATATGGTCCTCCGCCAATAGTTGGAGTTGCAGCAGTAGGTGGGTGATTTACATTATATGGTGCAGACGTATTTTCTAGTGATCCGCAATTTTGATTTACATCACAAGCATAGCTCCACCAGCCATTTGTCTCCCAAACTTCACTACTTATATCAATTTGACAAGTTGAAGCAGCACCACTAGCTACTTGCGTGCCGTTACATAGCATTACTCCACCGCATGCTCCGCCAGCTACTGCTGTAGAATCATTACATATTAACATATACCATTGATCTGCTTGAGCATCGGTTGCAGTAGCAGTAAAAGTTACATTAGTATCATTATTTGTTGGATTTGTTAAGTTAGAACTGTCTATCGTTATTTGGGTGAATGTTGGATATGCTACAGGAGGAGTTACATTAAGCGTTATATTATTCCCTGTGTGCTGGTACAATCCTGTTTGAGCCCAATTACCCATATTTGAGCTGTTAATTGGGTAACCCTTATTAGCGAAACCATATACATTATCACTGGAGTTCGTTGCATTTAGCCAAACATTGCCACAATAGCCATTACAGCTATCACCAAATCCACCCCAAGCTAATTGCCATAGTTGTCCTTCAGATTTAGTAATATTCTTATATTCTCCTGCATTTTGACAATATCCCCACGTGGTATATCCAATATTTCCCTGTGTTGCATTTAATCCATATCCGTTGATCATACAGAAAGCATCAGCAGTATTAATACTAACGATTAGAATAGACATGCTTATTGCGATTAATAGTATTTTTTTTATAATGTTCTTCTCGATACTAGTCATTCCTACCTCTTTCTACTACTCCTTTTTCGTTTCTTATTAATATATTTTTTGATAAATATCAAGCCACTGATTGAGAGTAGTACAACTAGCATTCCGATTAGCAATACTCTTGTGGAATCGCTTCCTCTCTGCGGAGAAGTCACGATTTCTTCGTTTGTATCAATGCTATCCGGCTGAACTACTTGCTCCGGTGTCTTTATTGTGTTTTTTGGACTGTCGACTGTCGGTGACTCCTGAAAATTATCCGAGCTAGCCTGCTCAGCTCTCTGTTGGTCTATTAATTCCTTAGTTTCCGGATTATTTGTTAAAGTGGTATTTGCCCAATGAATTATAGTTCGTCCTTTATCCCAATCTTCTGTGTTCGAAGTAGTTAGTGGATAATCAACCGGATGACCATATTTAGTATTGCTCTGATCCGTAGCGCTGATCCAAACTTTTTTACAATAGCTCTCGCAACTATCTTCGAATCCGCCCCAGAAGAGCTGCCATAATCTTCCTTCTTGTTTGCTCATACTCTTTTTTTCTCCAGCATTCTCACAATATCCTTCTACTGAATAATCTACGTGGCTAGCTTCGGAATCTTTTACATATCCCTTCACCATGCAAAAAGCATTAGCGGGTTTTATACAACTTCCAATGAGCGGAATTACTAAAAATAGAAGCGCTAGTCTGAATGTTATATTGTTTTGCTGTTCCATTTAACTGATTTCGTTCATATAGTAAGTCATATTCGCAGGATTAGTGAAACCAGTTGTTAAGTATCCTGAACCGGCTTGGAAGGTAGAGAATCCAAACGAATTATCCCACGCAGTACCATCCCAGAAAGTCATCAACCACCCACCACTATACGTCATTATTGTTGGACCACCTGCTTCTCCAGTTAGATTTAATAAGGCATTTCCCATCAAATTACCCTCTGTCGTGACTGAATTCCATCCGAAAGTTCCTTCTCCAGAAGGTATTGATGTTGTGATATTCCCCGTTGGAACTATATTAATATTCGTTATATTTCTTGCAGCGGTAAATCCGGTTGTTAAATATCCATTATCTAAAGTAAGATTTGGGAATCCAAAGCCACTATCCCACCCAGTACCATCCCAGAAAGTCATCAACCACCCACCACTATAGGTCATGATAGTTTGACCTGCACCCGCAAGAGCAGTCATATATTCCCCAATTGGTCTTGTTTCATTTAAAGGTATGGAAAATGTACCCTCACCTGAAACTAGATTTATATCGAATTTGCCCATACGATCAACAGTAAAATTCTTGATTGAACCTGAATATGAAGTTAGCGCATAGAATCTCTGAGTGCTTTGATTAGCAGAGTTATCAATCCAGCTAATATTGCTTGCTCCGAGTAAAGTTATATTTCCCGTAGCTGGCGCGTTCGAGCTATTTAACTGCATTATCCAGGTTAAGTTATCTGAATAATAAATGTAATAACCTTCAGCTCCACTTACTTGCGACCAATTTAATATTACTGATTGATTGTTTACTGCTAGGTCAGATGTCAAGTTTTGAGGAGCAGCTATTGCTGCAGCAGCGCTAGTCACAGTGATATTATAAACTGAATCTACATCGCCAGTACCTGATGTACAGATCGTGCTTACTGAGATATTCGAATTGCCCGGGGAGTTAGCAGATATACTCCAGATAGTTATATTGCTTTCATTTATTGCTTGATCTCCAAGTACATGCGTGTAACTCTCAGCACCAGTTATATTAATTATATTCTCATTACTAAAACTAATCGTAGCATTACAGCCAGTGATATTACCTGAAACAGCAGTTATATTTGCTGTAGTCGTAAATGCGGAACCATTTGATTGAGATGCGTCATCTGCGGGCGAAGTAATTACTACTTGAGCACCACCTGGCGCTCCAGGAAGTATAACTGTGAAGTTTCCGCTCATTGAAGTAGCATTATTTCCATTTGTATCATTAGCATATACTGTAAAAGTGTAAGTAGTATTAGGCAGGCTAGTAGTAGCATAGTTGTAATACCAAGTAGTACCTGACTGGCTCATTGAATAATTTGTATTATTAATTTCTACCCATGCGGAATTTACATTAAGATTATCTGTAATGCTAGCACTTAAATTAGTGCTCTGGTTTTGTATAACTACGCCCGGATCAGCGTTTACCCAGGTAATTGTTGGTGCTTGAGTGTCGGGTTGTATAGTTATATTATAATTACTATCTGAATCTCCAGTACCGGAAATACAAACAGTTGTTACAGTTATGTTTGAACTACCCATTGAATTAGCAGACGTGGTCCATGAAGTTGTAGTACTCTCTCCAGAATTTAAGCTTCCGATAGAATGAGTATAGTTATCCGCAGCAGTTATATTAATTATATTCTCATTACTAAAACTAATAGTAGCATTACAGCCAGTGATATTACCTGAAACAGCAGTTATGTTTGCTGTAGTCGTGAATTGCGTTCCATTAGTTTGAGTCGAATCATCTACTGGAGAAGTTATTACTACTTGAGCTCCTCCTGGCTGACCCGTAATAATTACTGTGAAATTCCCATTCATTGTTGCGCTGTTTCCTGAGGAATCATTAGCATATACAGTGAATACATATGTTCCTACAGCTTCAGTTGCATTATGCGTGTAGTTCCAGATTATTCCGTTCTGAGTCATAGAATAGTTAGTTCCGTTTATTTGTATTAATACGATTTGTATATCATTATTGTCGGTGATTTGAGCGGTTAGATTAGTAGTTTGGTTCTGCACGATTACTAAGGGGTTGGCGTCTACCCATTGTATTGTTGGAGCTTGAGTATCAGCTTGAATTGTAACATTATCCGACCCGGCCGTTCCATTAACAGTGCCATCATAAGGAATAACCGTACAGTTCCAATCTTCATTATCACTTGTATTGCTGCTGGATAGGATATGATATGTTGAACTAGTATACATAGTCATATTTAGTGTACTATTTCTATACCACTCAAAATAATAATTCTCAGTGTCTCCATCTCCATCAGACCAACCCGTTACACTACAGTTTAAGTTATCTATTTCTAATGGTGAAGCTGGAGAAATACTTACTGCAGTTATAGTTGGAGCAGAGTTTTGTATTACTACTTGATTACTCGTTGTAGAAAAATCTCCCACATAATTGTGAGTATCGTTTGCATTGTTCGCGCAAGAAACATTTATTGTTTTATTACAACCTGTTGCAGTATTACAGTCTAAATTGAATGCGCTCCCCCATGCAGCTAAATAAGTTCCATTCTTATACCATCGATATTGCATTGGTTGAGGATTATCGTTTGTATCTGAGTCAGTTAATGTTCCATTTGTACAATTTATTGTATCGTCTGAATCGTACGGTCCTCCCGTAATTGTCGGTGTTCCTGACGCAGGAGGATGGTTTACATTATATGGCGAGTTTGTAGTTTCTAATGGACTGCAATAGTTGCTCGCATCGCAGGCATAACTCCACCAATTGTTTGTTTCCCAAACTTCTCCACTAACATTATGTTGACAGCTAGATGCTGCTCCACTAGCTATAGTGGTCCCCTTACAAATTTCAGTACCTACACAATTTCCGCCAGTTATTCCAGAAGTATCATTGCAAATCAATAAGAACCAATTATCTCCTTGTGGATCAGTTGCTGTTCCAGTGAAAGTTACATTTGTATTGTTGTTTGTTGGACTTCCTGCTGTTGATGCATCAGCGGTAACAACTGTAAATGAAGGATATAATGTGATGTTCAAGGTTATATTATTCCCTATATGTTGGAATACGCCTGTTTGAGTCCAATCACCGCCAATCACAGATTGATTTATCGGGTAACCCTTATCTGCGAAACCGAGTAAACCAATACTACTATTAGTAGCATTTAACCAGACGTTTCCACAATAGCCATTACAGCTATCCCCGAAACCACCAAAATTAAATTGGTATAACAGCCCCGCGGTTTTAGTAAGATTCGCATATTCCGCAGCATTTTCACAGTATGCGAATGCTTGATAGCCCAAATCTCCACCAGTTGAATTAAATCCGTATCCGCTAACCATACAGAAGGCTTCAACAGTAGTGAAACTTATTGCGAGAGAAAATAATACTGCTATTGCTAGAGATATGTCTCTAGCTATTTTCTTGTGCGTCATTTTGCCTACCTCTCGTTAGTGATTAGCTAACTTGGTTTCTATTGTACGTCATATTCGCGGGATTAACAAAACCTGTAGTTAGGTATCCATTACCCGCTTGGAACGTAGCGAATCCAAATGAATCATCCCAAGCTGCACCATCCCAGAAAGTCATCAACCACCCACCATTGTAAGTAAGAATAGTTGGTCCTCCGGCTTCTCCAGTCATGTTTAGTAAAGCTCCACCCGTTAGATCGCCATTAGTTGTAATTGAATTCCATCCGAAAGTGCCTTCTCCAGCAAGGATTGATGTAGTTGTGTTTCCTGTCGGAACAGCATTTATATTAGTTATATTCCTCGCAGCAGTGAAACCGGTCGTTAAGTATCCTGTATCGATTGTTAGGTTAGGGAAACCAAAGCTGCTATCCCAAGCTGCACCATCCCAGAAAGTCATCAACCAACCACCCGAATAAGATAGAATAGTCGGACCTCCCGCACCAATGTTATCCATAAATTGCCCGATTGGTCGGGTTTCATCGAGTGGAATTGAGAATATATCTTCTCCACTTCCAATAGTGAGATCGAACTTACCCATTCTTGTTGTTGTGAGATTGACGCTTGAGCCAGAATATGCCGCTAATGCATAATATCTTTGAGTACTTTGATTTGCAGTTGTATCTGTCCAGGAAGTGTTAGTTGGGTCCGCGATTGTTATATTTCCCGGAGTCGGAGCATTTGAATTATTCAATTGCATTATCCAGGTTAAATTATCTGAATAGTAGATGTAATATCCAGTTATTCCGCTTACTTGTGACCACCCTAGCACTATTGACTGATTATCTGCTCCCATTGATGAATTAAATACCGTTGGTGCAGCAGGAACAGCAGCAGCGCTAGTCACAGTGATATTATAAACTGAATCTACATCGCCAGTGCCTGAAGTACATGCTGTTGCTACAGAGATATTTGAACTGCCGACTACTTTGGCATCTAAGTTCCACTGGCTTATGTTGCTTTGACCCGTAGTTAGACTACCCAGTACATGAACATACGTTTCAGCTCCAGTTATATTAATTATATTCTCATTTGTGAAGCTAATAGTTGCATTGCAGTTAGCTACATCTCCTGAGACAGCAGTTATGTTAGCAGTTGCTGTGAAAGACGAGCCGTTAGATTGTGTTGCGTCGTCTGCTGGAGAGGTTATAACTACCTGCGCTCCACCTGGCGAGCCAGTAATAATTACTGTGAAATTGCCATTCCTTGTTGCGCTGTTTCCTGAGGAATCATTAGCAAAGACTGTGAAGATATGCGTACCTACGGCCTCGGTTGCATTGTGAGTGTAATTGAAGATTACTCCATTTTGAGTCATTGAGTAATTAGTTCCGCTGACTTGAAGGAGTGCAGCTTGTACTGCTGAATTGTCAGTTATCTGAGCAGTTAGGTTCACCGTTTGATTCTGTTCAACGACTATTGGATTAGCATCTACCCATAGGATTGCTGGGTCTTGGGAGTCTGAAGTTACTGTTATATTATAAGCTCCGTCTGAATCACCACTTCCAGATTGACAAGTAGTGTTTACGAAGATATTTGAACTTCCAGCTGCGTTTGCTGAGAGACTCCAAGAAGTAATATTACTCTGACCCGAAGTTAGACTACCTAATACATGCGTGTAAGTTTCTGCGCCAGTGAGATTAACTATGCTCTCATCACTGAAGGATATAGTAGCATTGCAGTTAGCAACGTCACCCGAGACAGCTGTAATAGTGGCAGTAGCAGTTATTGGCGAGCCTGCGGAATATGCAGCATCGTCTGCTGGAGTAGTTATAACTACCTGAGCTCCGCCTGGCTGAGTAGGAAGCGTTATGTTAAATGTTCCACTGTCGGAGGCTAGATTTCCAGAGGTATCATTAGCAAATACTGTGAAAGTCTGAAGTCCTGGAGCAGAAGTTGCATTGCGCGTGTAGTTCCATACGTCTGCATTTTGAGTCATTGAATAGTTAGTTCCAGCAACTTGCACCCATGCAGAGCTTACAGCTGCATTATCAGTTACTCTAGCAGTTAAGCTAGTGGTTTGATTTTGATTAACTACAAATGGATTAGCATCTACCCAGACGATTGTTGGGTTTGTTACGTCTAATACTGAGACGTTGATGAAATATACTGTTTCTGAATCAGCAGTTCCTATAGTACATGAAGTACTTACTGTTAAGTTTGATAGTCCGATGCTGTCTGCAGATAAATTCCATTGCGTGTTTGTGCTTTGTCCTGAACTTAGAGTACCTATCGAGTTAGCAGCAGTTTCTCCGCTAGCTAGACTTACTGAGGAGCCAGCGATTGAGAGCGTAGCAGTACAGTCGCTTACACCGCCACCAACAGCAGTTATTGTTGCATCAGTAGTAAAATAAGTACCGTTGTTTTTAGCTTCGTAATCGGCCGGGGAAGTTATGGTTACTTGAGCTCCTCCTGTAGCACTCAAAGAATAAGTACCAAAAGCATAAACTTTGCTATCGCTAGATCCGATATACAGAACACCATTAGAAACTGCAGGAGTAGCGATTACATCTCCTCCTGTAGCGAATTCCTGAATTTTCTTAGAGACATTAGAAGCATTTAGCTGGTAAACTTTATTATCATCACTACCTACGAAAACATAGCCATCTGCTACTGTTGCACCGCCACTAACTGGTCCTGCAGCAGTATACCTCGCAAATTCTATACTAATATTCGACGCATTTAGTTGATAGAAGTTATTATCATTACTTCCAACGTAAACAAACCCATTAGCTACTGCTGGCGATGAAAGTACAAAACTTCCAGTTGAGAAATTAGCAATCTTCTGAGATACATTAGAAGCATTCAATTGATATACGTGATTATTTGAAGTTCCTACATAAACAAACCCACCACTGACTGCAGGAGAGCTATAAGTTATAGCTGCTTCTGAGAAGCTAGCTATTTCTTTACTAACATTAGACGCATTAAGCTGGAATAATCCGCCTGGAGAGCTGCTAACGTAAACAAATCCATTAGCAACTGCTGGAGTGGTCTGGCCTGTCGAACCGCTTGAGAAATTAGCAATCTTCTGAGATACATTAGAAGCATTCAATTGATATACTTGACCACTTACACCCGAACTACCTATATAAACAAACCCCTCGCTGACCGCCGGCGAAGAAGAAATACCAGCAGATCCGGAGAAATTAGCAATCTTCTGAGAAACATTCGAAGCATTTAGCTGATATAATTTACCATCTACACTTCCCACATAAACAAACCCACCACTAATCGCGGGAGAAGAAGCCACATTTCCACCTGTAGTAAAATTAGCAATTTGCTGAGTAATATTCGACGCATTCAATTGATATAGATTAGAATCTAAACTCCCGACATAAACAAAACCATTGACTATAGCAGCAGAACTGAAAACTTGTAAGCCAGTGGTGAATTCTGCACTTGATGAGCTAATATCGTCTGGAGCATCTGCTAGAGTATAAGCAGTATTCTCCAAGTTGCGACGAGACATTGGCCAAGGATATGCGTCAAAGGATCCACCTGCTCCGGTTGTTACAGTAAAGTTGCCAGTTTTAGTTGCAGAATTGCCATTAGTATCATTAGCAAAGACCGTATAAGTGTAATTATTTGCAGCTAATGCGGAGGTGTTATAAGTATTATTCCAAATAAATCCATTTTGAGTCATAGCATAAGTAACACTATTGACAGTTACTTGCACGGTATCAATCACAGAATTATCACTAACTCTTGCTGTTAAGTTAGTAGTTTGATTCTGCATAACTACAAATGGGTCTGCATCAACCCATAAGATGGTTGGTCCTTGAGTATCTGCTTGTATTGTTATATTATAAGCTCCGTCTGAATCTCCCTGTCCAGATTGGCAAGTTGTATTTACAAATATGTTTGCACTGCCTGCGCTAGCACCTACGACATTCCACTGAGTTACATTACTCTGACCAGAAGTTAAGCTACCTAAGACATGAGTGGCAGTTTCTCCGCCTGCTAAGCCGATTGTGGCGCTAGAGAAGCTAATAGTAGCATTGCAATTAGCTACGTCACCTGAGACAGCAGTTATAGTTGCACTTGTTGTGATGTTTACTCCCTGCACATAAGACGCATCGTCGCTTGGTGTAGTTAGGAGTACTTGAGCTCCGCCTGGCTGTCCTGGAAGAGTTACGTTGAAGGTTCCGCTTGATGAATCTGAGTTTCCAGCAGAATCACTTCCATAAACTGTGAAAGTATAACTATTTGCAGCTAAACCCGTGGTATCGTGGTAGCGATACCATATTTCTCCTGCTTGAGTCATGGAGTAATTGACTCCGTTAATTTGAACTAGGGAAGAATTTACGTTAATATCATCAGTAATTCTAGCAGTTATATTTGTGCTTTGGTTTTGAATTACTATAAATGGATTAGCATCTACCCATTGTATTACTGGATTAGTAAAGTCAGCAGTAGTTACGTTTACATAATAAACTGTGTCTGAGTCTGCGGTTCCGTTAGTACATGAAGTGCTTACAGTTATATTAGCAAATCCAACTGAATTTGCTGAAACACTCCATTGTTTTGTACTTGACTGACCAGAAGTTAAGCTTCCAACTGTTTGAGTTGCTGTACCACTTGCTAAGCTTAGTACTGCGCTGCTGAATGAAATTGTAGCACTGCATCCAATCACATCTCCTGAGACAGCAGTTATAGTTGCGCTTGTAGTAAAGGTAGTTCCATTATTCTTTTTGTCATAATCTGCTGGAGTAGTTATATCTACTTGCGCTCCTCCCACAACTCCTGCGAGAGTATAATTACCAAACATGTAAAGATTGCCTTCTTTACTACCAATATACATCGCTCCGTTTGATATCGCTGGAGAAGAATGTATATCATCCCCTGCCGAAAAATTAGCAATCTTCTGAGAAATATTAGATGCATTTAGTTGATAAATCTGATCATCTTGGCTGCCAATATACACAAAACCGCCAGCTACAGCAGGAGAAGACGCGTAGATAGAATCACCAGTAGAGAAATTAGCAATCTTCTGAGAAATATTACTCGCATTTAGTTGATATACTTGATAGTCAGTACTGCCAATGTATACAAAACCTCCGGATACTGCTGGAGAAGACAGTACACTAGAACCAGTAGAGAAATTAGCAATCTTCTGAGAAATATTAGAAGCATTTAATTGATAAACATTATTATCATAACTGCCAATATATACATAACCACCTGACACGGCCGGAATAGAACGTACATTATCGTCTGTAGAGAAATTAGCAATCTGCTGGGAAACATTAGAGGCATTTAGTTGATAGATGTTATTATCATCACTTCCAATATATACAAAACCACCAGATACAGTAGGTGAACTTTCTATACTACCAATATTAGAATAATTAGCGATCTCCTGAGAGATATTAGAAGCGTTCAGTTGAAATACTGGACCCCCACTATCGCTGATGTAGACAAAACCACCAGATACTGCGGGGGAAGAATAGACAGCACCGCCAATACTGAAATTAGCAATCTGCTGGGAAACATTAGAAGCATTTAACTGGTAGACCCAGCCATCAAAAGTACCAGCATAAACATATCCATTGGCGACTGCTGGAGAAGAATACACACGATTACCCGTATCGAAACTTCCAGTTAAAATACTAATATTTTCCGGACCGTCTGCAGTCGTATAACCTGTATTTTCTAAATCATGATGGAACATCGGCCAGGGATATAAATCACCCGTAGCTGCTCCAGTAGTTATAGTATAATTCCCCGCCTTAGACGAGATCAACCCGCTATTATCTGTAGCAAATACAGTGAAAGTTTGAGTTCCTGCTGCTGCAGTTGCATTGCGAGTGTAATTGAAAACATTTCCATTCTGAGTCATTGTGTAGTTGGTTCCAGCGATCTGAACTTGCACGCTAGCTAAAGAGATATCATCAGTAACCCATGAAGTTATGTTTACATTTTGATTTTGAGTAACTACGAAAGGATCAGCGTCTATCCAGAGTATATTTGGATTCTGATCTCCCAATATAGTTACTGAATTACTTATAGTTGTGTTTCCATCTGCATAGCCATCATTTGGAGTGACAGCTGCTGTCCAGACGTCTCCGATTGAGGTTTCTTGTGAGACTATCTTTGGACTTGCTGAGTTGTTGCCTTCTAAGTATAGTTGGTGGATTTGTTCTGCTGATAAGCTTCGATTATATATTTTAACTTCATCAATTAAACCGTCAAGAGTAGAACCACCTCCACCTTCATGAGAGGAAATATATAGCGGATTTGAATTAGAAAAATCACCTAAACTTACACTAATACTTTGCGCAGGTAAATTATCAAGATGTAATGACATGTGCGTGATATTGTATGTTGCAACAACATGATGCCATTCACTATCGTTTACACTAGGAGTATAAACACGCTCTGAAGCTATCTCAAAAACCAATGAAGTATTAGCCCATAAGAGAATACTACAACGATGAGCTGCATCAGAAAACTTTGAGATAAGTCTTGGATATGAAGCCCCAGAATCATTTGTTTTAAACCAGAGAGCAATCGAAAATTCATCGGTGTTACCAAAATTGATACTTTCATCATGGGGAATTCTAATATAATCATCATCACCATCAAATTTATATGCTCCGCCAACTTTCCCCGCAGCATTCCAAGTCGGCGTTTTACTCGGATCTCCATTACCACCCGTACCATTATTACTGAAAGTAGAATAATCTCTTGTCACATTAGCAACAGAATGATTACTATAATTAGTATCAAAAGGCATATTCAATACTGCAATCGAAGCTCCGCCAACTCTCCAATCAGTTATGTTCGTTAATGAATCGCCGTTTCGATCGCTTAGATTTACTAAACTAATTGTCAAGTTTTCATGAGTATAATTAGTTACAGGGTTAGTTGAAGCTAGAGTGACAGCATCAAGGACTGGAGGAACTTGCGTATATGGAATAATTTGTATATTATATGAACTATCTGAATCTCCAACTCCCGAAGTACATACGGTCTGAACAGTTATGTTTGAGTAACCCTCTTCGCTAGCGGAAGTATTCCATTGAACATTACTACTTTGTCCAGTTAGTAAGTCGCCCACTGTTTGAGTTGCAGAACCAGAACCTAAGCTTAGAACTGTTCCGTTGCTGTAAGCTATAGTAGCGTTACAACCAGTTACATTCCCGCCAACAGCTGTAACCGTTGCATTTGTGTAGAAATTATCAAACTTCATTTGGTTGTTATTATTATCTAGCGGATAAGTTATGATTACTTGCGCTCCGCCAGGTGAATTAAGAACATTAACTGTGAAGTTGCCTTGCATTGGCGATGCAGGATTACTTGCGCTGTCATTTGCGTATACAGTATAAACGTGAGTGCCTGGAGCTAAGGAGGTGACATTGTAGACATACTTCCAGATTCCTCCCGTTGCAGCTAGAGTGTAATTTGTATTATCTATCTGCACCCATACTGGGCCTACTGCTAGATTGTCTGTAACGCTAGCAGTTATGTTTGTTGTTTCGTTTTGATATAATACAAATGGATTAGCGTCTACCCAGACTATGTTTGGAGTGGTGTTTTCTAAAGTTAAAGTTCGATTAACACCCCAGTCTGAGAACGGAGGAGCATTGTTATCATATGCTAGACAGTTCCACATATAAGATCCATAATCTGGAAGTACATGTATGAATTCAGCAGAATCTTCAGTTCCGACTAGTGTAGAATAATTTTCCTGCTGCCATGTGCCGGACCAGTTACTCCATAGAGTCATGTTGACTAGACCAATATCATCATGCGCTGTGCAGTTGAAGGTTTGAGTTAAATAAGTTGAATTAGCATTTTCTATTGGTGCGTTTAATACAACTAATGGCGCGTTTACTCCCAAGGTAAGCGTTCTAGTGGTTGCAGTATGGTTCCAAGCTACAGTATCATAGCACTGTACGCTCCAGTTATAGGCTCCATTCAGAAGATCTCTAGTGAAGGTTTGCTGTGGTCCTTCTGGAACATTATATTGCGAATCAACTATCGAATCATTAATTACCAATGAGCAGTTCTGAATTGCAGTTGTGACATCAGTTACAGTATATTTGAATAATATAGTATGGCTAGTAGTTTCTGTCCAAGTATCTAATGGGCTTGCTAATGCCGTTACTGGATTGGTTGTGTCCACAGTTATAGTTCTGTTGCTACTTGCGAAGGCTGATAATTCATCTGTATCATATGCTTGGCAGTTCCAGATGTAATGTTCGTCTGGGTTAATGGTCTTTGTGAATAGTACTGAATCGCTAGTTCCGGAAATGTTCTGAGTCTCATTCAAGTGCCAGCCGCCAGACCAATTGCCCCATAAAGATACATTTACTAAGGAGCGATCGTCTGTGATTGAACAAGTAAAGTTAACTTGCGCGAGGCTTGAATTATAAGCATCTATTTGGCTGTTAAGCGTGACAACTGGATCATCTGCTCGCATATGCACATTCCAAGTTGAGGATATACTGGAGAATCCATTGGTATCTGTACAATTTACTGCCCAAGTATGATCTCCATTTGCTAGGCCTGTGACGTTGAATTGTTGGTCTATGTCTTTAGTTATTGAAGTGTCTGTATCATTTATAGCGCCATTAAGTATTAATCTACAGTTAGCTAGCGGAGTGGTATCTCCGTTGGTTACTTGATAGGTGAATGTTATGTTGTGGCTAGAGCCCCAAGTATCTTGATTTAGTGGTGTAACTAAAGATATTACTGGAGCTACTTGAGTATAATACATTGAGACATTGTATAGCTCTGGCGTGTAAGTAGTATTATCTGTCTCAAAGAAGGCTTTGTACTGCAAGAATCTATTGTTTGGAATGTGATCTATATCGCTTAGGGTTGAATTTTCAAAGTAGTTCTCTCCCTGTCTGGTGTAGATGTCTAAGATCTCTTTTGCAGATAAAGAGCGGTTCCAGATAGCTACTTCGTCTATTGCGCCATCAAAATTATCCCAGTTATTATTGACCCTTCCTATTGTTATTGGATAAGTTCCACTAACATCAATTGCACCGGGAGGAGTTCCGGTTCCAGCTAAAACTCCATCAACGTATATTTTTAAAACACCACTTTCTCTTAATCCGACGACAAACATCCATTTATCACCGCCCCTATAAACCGTTGAATCACTGAGAGTAGTATTATAGTTAGGATTGGTACCAGCAATATGAAATCGGATCTTATTGGTTAATCCAATTTCCATACCATATCCTTTCCATCCACTCGTATCTCCTTTTCCAAATATCCGATTTCCCATACCAGTGTGATCTCCATTTTCTTTGACCCAAGCCATAAGTGTGAAATCATTAGTACCAAAATCAAAATCACTCTGATGAGGTATTTCAATATAGGTTCGACTATTATTATCGAACTCCATAGCCCCATTTACTTGTCCAGAAGTATAAATAGTTCCATTGTAAGAATCACCGTGATTATCTCGACCAGAAGTATCTCCTACTTTCCAGCCAGCGTCTAACTCATCCATATGGTAGACAGTGGCTAATCCACTTTCAGAGCCAGTATGTACATAGCCATTACCGCTGTTATAGACAGTACTTATTTCTGTTGTGTTTAGTGCTCGATCATAGACTGCGAATTCATCCATCATACCATCGAAGAAGTAGTTCTCATAGGTGCCATTAGCGGTTGCGCCAATTATTGGAGTATATGCACTATTACTGAGCGTAAGGGTTTGAGTAGTTATGTTAACAAGGCTTCCATTGATATAGAGTTTCCAATCATTTCCTTCTCGCATAGCCATTACATGATACCATTGGTTGGTATTCATAGTTATATTACTTAGCATGCTTATGTCCCATGGGGCTCCAGCTATTTCTCTAGCATTTAAGGCTAACTGGTCAGCTGCGGTAAGATCAAATATTATTATATCTCCAGCACCACCAGATTGCGTGTATATTTGCTGATCTCCGGAGTTTCGGTAGTTTATCCAGGTAGAAATAGTAAAGTCATCATCAGCGAAGTTGAAAGTCTCGCTGTCAGGTAGCATTACATAGTCATTTACACCATCAAGATCATAGGCCTTGCTTAGCTTTCCAGTATCATTAAGATGAACTTCATTGATAATATGTGCATGATTGCTATCTGCACCATCTGGAACACTGTACTCATCCATGTGCCAGACTGCTGCTAATCCTGTTTCTTCTCCGGTGTGGGAATAGCCAGTTCCTGAGTTGTAGAGCGCAGAGATTTCTGCTGAGCTTAGGGTTTTGTTATAAAATGCAACTTCATCTATTGAGCCATTCCATCCGTATGTTGCAGGAGAGTTTGTAAGACCTCCGATTTCGAAGTCTGGACCGTCAAACGAAGAGCCCGTAGACAGGCAAGTCTTGTTTTTAACTAGATTACCATCTCGGTAAAGTGAGTAAGTAGTTCCATTTCTCATAAATATTACATGTACCCATTGATCTCCCGGGAATGAAGTACCTTCTTGATCTACACATTCACTTCCATCGTTAAGATAGAATTGCAACCGCTTTGAACCATCCAATTTTAAATATGCTGAACGGGTAGGACTAACATTCCTCTTACCCAAAATAAGTTGGTCTGTTTCGTCGCCAGTACTGTAAACCCACGCTGAAAAAGTAAAATTATTTGAACCTAAAACAAGATCATCTCCTGCTACAGTAACTATATCTCCTACACCATCAAACCCTCCAGCACCATAACCAATCTTTCCAGATACAGTATGAGCGCCATTCTGAGCTACACCCTGATGGCTATCAAAGGAGTCTCTGACTGGCGCTGTCATGTGAGCCAAAAATACATTTCCGGTCATGTCTGGAGTTGCTGGACTAGTACCTGCGCCTGCTTGTTGATTGTCTGGCAGCGCGCCAGTTCCGTATGGTCCTAACCACTCAGGATTATCATCACATTGAGCATCGTCGCAGCTTCTTACTAAGAATTTTACGTTGACTGAGCCTCGCTGATATAGTTCAGCTACTTCTGTGTCAGATAGAGACCTATTCCACATTGCGAACTCATCTAAGGTTCCGTTCCAGTAGTTATTACAGCATACGGGCAAGTCTTTTCTACCAATTACTAAATTTCCCCAGTTAGCTAAGTCTGCTGAACCGTCAGTAGAGGTGTTTTTCTTATTATCCGTATATATTCTTAGTTCATTGCTGCCTGCGTCTCTGACAGCGACTATGTGATGCCATTCGCCATCGTTGATTGTCTGTCCGGTTACATCCCATTCTGTTGAAGCGGTGTAATTAATTACATTGAACTTAATATTTCCATTTGATTGGAGAAGCTGATAACCTTTCATCGAAGCGCCAGGCAATACTTTCCAAACTAAGTAGTTGTCTGCTGTTTGCTCGGTTTTTACCCAGGTAGATATTGTGAAACTGTCGCTAGCTCCGAAATCTAGTGCTCCCGAAGCAGGGTCAGTTACATGAATATAAGATGAAGAGCCATCTAAATCTATTGCGTAATTAAACTTACCGCTTTGGTTGTATGTAAGAGCATTACTAGTTGAAGCATGATTGCTCTCTCCGCTAGCATCTTGTAATAATCCACCTTCCTCATTCATATGGAATAATAGCACGTTCCCAGTCATGTTAGCTCCACCCATACGTCCTTTTTGGTCTGTTCCAGAGCCAGGCAATTCTTCCTGATAAGGAATATCTTCCTTCCAAGACATGTTCTTCCAGTTAGAGACATAAGTTGCGTCATGAACTCTGGAAATTATGGTGCCGTTGTAAAAGGAAGAGTTTAGCTCATTTCCTCTTACGTCTTGCCAATCATAGTAGACTTGAGTAAGTGTTGCTGCTTCAAAGGACTTTTGGGTCCAGTCTCGGCAGAGTCCGCTTGCGCAAGCGTGCGCAGGAGCGCTCATAGTTAAGGTCCAGGTTTGTGATGATGCTCCGCCAGCATCGCCACCGCATTCCACCTTCCACGAGTGTGCTATATCTGCCAGATCACTGATTGTTATGTTGTTCATTCCTAGAGCAACAGATGTTGAATTTGAAGTATTCTGGACGCTGTTTAGATATACAGAACAGCCAGAAAGAGTGCCTTGTATGTCAGTTATATTATATTGGAAGACGATTGTGTGCACTATACTTTCTACGTACGTATTTCCCGGGCTCATTAGGTTGATTGTAGTTTGTGAGCTCTCGCCGCGATAAGATTCAACTGTGACATTATATAATACTGGTGTTGGGTCAGAATCATCTGTTTCAAAGTCGAAATAGTATTGGTAGTATTGTTCTTGAGGTATGAAGCTGAAGTCTGCGGGGGATTCAGTGTAGTAGTTTCTTACTTGTTTGTTGTAGATGTTTAGGATTTCTGATTGAGATAGAGCTCGTTTCCAGATAGCTATTTCATCTAGTGTGCCATTCCAAGTATATACCTCAGCGTGATATATTCTGCCAATTTCATGACGATCTTGAAGACCAGTTGTTGTTTTTGTTGATAATGAGCCCTGATCAGCACCATTGACATATATTTTATTTGTAGAGCCATCCCATGTGGCAATAATATGATACCATTTATTTTCTTCTACAATATTATCGGCAGTGTAAGCTATTCCATCAGCATCAGCGCCAGCATTTCTCCAGTTCCAGAAGTGCACTGCTCCATCATTATTTACACTTAAAGCGAAATCCCCAATAATCTCGCTATCCGTAGATGCCATAATTCCCATTCCATACACATGAGCACCAGACAAATCCTTAGCATTAACCCATGCGCTGAGTGTAAATGAATCATTACCAGATATTTCTGGATCAGGTATTGTTATATAATTATTCAGATCACCATCAAACTCCAAAGCAGTGCTTAACTTTCCATCTGGATTAGCTAGGACATCATTTGTAACATTTCCATGATGAGAATATCCCGAAGAGTCTCTAATCTTTGATCCGGCTCCGAGTTCATCCAAATGCCAGACAGCTACTAAGCCAGTTTCAGAGCCAGTGTGGATGTAGAAATTATTTAGCACGAGGACTTCTGCAGCGTTTAATGTTCGATTGTAAAGTGCTACTTCATCGATTGTTCCATTTAAGAACTGTCCAGCTAAGGATCCCATTTTAATAACTAAATCTTCATAAACTGTGGACGCTGCAGATGGATCATTAACTTCGAGAACACCATCTACATAGATAACAAAGTTTGAACCGTTTCTTCCTACAGCAAGGTGGTGCCATTGAGCATCGCCAACTAAAGTAGTTGTAGCTGTACTGAAGATGTCGCTACCTGGCTCCCATTGTTGAATTACTGCATCGAGCGAATTTTGTTGTATGTATACTCTGAACATCGCCGCGTTTGAGGCATTGAGGATATGGATGAAATCAGCATGTTCTCCGGACGGCCAAGTATTGTTATGGGTTGTCTTTATCCACCCTGAAAACATGAAGTCACCACTTATTGTGCCCATAGAAGTAGTACTGACGAAATCATCAACGCCATCGAATACATAAGCTCCATTTAACCTACCATTCGGATCGCTAAGAACGCCATTCTGTGGAAGTCCGTGGTTATTATTTGGGGAGCTGTCTTCTACCCCTTCTATAAATTCTTCATCTAAGTGCCAGACAGCTACCAAGTCTTCTTCATTACCAGTATGTACATAAGAATTATTTAATGCAACAACTTCAGCAGGGCTTAGGGCTTTACTGTATATTGCAACTTCATCAATATATCCTTCATATCCTACATTATCTGAACCCTGCGCATCAGATTCGCCAATCCATAAGTTTGCGCCCGGAGCAGAAGCAACCTTCGCAGCAAATCCCGGGTCGGTATTGGAATTAGTCCCATCGATATAGATAGTAGCATCATCGCCTTCTCTTACCAAAACAATATGATGCCAGGTATCATCCCGATAGTCTTGCGCACCAGTTTGATATATAGTAAGATCTTCAATATTACTATAGAATCTTCCATCATTTTTTAAGGATACTCCCCAGCCACCATACTTATGCAAAAACCTTGATTCACCATCCCCAATTACTATTCCTGAACTTATGTTCACCCAAATAGAAGCGCTAAAATCCTGGGTCCCAAAATCAAAATCACCGCTAGGCTTAACAGTTATAGCTGGATAAGCACCGTCGAACTTTGCAGCTCTCGTTCCGATCCTTCCAATTGTTGATTCAACTACGCTATTCTGAAGCCCATGATGCTTATTTCTCGTGGAATCCTCCACAATGTCATTCATGTGCATCAAAATCACATTCCCGTTCATGTTAACGTCTAAAGGATTATTGAATGTAGATTGCATATCAGCGTTATAATTTGGTAATTCATTTGAATTACCATATGGACCAAACCAATCATCTGCTGCGCAAAGATAATCATCGCAAGTTCTTACATTTAGCTTTAGTTTTGTGACTCCTCTTCTGTAGAGGTCTTTGACTTCTTCGTTAGATAGCGAGCGGTTCCAGATAGCAAATTCGTCTATTGCGCCTTCATAACCACCCCAAGCACTACCATCATAGGCTCTGTCGCCGATTACGCCCGGATCCCCTTTATCCCATGTAAGATTTACCGATGAATCTGTGTGTTTAAGTTCACCATCAACATATACTTTTGCTTCTATAGAATTGTAATAAGTTAGCACTACATTATGCCATTTATCATCACCTAATCCTATATTATTTACTGTTAGTTCCTCTCCACAGCCATTACATCCTTTTATCCATATGCCCTCATTATCTGTACTTATTGCATAAGCATTTCCATCACTAGTATCATTCTCTGAGTATATATAATTGGTACTACTTGCATTACACTTGGCCCAGTAAGAGATTGAATAATCACTTAAACCATAAAGTATTGTTTTACTAAGCTCAATATGATCATCATCCCCATCAAACTCAAAAGCTCCATCGCCGATCTGGCTATCTGTTGTCCAGACTGGTCCGTTAGAAACATTAACATATCCGCTATTCTCGCTACCAGAAGTATCTCCTGCACCCCAGCCAGCTTCATCCATGTGCCAGACAGAGACTAAACCATTTTCTGAGCCAGTATGGACATAAGAATTATTTAAATTAAGTATTTCTGCAGCGCTTAAGGCTGTGTTGTAGATTGCTACTTCATCTAATGAACCATTCAAATACCAATCTTTATATGAAATATGCTCATTCCAACCAAGATCAAAACTGCCCGTAATATTTGCCAATACATTACTTCCGACTTCAGTAGTTGTTGCATTAGGAATAACAAATTCACCATCAAAATACATATTTACATGGGTCCCATTTCTAACTAAAACTATATTATGCCATGTATTAAACTCCCATGCTGGTTTCCAATTTTTATAAACTGCATCTGCACCTCCACCTTCATTACGGTAAGTGAAATAAAAATTATTAGTTGTATGATGAAGGTATAAAGACATCCACTTAGTTAAACTCCCATATTGACTGTATAATGTTTTTGAACCATTAAGATCACTTAAATAAAACCAACTACTGATTGTAAAATTATCTGCTCCGAAATTCCAATCACTGCTGTCCGGAATAGCAACATAATCATTAACACCATCAAACTCACCTGCTCTCCCAAGTTTTCCAGAAGCAGTTGTATCAGCGCCGTCGTAAGCAGTACCCTCATGATTGTCTGCAGAATCCTTAACCGCTCCGATTGGACTAACATCCATATGCAGCAAAAGCACATTTCCTGTCATGTTAGCTCCACCTAAGTAGGTCTCAACTGCTTGATTATCTGGTAATTTAGGCTCAGTTCCGACCCAAGATAAATTATACCAAGGAGTGCTTGCATTAGCTTGGAAGACCTTGCTAGTATAATTGCCCCCAGCTCCTCCGCCGAACTTGCCATGGCCTCGTTGATACAGCTTTTCAATCTCGGCAACAGAGAGAGCGCGGCCCCAGATAGCTACTTCATCTATTGAGCCGTCGAAAAAATTTCCGCCAGGTTGCCTACCGATTCGGAGAGATTCATTATTTGTAGCCATTGTTTTAGTACCAGCACCTGTTCCGCTAAGCACCCCATTAACATATATTTCGTGCGTGTTTGAATCATCATCGAACCGTCCAACCAAATGGTACCAATTGTTGTTCAAAATAGTATATGTCGGTGTATATGCTATTGCTTCGCCTTCTCCGCCCCAATAACGGAACTCAGCAGCGCCAACAGCAGTAACATGCATAAAGAAACCATCATCCCCGCCAGCGTCGTTCTTAGATATGATCACCTGCTGTTTCGTAACATCATCTGATTTAATCCAAGTTGAGATAGTAATTGAATTAGTTATGTCTAAAGCATCACTATCAGCAATCTCAATATAATCATCACTCCCATCAAACTCCAAAGCAGAGCCTACTTGCCCATTTGCATCATAAAGAACATCATCTGTTGCATTTCCATGATGAGCCTTCCCAGAGCTGTCTCCAATTAGCCAGCCAGGGTTTAGCGCGTCCATGTGCCAGACAGAAACTAATCCAGTTTCAGAGCCAGTGAGCGCTAGACCATTTCCTGAATTGTATCTAGCTGCAACCTCTACATCGCTTAAACTTCTATTCCAAATTGCAACTTCATCCATTGAGCCGTTTAAGAAATATGAATCAGCTCTTTGCCCGATGTATAAAGAATTAGCTGTTGGGCTAGGCGCAGTTGAACGTGCAGTGGTATTTTCTAAAGTCCCATTTACATAAAGTTTCAAATGTGTTGTATTCCAACTACTTACAACATGATACCAAGTATTAAGATTAGGAGCAGGAGTAAGTGAACTGCATGCTGAAGGTTGCCATGTGGCCCCACCATATACATAAAAACAAAATCCTGAACCATCCAACGACCAGAATAGATATTCATTTTCCTTAGCCACAATTGGCATCTGATTTAGTTTCTTTAAATTAACCCACGCTTCGACTGTTATCCCGCTAGATGTAAGATGTAAAGTATCACCAACGTCAACATAATCATCAACCCCATCAAACTCATAAGCTCCACTTAATTTCCCCTGTGTTTTAGGAGTAACTCCACCAATTTCCCTACCATGATTATTATTCGAAGAACTATCTTCTGCGCTAGGCATCTCATCCAAGTGCCAGACAGATACTAAGCCAGCTTCAGAGCCAGTGTGAGAGTAGCCAGTACCGGAATTATATAATACAGCAGCTTCATCTGCAGTTAGAACATGGTCATAGATTGCTAATTCATCTATATGACCAATAAAATAGTGCCCAGATATTCCTCCCAGCTGTACAGGATTATCCTGATCTTCCATCGCAACATAGCTACCATCAGCTAGTGAAGTAGAACTAGCATTTTCCACACCATCAATATAAAACTTAACTCCATCAGCTGCATTTGCACCGCCTGAACCATTATATGTCATTACAACATGATGCCATGAACCCTCCAAACTCCCCTGTGCTGCGGTTGTTCTTCTTTGTTGGTCCTTAGCAGTACTTTCATCTTGAAATGCCATTATTAGATGAGCAGTTCCGTCAAATCCGAAAAACCACTCGTTCTTAGTACCGCCCCATTTAGCGGCAATAATTTTATCAGAAGTAGAATCTGCATTAATCCATGCAGATATACTAAATGGGCGATCATTGCTCCCATCACCAAAACTTAATTCCGCACTATCTTGAACAGCAACATAATCATCAACACCATCAAAATACCCACCAGCGTTACCTATTTTTCCACCAATTGTAGTTGCACCGTACTGAGCAACACCATGATTATGATTTGGACCAGAATCCTCTACTTTATCATCCATGTGCATCAAAAGCACATTCTTATGCATGTCAAAGGTACCATCATTTATTTGATTAGCTGGAAGTCCTTGCTCAGTTCCGTTCCAGACTTGTAGTCTGACATGCGGCGCGTTTAGTCGCTGGGTTTCATATATAACTGCGAGTTCTTGTTGGGATAGCGCTCGCTTCCAAATAGCGAATTCATCAATTTTCCCGTCGGTTGGATTAAAAAGCGAGACCCCCGGGTTTAGATACACTGCAGCACCCACACCGATCGGACCATTATAGTTTGGATAGCCAGCTGAGCTATCTGTTTTATTCGCCACCCTATCGCCGTTTACATATAATCTGAAAGTATCTCCTGCTTTAGTTACAGAGATTAAATGCCATGTATTATTTGTTACGACGCCAGCAGCTGAAATAAGGTTGTCAATTATACCCACCGTTCTGAATTGTACTGCTCCTGTAGCGAACACTCCGAAATATGCGTGATGGCCGCCCGTAGAACCCTGTCCGAAGATCAAACTAGTAGCGGAAAAATCATCAATATTTACCCAAGCATTTATTGTAAAATCAGAATCATTCCCCGGACCGTCCAGATCCCAATAATCACTATCAGCAATTTCAATATAATCATCAACACCATCAAACTCCATAGCTCCAGCTAATTTGCCGCTCGTGTGATAATTAGAACCATTAACCGCTCCATGATGATCCCATAGAGAAGTATCTTCAATATTCCATCCAGCACCGATCTCATCTAAATGCCAGACTGATACTAATCCAGTTTCTGAACCAGTGTGGATATAACCTCTGCTAGAATTGTATAGATTGCTGACTTCTGCAGCACTAAGAGAGCGGTTGTAGATAGCTGCTTCGTCTATTGCGCCGTTGAAAAATCTATCACTATTAAGTTGGTAACCACTGCCTATTGTAAGATCAGATGTTGAAGTCCAAGGTCCAGAAGCAGCGATGACTCTATCCTGAGCTCCATTTACATACGTAATGATATTAGTTCTATTGTAGGTTGCAGTAAGCATGCTCCATTGATTAATCGGTATATCTAGAATTGACGCGGAGAACGGAGTTTCACCAGTGTTCCAGAAGTGCCATCCGTAAATGGAACCGTAGCTTAGAAAAAAGAATCTGGCTGTACTGCTTGGAACTTTATCTTGAGCGATTATTGTTGGAATCTGTCCTCCATCTGGAGCGGCGGGATATGCCCAAACATTGATTGTGAAGTTCATTTCACCGCTTATTTCATCATAAGGGATACGTACGTGATCATCATCACCATCAAACTCATAAGCTCCATTTAATTTACCATATCTTTCAAGAGAAACTCCATTTTCGGTATTTCCGTGATTATTATTCGAAGAACTGTCTTCAGTATTATATTCATCGAAGTGCCAGACAGAGACTAATCCAGTTTCAGAGCCTGTGTGTGAGTAAGAATTGTTCAAAGCTACGATTTCAGCATTACTTAGTGCGCGATGATATATTGCAAATTCATCAATTAGACCATCATACCGAGCAGGAAGATTGATATCTCCACCAATTCTTATACCTAAATTATCCGTATCAATAGATGTCCAGTCATTTTCTGAACTTTTTAAAACACCATCGACAAATAGCCTACCCGTAGTTCCATTACGAACAACTAATATATGATGCCAATTGTTGTCATTTATGGCGGCGCACTTTATCGAATTTCCCGCGCCACCAGTAGCAAATATTAGACCGCCGCTTACAGTATGATATCCGAATTCCCATCCACTTGTAGCTCCAACACCATCATAACTAGAAAGGAACCAAGCAGCATCATCAGAGGTTTTCATCCAGCAACTTAATGTGAAATTATTAGCCCCAAAGTTAAAGTCCTCACTATGTGGGATTCTTACTGCTTGACTACCTGCCGCACCATTAGTGAAATTTCCTGCGCCAAGACCAATCTTACCTTCAACTAAATGAGCCCCGCCTTGAGCTACACCGTGATGAGCATTAGATCCCGAGTCGATGACTGAACCGCTCATATGCAACAAAAGCACATTATCAGTCATGTCTATCCAATCATTTGAACCTTCATTATCAGGTAGCTCAAACGAATCAACAAATTGTGTACCCGAATAATTACCTTCATCAAAGCCAGTCTTATTGATAATTTCCCACGCATAATTATGAGCATAAGCTTTCAAGCCGCCAAAATCAAACTCCAGATGATGTGAACCTGGAGTTATTACATCAGAAACTTCGAACCCCGAAGCGTTGCAAGTATAATCGGTTATAACAACTGCGCCAGCAGTCCATTGATAATTTAATACTTCTGAGCCGCACTTAATCTCTAAGAAATTTAGATCAACAGTATTGTCAGGATCATTGTTCCATGTTGTTCCGTTGAAAGCAGTTATGATTAAATCAGCTTGTCCAACTGTCTCAAACTCTACAGTCCATTTCCCGCCGACCATTGGATAAGATTGAACATTAATAACTCGAATCTCGATTTCAAATGTCTGGCTACTTAGGTGAGGAGTTATCCATTCAATATAATCTAGCTTTCCATTTCCATCTGCGTCGGAAACTTCAAACTCGACCTTCTCTCGGTCAGCGCCGTTTATCCAGTAAAGATTAATCGCATCTGCATTCTCTGCATTAACTTCAATTGGTAGGAATGCGTATGTCAGAACATTAGTATAATGGAAGTCTGAGCTGACTGTTACTTGCTTTTTATAATTTGATATGCTAGCTTCTGTTGCTAGCGGTGCCGGAGTTTCATATTCAATTATGAAATCCTTAACTTCTTCGAGAATTAATATTTCTAGCACTTCTTCGGTTTCTAGCTCTTCTTCGTCTTCATCGCTATTATCCGAAGGAGTATCTGTAGGTGCTGGGTCTTCTACTACTGGTTCTTCAGTTGGCTCTGGATCTTCAACTGGCTCTTCAGGTGTCTCTGGTTCCTCTACGATTACCGGAGGTATACTTAACTGGGGCTCTTCTGCATCCGAACCCGGGGTATCGGTGTCAGATTCAGTAGGTTCTGACCCACTTTCTGACTCTTCGATTGGTGCAGGTATGCTAAGTTCAGGAGAACTTTCTTCTGTCTCAGATGCGGGCGCATCTAATACCTTGCATTCTACAATTACATTCTGCACGGTGAATTGCTCATCTCCGACAATTCGAGTAACTTCGATATTTTTTGCTTCCCTTGGCAGTTCTATTCGAACATTTGTTGCAGCTGATTCGAGGTTTACTCTTTTTCTCCATTTGACTGGCTTGCCAATCTCCGCCTTGCCTTGATTGAGATCTGTATCCGATATAGAAAACATAGAAACTTCTGGTTCTTCAATAATTACTGGAGGAATATACAAATCCGGCTCTTCCTCTGTAGTTCCGGAACCTAAATCTCCAGTCGGTTCTTCAATTGGAGCAGGTATTTCTAGCGGCGTATCTTCGGGAGCATCGACGATCGGTATAGTGAAATTAACATTCTCTGCATATACAAACGCAGCACTAATTAGAATTGTGATTATCGCTAGCACAAATAGACTTGCGTTTCCTTTGCTTTGTTTGTTTCTGTTCAACCTGCCTCTCATTTTATAATTTCTTTTTAAGATAATGTAGCTTTGCTCTGCCGATTTCTCTTATTTCGACTAAGCCTGCGCCTTTTAGCTCTGCGAGAGCTAGATTAATGTTCATCCGAGATGTATCTAATTGGTTAGAAAGTTCCTGAATAGTCAGGCCACGCCGGTTTTTCTTTAGCAAATCGTATACTCTATCTTTAGCTTCCATTAGCTAGTGGTTACTAGGATCCTACCTCTAGTTAACTAATAGATTGCTTTGTAGTATTTATACTTTTTGATACTTTCACTGTTAAATCACTCGCTAGTGGCGATATTACGTGTTATGATATTATTATTAGTGTAATTATTTATATTACTGTATTTAATATTATAATTATTGATGTATATATTGATATAAGTATTAAGTTAAAGATTAATGCTAATTATTATAATTATATTAGTGTAGTTATTAATAGCAATATTGATATTATTATTAATATCGCTAATTTAATTAATTCTCCGCGTGGTTCACAATTCTTTAATCTTTTCTCGGATATTTGCAATAGTGTCCGTTTCTAAGCTGGATAGAATCTTTCTTATTGAAAGTATAAATTCAGAGAGCTCCTCAAAATCAATATCTACTGGCGTATTCTTTAGATAATATTGATTATCAATCCTTAATTCTTTGTCTTTTTTCAAACGCAGAGATATGTCTTCGGGAATAATGCCTGCTTCCTCAAGAAACTTTACTAGCGCAAGCGTACAGTCATGGATTTCACATTTAATGCCTATCTTCATAAAAACAGCGTAAACTGCAAAATACTCAATGTAATACTTTGTCGTCGCAAGCCACATATTTGAATTAGTTGCGGTTATTGAGCGCAGAACTTTAAGACTTTCCTCTGCGTTTTGATAATATTCTTTGCTCAAATTATCATTTGGCGCAACTAGCTTAATACCCCTAGCTTGTTGTTTACACCAACTTAGCTGTTTCATGCAATTCTCCGAAAAATCTCACTACTTGTTCCGTATTATTTAAAATTAGATGTTGTTTATACACTTCGTAAATAAAAGTCGGCATTAATTTTTTTAGACTTGTCACTTGTATGACATGTAATTTCTTATTATAAACATTTTCAAAATCAGATATTACTGCTGAAATACTTCGTCGCCCTATCACTAATAAGTCTATGTCTGATTTGCGGATTGTTTTATCTGCTGCAGAACCAAAAATAATAAAAGTATTTTTTCTGAAAAACCCATCTAATTTATCAAATAAGGTTTGTATTAGCACGTCTGTTTCTAATCGTTTTGCTAGCTTTTGTTTTTCAGCAATAGTTAAATAATCATATATCTTGCTAGACTTGAAGTTTAGAGTATAATCTACAAAGTTCTTTCTCTTTCTTTCGGATAGTACCCTTTTTTTTACTAAATTCGCTACGTAAGGCTTTATTGATTGATGCGGCTTTCCGAGCAGTGAGGCTAGCTCTCTTAAATAATATGCTTGGCCATAACTATTTAGATATCTTTCTAAGATTTCATTCTCGGTAATTTTTCTTACCATTTAGTAAGATTACTTACTGCTACTTAATAAAGCTTGCTATGATTAGATAGTTCACTTAAATCAATAACTATCTCGGGTGGAACAAACGTTAAAAGTTCTTGATATTATAATACCAACTCTTTATAAACCTCTTGACTTTGTAATTTCTAATTATCGGTCAATTAATAAACGAATAATTACAATACTAGCACTTGCTTCTCAAGCACGTTATAGATATTTAGAATATTTTCTCGCAACAGCTTTACTTTTTGTTTAAGTTTTTTCTCATTATTTTCTAGTGTTTTTTCTCTTATTTTAGCTGACTTAAATCTTACGTTCAATTCCGCTTCGTGTTTTATAAGTTCTACTTCCTTCTCCTTTAATTGATTTAGTTTTACTCTTATGTCTTTTTCTTTAATCTTTAGCGCTTTCTTTTCGAATCTATCTGAGCTTATCTGTCTGTCTATTTTCCTGATCTCTTTTTCAATAGAGCTAACCTTTTCTTCAATAGCGCTAAGAAGTTTCTTATGCTCGGGCTTCTTAGTTCGCTTTATCTTTTTCTTGTCTTTTATCTTCGGTGAAGGGATATTAATCATGCTTAATTTATATAATTCTTTATTTTATATAATTGTTTTGATATGTCGGGAATACCACCAGTCAGTAGGCTGGTGGTCCTTGATATCAGTATATATTTCTTGCCGTCTTGTATATTAATCTTACCTTTTATTAGCTGTACTCCATCTTTGAGCTTCTCAGCAGAAATAGCATAGATCGCCGCAGTCTGATCCTCGATCTTGTATAATTTTCCATGAAGATGTCTGACCTTTCCGATGATTTTTATGTGCTTTCCTGTTGGTTGTCTAATGACTTTTAGTATCGAATCAAGAGTGCTTATCCTATCTATTTTAATATACTTATTTTTCTTTTTGTTTATCTTAATCTTTCCAGTTACTTTTCCATAGCCAGTTACGCGTCTTATGCTCTTGCTATATATAATTCCTGTTTGATCTTCTAGGCTTAAGGTTCCTTTCTTGTGCGGCTTAATCCTAGCAAATATCTTAATTCTCTTGTTAGGTGCTGATCTTATGGCTTCGGATATTCTTACTGATTCTGCTGGAGGATATTTTAATCCAAAAACTATTGCAAGTGCTAAGAGGAATATAGCTAATCCACCAATATAATCTGTTCTCTTTGGTAATCTAGCTGCTTCATCTATCCATGATTTTGGTATTCTGAGTATTTTAGATTCTTCTGATGGTGTAGGTTCTTTGACTATTAGATTTATTACTTCTGCTAGCG
>JAFCGA010000010.1 GCA_017608345.1 Candidatus Pacearchaeota archaeon | reverse complement strand
TAAAGCAGAGTCAAGCATCCTGAACTCAGATGCTAGTGGATTATGCCAATATATGCCGATAACTCTAGCGTTTATGCCTTCTTTATTTAGCGGCTGAATTGCTCTATACGCTTCTGCAACTGTAGCTCCGGCAGTAACAATATTAATATCTGGTTCAGTTGACCCAAAAGCTACAAAAGAATCTGTCTTAATTTGCGGCACAGGCAGAGTTTGGACGGGACTTCTAGTCAAAGAGACTAAATCTGGACCGACGCGGTTAAGCATATTGCTAAATATTTCTCGAGTGTTATTTCCATCGTAAGGCTCATAAACACGGACGTTCGGAAGATTACAAGCAAGATAGACTACATCATTTGGTTGATGACTTCTACCGTCTCCAGCAACTTGTAGCCCAGCATGTGTATTAACTATTTTTACATTAACCTCTGTATGAGCAATAATCTTCTTCATTGCCTCATATCCCCGGATCATGAAATCGCCAAATGTACTCGGAAATGGAACATATCCTGACGCCGCTAAACCTGCGGCAACACCAAGCATTGAGAACTCCGCGATACCGCATTTACAGACTCTTCCATCAATATTATTTGGCGAGAATATTCCGAATTTCTCCATTATTGGATTATGCCCTACTGAGCCGCCCAAATCCGCATTAAGCGGGATTATCCGCGAATCATAATTCATATGCTCAATGAGTGCTTCTGCAAATGCTGCTCTAGTCGCGATAGGTTTAGAATATTCTTCAAATATCTGCTCTGGAAAACACGGAACAGCAAAAGGTTCGGGATCAAATTTAGACAAAATATTGTGCCGATAAGATTGTAAAATTCCTTCAAGATTCCCTTTTGGTAGCTCTCGGCGATTGAGCTCATCCATAGCTATAGGATATTCTTCCTCAGTTAGCGCGCGACCGTGGTACGCTAGCTTACCTTCTGCGAATCCAATGCCTTTTCCCTTAACAGTATTATACACAATAATTGATCCGCCGTCAGTATTTACTGCTGCATCAATAGCGGTGAGGACTTGCTCGACGTCATGTCCATCTGAAACATACAAAGTATTCCAACCAAAATTCCGAAATATACTTAATAATTTCTCCGGTCCCGCAGCAGATACCGCTTTTAGTGCTGGAAAAACTTGATTAACGGGATTATCAATTTGCAAGCCATTCGAATCAACATGGATTGTTAGATTAGCAAGATTTGGTGCCCGCCAGATTGTTTCCCAAAAGGATCCGGTCTCAAGCTCCCCATCTCCAGTAATGCAATGAACAGCATACTGCGGTTTGTTTTTTAATCCAGCAATGGACATACCTTCTGCAGCGTTTATTCCCATGCCTAACGAGCCAGTTGATATCTCTACGCCAGGACACTTATTCATATCTGGATGTCCTTGGAGCGGTGAATTCAATTTCCTCAGCGTGCTTAGTAAATCTACTCCATAAAGACCTTCATGCTTGACAAATTGCAGTACTGAACCATTTCTGCGTTGCAAGAAAGGCAATAGCAGCTGTTTATCAAAATAGCCTAAACGTGCTAGTTTAGAATTTAGGTCTGGCGCTGCATGACCCTTTGATAAAACGATCCTATCGCGATCATTCCACTCCTGAATCGGAGCGCGGCTAGTATAATAGAATATCCCCCAAAGAAGCTCATCCTGAGATAAAGATCCGCCAATATGTCCAGAACCAGCCGAGTTAACTGATTTTATCGTATCTTTTCGGCTCTCATTAGCCAGATATCTTAAAGCTTGTAAATCCGCTTCGTTAACATCCATTGAAGCACCCTATTGAAGCTGATCGTCAAAGACTATAAAAGAATTTGTAGACTCTCTTGTCTAATCACACCTCAGTGAGAAAACAATTAATATAAACTTGTGTGCTCTTTCTCTTGCATGGCAATTTACAATGTTTCTGGAAATTTTAAGCTAGGCTCGCAGTGGAAGAGCTTCACGCGGGAAGTAGAAGCTGAGCACGAGGAACACGCTAAAACACAGATATTAGTGACTTACGGAAGCAAACACAAGCTACCAAAAAGGTTTATAAACATCGCTTCGGTAGCTGAAGTAGCTAAACATAGCGTTGTTCTAGAACCTCATGGCAAAGCGGAAGATAAAAAAGAAAGCAGAGAAGAGACCGACTAGTCAGCAAGCTCTTCAGCAAAAATATTATCATCTACAAATGATTGAAGCTCAGATGCAGCAAGCGCAAAAGGAAATGGCGCAATTGGAGCAAAAGCAGCAAGAATTAGCTGGTCTTAGAGATAGCCTAGGCGAGCTAAAGAACACGAAATCAAAATCAAAGAGTTTCTCCCAGATTGGTTTAGGAATCTACGCAGAAAGCACTATTTCGGATACTAAGGAATTATTGGTTAATGTCGGCGCAAATTTATTAGTCAAGAAGAAAGTAGCTGAGGTTCAGGAGATTCTAGACAAGCAATTAGAACAATTCACCATGATAACTAGCCAGCTAACTCAAAGCATGCAAGTAATGGCTTATCAAGCTCAGGTTTTGGAGCATGATCTCAGTGGAAAATAAGAACAAGCGATTATCCAATATTAGCTCGCTGAATAACTGAATTAGCTATATGGATATTCTTCTTAGTATTATTCTGAGTTATATTATATATTTTTACAGAATTTCTTAGTTTCATGCTTTCTACTGCTCGAAGTAATTGTTCTTTATCTAGCTTCTGCAGATCTTTTATCTCTCCCTCAGAAAGACCTAATTGCTCAGAACACTGCGCCCTTACTCTAAGCGCATCAGAATACAGCTTACGAGTATCATCATCTCTAAACGGCATGAGATTCTCTTCTATTGCAGTTATTACAGGATTTAGATAATTAAGTGAATCAATATAGCTCCCCATTACACACCTCTTCTCGGCCTTGCGAACATTCATTAGCATATAAATTCTAGCCGGATGTAATTTGCATATAAGACTGTCATCCGCACATAAATCCGAACACTTCATTCCATATCGATAAACTGCACTAAGGTCAGACTCGAATAACGGACTATGTACAACTGCATCAACAACTGCACCTAAATCATTAGAGTCTTGAGCAGCTTCAATAGCTTCATCTAAACATGAATACGCAAGAGGTATATTTTTCTTTAATCCAGAATTAAGATACGTTTCTGCATCTTTTATGCTTAATCTCACTTCTTTAGAAGCTCTCTTATCGGTTAGAAGTGCTAATTTAACTTCCTTAGCTTTCCGTCTATTAATTAGAGGTTTCATCACTACTAATCAGGCATATCTTGACTTTAAAAAGATTCCGATTTAGATAGAATCACAACTCTTTAAAACTAGAATTCTAACCGTAGAGTATGTTTGAAAAGCTAAAAAAGACCTTCTCTAGCTGGGGCAAAAAAGTAGAGGAAGAAGCTACTCCAAAAGAGAAAAAGAAGCTATTCGTAAGGAAAGCCACGTCGGAACGAGTTCCTCGTGCCTCCAGCAGAGCTGAAGGTGAGCGAGAAGCTAAAAAGCAAGCTAGAGCGGAAGCTAAAGCTCAGAAGAAAGCCGAGCGAGAAGCAAAGAAAGCTGAAAAAATCAAGGCAAAAGCGGCTAAGCAAGTCGAGAAAGAAAAAGCAAAAGAAGAACCTACTGAAAAAAAGAGTATCTTCGCAGGCATTACTGAAACTAAGATTTCAGAAGATAAGTTCGAAACGCTTTTCGAAGATTTAGAAGACGAGCTATTACAAAATAACGTTTCTACAGCTATTATTGACAAAATTAAAGAAGACCTTCAAAAGCAGCTAGTAGATAAGTCTCTCAAACGGTCAGAAGTCGCTAATATTATCAAAAACAGCTTATCAAAGCTTATTCATGAAATTCTAACTAAACCAAAACAAATAGACCTTTTAGAGCTAGCTAAAACAAAGAAGCCACTAGTAATCTTATTTGTAGGTGTAAATGGCGTAGGAAAGACAACTACTATCGCAAAGCTAGCCAAAATGTTTCAAGATAATAAGCTATCTTGCGTGTTAGCAGCTGGAGATACTTTCCGAGCCGCGGCGATTGAACAGCTAGAATATCATGCCAAGAAGCTCAAAGTCAAAATTATCAAGCACAAGTACGGCGCTGATTCCGCTGCCGTAGCTTACGACGCTGTCGAGCATGCAAAAGCAAAAGGATTGAACGTAGTTTTAATTGATACTGCTGGCCGCCAGCACGCAAATGAGGATTTAATGGCCGAGCTAGCCAAAATCAAGCGAGTCTCAAAACCAGATTTAGTTCTGTTGATAGTGGATTCGCTAACTGGTAATGATGCTGTTGAACAATCTAAATTCTTCAATGAGAAAATCGGCATAGACGGAGCCATTCTAACTAAAACTGATGCTGACGAGCGAGGCGGAGCAATTATTTCTGTTGGGTACGAGACCGGGAAGCCTATTTTGTACTTAGGAAAAGGGCAGACTTACAAAGACCTTGAGAAATTCGACGCAGAGAAGTTAATCAAGAAAATCGGGCTCTAGAGCTCATAAAATTGACCAGCAATTGGGGGCAGCTTACAAATTCCGCATTCTACTCGTACGTGCTCTTCTGGAGTCACACCATAGAAAACTAAAAGATCTAGTGACTTTCGCAGAGAGTAATAATCTTCTACACTCATACCTTCGCCCGCATATGCTTCCCGCAGTGCTTTATCATATGCTATCAGTGCGTTAATGTGTCTATTCTCGGTCTCATCTCCAATTGGAATTACGCGTTCTTCAATCTCTGCTAGTTGTTTTGGAAACAGAGAACTTACCACGGCAAATTCTAAATTATACTTTAAAGTAGAATCCAGAGTACTGCCTGCCATCTGCGCGCTACGAGCATCCGCTAAGGTTTTATGTCCCTTCATCCATATATTCCCCAGCGCAGACAGATAATGTTCGAGTGCAACTTCATCTACGAAAGCTTTAGACTTGTAAGGTTTAGGCATTGGTGTCATCATACTATCGAATAGCAACAAAAACCTTAAGAAGTTTCTGCTAGCGGGAACATATCAAGAAACCCTGACTCTAAGAATATCATTTGTAATTACTCTTAATTAACGCTTACAGAAAATAGAGTGCTTGCAAGCGAACTAATCACTAACTACTAAAGAGGGTGTCCAATGTCAAATCTCAGATCTCTCGCTAAAATCTCTTTGAGGGTATAAAGAACATCATTTTTAGGCGTCATTAAATGGGAGCGTAAATAGATACCTGTTCTCCTTCCGATTTCTTCAGCAAGCTCGTAAGGAATATCAGAAACACAACCCGAGAAATCTCTTACAGGACAGTTCAATGTATCTTCCATCTCATCGATATTTCTCTTGATACGGAACTTACCATAAGGACCAGCTCCAGCGTTATAGGCCTCAACCATCTCATCTACATAAGGATATAGTTCTCTTAAACTAGGACTTATTTCGGTTTCCCACTTCGCAGGTAGCTCTATCCCACAAATGCCGCACAACTCTTTTCCTAGTCGTTTGTACCATTCCTCTTTTCTCTTTAATACTGCTTGTGTATTTTCCGCTACAAATCCAGTATTATCTCCGAGTAAGACCTGCATTGCTGGTGCATACTCTTGATACAGGTCCTTTGATCTATTGAATAGTAAGCTATCATTAAATGAATAATGTACTAAGAACTCTGCGGAGGTCTTATCGTCTATTCCGCGTAAGATATTTAGCCGATTAAGTAATGGATGACCACACTCATAGTAAAAGACCTCTGCGATAAGCTGCGGATCATTAGCGGATAAAACATCTGAAGAAATATAGACCTTTCTGCCCTTAATACTATATGCACCAATGTCTTTTGCTAAGTAACTTGATGAAGCGCCGAGGATAACTCGATCAACCTTGCTTCTTAGTCTCTCATTAAATTTTCTCGGCAGCTGCCAATATAGCGCGCCTTGCAAGTATCGTACGAACTCTGCTTGTTCATTAGTTCCATCTGCATTTATTAATTCAGGAATAGCTCGAACTCTAGGTATATTTCTAGTCCTAGTTCGAACCTCGATTACTCTTTTTCTTATCATAACTATTAATGAGTAGTATACTCTTTTAAAAAAGCTTTGGTTCGTAGGCTTATTCCTTATCGTTAGCTAAACCAACTAGATATAAAATCTAAAAATCGCTGCCATAAGCCTTCGCTAACACACGCATTACTAATACATAAGTTACTTGAACATTCAAAATTATTTTGGCAATAATTATCTGCTACTTGCTGAGGAACAAATCCTCCGCTTGCTGAGCAGTATTCTCCGTCTTCGCGGTAGCCGATTGGAAGACAATTGTTATTTTTCATACATCCATTGCAAGCAGGTATTTGTGGCTCATCATCTAACGTTGAATCATCAGCAACATCATCTGGACCGGCGGGATCAGAACTATCGGATCCATCGGGTGAACAACTATCAACTCCGAATAAATCTAAAACATTACTACTATCTATATCATAATTAGTAATAACTTGATGATCTACATTCAAATCATCCAAGGCATCGCTAGCATGAGACGCGAAAAGCGTATGTCTCGTACCAAAATTATCTCCAATTATTACTAATCCCCGATTATTACACACCGCTACTAAGACTTTCTTATTTAGCTGCTGAGGATTAATATCACTAAATAAATTATCTGGCTGAACATTTACAAAGCCGCGCCCGTATAATTTCACAGCTAGATTAGTTAACACAATTATATCGCCAGTTGGGCTATCATCCCCCGCTGCTAAGAGCGCCTCAAATTCAGGCTCGCCAGTAAATAACTCATTCAAATCAGTACTATCAAATTCATAGCTAGAAATAGCCTCATTCTCAACGCCCATGTCATCTAGCATATCTGCTACATTCGTAGCAAAAACAGCATGTTCAGAAGTTGCGTCTTCTCCGATTACGATTCGAACATCTCCTTCGTAAACAACAATAACGACCTTATCTGCAATATCAGATAAGTCTACTTCAGCTAAAGTCATGGCGGGTATAGGGTCATATCCCAAATTTCTCAATTTTACAGCAATATTTGTTCCGAGAATTACATCTGACGGTCCAGCATCACCTGCAAAAGTAACTAAAGAAGGTGGCGTTTCTCTAGCTGCCACCGGGCTAGCTACAATTAAGACTAGCGCTATAAAAATAAGCGTCAGTAATAAGCTTTTTCTCATAAGAAAAAATGCAAATCTGGCTTTAAAAAAGTTCCGATATTGTTTAGTTGAGGCTATTATACCTTAAAGTCATGTAAATCTTAGATATAATCATTAATATCTATATTCTCACACGCCGCAGGCTTATCTAAGAACTCTGATCCGCAGGTATAAATAATGCATGAGCGAGTTATATAGTCTTCTTCAAATGCGTTGCAGAAAGCTAATTTATCCTGCGCGCCAGCATAATGAGCATAAGCTCGCGTGTAAGCCTTACAAGAATCGCGATAATAAACCGTTACATTTCTGCAACCTGGACTGCCGCAACTCAGAGCTTCTTTTTGTTCGGGAAATTTCTCACACAAATCCAAGTTACTATTAAGGATGCTATGAATATAGAGACATTCAGCAGTCTCTTTATTTGCTATGCATTCAATAGACGGTCTTGTTCCCGGCCAGTTCAGCTCATTAAAGATGTTATAATACATCCGGTCGGGATACTCCCTAGATTCTAGCGCGTCTAGGAATACAGAATGTTTAAAAGCACCGGGCAAGTTTTGGAAATCCCGGAAATCCTCATCCAGATCTGGCTGTATGCAACCGGAAAATAAAAGTATGCTAATCACTACGATCACAATTGAGATTCTCTTCATTTAATATTAATATCCTTATAACTTAAGAACCTTACTAGAGTCAGCTATTCTCTAGCTCGCTCTGATAAACTAGCGCATTGATCGGAACTCCGAATCGCTCCTGCAGCTTCTTATATTCCTCAGTCTTAGCATAAATCAAGTGAACTCCTACGCACTCAACTTGCAACCTCTGTGCAGCCATAAAGATCGTCTCAAGAGTTTCGCCAGTATTAGCGATCGTATCCACAACCACAAACTTGTTTCCTTCTTCGAAATTATTAAAGTAAAGTTTCTCTAAAAATCCATTGCTACGGGGTAGATAATACTCTCCTTCAAGGTGACTCATTGTAGTTCGCAGAATATTCAGCGGCTTGTCTAATCTATCGGCAGCTAATAATCCCCATTGATTTCCTCCTGGCTCAGGAGAAACAATATAATCAAACCCGAGAGGCTGGCATCGTATTGAATCACAGAGGCCAGTAATAATTTCATTTCTTAGCTCGCTGCCAATATAACTCCCTCTCTCTCCGAATTGAAGAATCTTAGAATCGTATGGTCCAGCATCAAGACAGCGTAGCTGCACAGTATCTGCAGATCGAATAGCTTCTTCGATCTTCGGAAAACGAACCATTCCTCGCTTATTTGTGTAAGATTTATAAAATTGATGGTGCTCGAGAATATGATCTTCTAAAAAATTCTACTAAAACCTCTCGCCCGCTGGTTAAATTGCTTTGTTGTTAAAAAACTTACAACAAATGTTCTTATGCCCACCTTCAGGTAGTATTATCGGAGGTGATAACATGAGCTTAGAACAACTAGCAGAACAGCTGGCAAGCGAACTCCATGAATCATGGCGAGCCCCTCGTAAACTTGAAGAAGGAGTATACGAGCCCCGCTGGAAAACTACTTCTGACGAAGCTTGGATCTCAGAGCATGAAACAGATCAAGTAGACATAGCTAATACGCAGTACGCTAGCTTACCTGCTAACTGGCAGCAAGAGAACCGAGAATCAGCGCACTCTGCAATGGAGACTGTGCACGGCCTGATGCTTCGAAGATCTTGGTTAAACGAGCAGTACATGGAACACGCAAGCACTAAGGTCCACGATGCCTGGATACAAAGACACAAAGACGAAAGCTGGGCTGAAGAAGCTGGCTTACTAAAGCCATACGCAGAGCTTCCAGAAGAAGAGAAGAAAAAAGACAGAGACATTGTAATAAGAGCAACGGACATCTACAGAGCAAACTGGCGCTCTTTGAACAAATAAGAAACGAGCTAGAGCTTCGACTCTAGCTTTTTTTTAAACTGCGCCCCTTATGGGATCATTGATGCAAGATTTTACGAGTTCAGAATCAGGTGCAACATATTTCTCATAAATCAAAGGTAGATCTCTTGTGATCTCCGCTATATCAACTTCCTTTCTTTCTGCTGATTTCCATCCGCTGTTTAGATCCACAATATCTTCAGCTGTAAGCTCTCTTGAATGCCAATCAGAAGGAAGTATATAGACATCACCTGCAAAATTAGTATGATCTAATCCATCTTCAGTCCATACGCTCTTATGAGTATTAAGCAAGACTATAGGAACAGGATAACCAAGGTTTGATCTCATCGGATCTCTTGCAATAAACACACCAGAATACCAAGTTCTTCCGGGTTCAAATCCTTCTTGTCCCAAGGAATATAAAATAGGAGTTCCGCCGTCCAAGTAATTCAAATTTGCGTCAACCAATCTACATTCTAGTTTCATATTATGATATCACTATAAAGTGATTTTATAAAGGTTTTGATCTCGAATTAGGCGGCCATCCAAAGGGTTTTAAATGCTTGAAAATACTCCTAATTAAGAGTAAATAATACTCATTAGAAGATGACTTTAACAGATAAGATCGAGAAAAAGGGAGACGGCTCTTTTTTAGTCACAGCGCTCAATGCACCGAGTAGTCTAGACTTTGGAGCGACTTGCCTTAATCCATCTGATCCTATGGAGAAACGCATATATCAAAAAACATTCCATAATAAACCTATATTTTTATCCACAGATTATGATGAAGCAGTCAAAATACATGTGGAACACCCTGATAAAATTGTTATCTCTATGAATGGCTATTCGATGATATCTGATGAGCAATGTAGGAGATACGGCGTAGAGAAAGGAGCATATGAAGAAGCTTGCAAGGCAATACTAGATGAAACAATTCATCATCTCAAAGATAAATTCAGAGGAGCAGAGCTCCGACTTATTCATGGCGCCACATATATGGGAATTGACGGCGCTATCCAAGACGTAGCAGAGAAATATAATTTAGTCCCTCTTGGTTTTTCTTGCCCCAGATACATGCTATATGTTGATGATGATAGCGTACCAGTTTATGTAGGTACAGATGAGAAAGAATACGCAGATAGGTACATACAAACACTCGATTTACTGATATGTACTGGCGGACGTGAACAAGCACTTCAGCATGACGTACTCGCAGCTTGTGTATATAACAAACGAATCCATTTCATTGATGTACTTAACTCTCTTTCTAAAACTGGAGGTGTGCCCGCTACAGTCACAGATGAAAATGGAATAACCAGAGTGGATAATGCCGCAGCAGCAATGGGGAGAAATCTATCTTTCTTTTCATATGCAAGTGTTCTGCTCACTAGATCTAGTGAAGGAGATATATGGGATGCGATTTTCTCGGATGTTAGAAGTGTAGCTACTCAGGTCTGCAGACAAAAAATGTCTCCGAAAAGGAAGTTTAGATAGTAATGAAATATCAAGATATAGATAGAAAAGTCGGAGAAGCGTATGCAATTTTCGATTGCAGTGCATCAAAAGAAGACGTCGGAGCAGAGATACTCTTTATTCGAGACTTAATTGGAACACCCCAAAAATTAGAATTATTATTAACTGAAGGCGTTGATTGGAATTCAAAGCTTGGCAAGGAATTGCAAACTCTTAGCTCACAATCGATTAAAGCAGGTCATGAAAGATCAACGATGCTATCAGAAAAAACTTCATTTTCAATTCTTTTGGTTCTCGGATGCAAATATTTTATGCGAGCAAGACTGCCAGATTCAACAAACAACGAGGCGGCGGACAGAGTAGCTGATATTCTAAATCAAGCTTATATGTCTCCACTATACGAAGAAGGAGAACGATTTTTTGGGAGAGTTATTTATGAAAAAAACGGTAAATATGTTTTTAGAGATTAAGCAAGCTTAGCAACAATCTAAGTTTCCAAAATCCTTTTAAGAGTTGCTCTTCACTGCTATAAAATGAGACAATTTGTTGGTCCAGCTGAGAAACCAATAGTAGATGGGAATAATCAACTCGGTATTGATCTGTATCATAAACTAAATCCAAATCCACGTGAGAACGTATCTTTTTCGCCATTCAGTATATTCGTAGCTCTCGGAATGGCATACGAAGGCGCAAGAGAGCAAACTGCGGAAGATATGCGCTCAGTACTGCATTTGCCGGAGGGAAATAATAGTGAACAATTCAAACTAATTCTTAATCAGATGAATAGCTCCAGCAAATATGACCTTCGTATAGCGAATGCATTATGGGCTCAGAAGAAATATCCGTTCAAAGCAGAATTCTTAAACAAAATAGCAAATTTCTATTTCGGAGAAGCTAATAATTTAGACTTTTCAGATGCCTACGGAGCAAGTAGGCAGATCAATGATTGGGTCGAAGAGAACACCAATCACAAGATTCAGAACTTAATTTCCCCAGCAGCAATTAACTCCTTAACTCGCTTAGTACTTACAAATGCAATCTACTTCAAGGGAAAGTGGGTTACTCAATTTGATAAGAAAGACACTAAATCAGAAGATTTCTATCTAGCTAATGGTGAAGTAACGAAAGTTCCTACGATGCGGCTCATCAGTAATCCTAGCCATTTCAAATATGGTGATTTCCCAACCCATCAAGTATTAGAAATGCATTATAAGGGATTTGGTATGTCTATGATGATTCTTCTACCGCGAGAAAAAGACGGGCTATCTTCGCTTGAGAATGCCTTAACTTCCGAGAATCTATCTAAATGGAGAGATCTATTTACGACTAAGGTAAACATATACTTACCAAAGTTCCGGCTTGAAACTGCTTATAATATTTCAGATACTCTAAAACAATTAGGAATGGAGTCTGCGTTCGGAGGAAATTCTGATTTCTCTGGAATGGATGGCTCACTTGATCTATATCTAAGCGATGCAGTGCATAAGGCATTTATTGACGTAAACGAGGAAGGTACTGAAGCTGCGGCAGCAACTGGCATGATGCTAACTATGCGCGGCGGAGGCTTCCGAACACCAACTTTCAGAGCAGATCATCCATTTATCTATCTTTTACAGGATTCAAAGCGTAATATTCTATTTCTCGGAAAAGTTGCAAATCCCGCACATAAATAACTTTTAAAAAGGACGATTAAACTAGTCTAGTATGGTATTAGACAAGCTAGGAAGTTCCCTTAAGGACGCTCTTAAGAAGATCACGAAGATCGGCCTTGTAGATAAAAAAGCAGTCATTCAGCTATCATCAGATATCAAGAAAGCTCTTGTAGCTGGAGATGTTAATATTCAGCTATCTAAAGATATCGCTCAGAAAATACGCGATAGGGCGCTAAAGGAAAAGCCAGCAAAGGGTCTAACTGCTCGCGAGCATACTGTAAACATTGTCTATGATGAGCTAACTAATTTTCTAGGAAAGGAATTTGAGGAAATCAAAGTCAGTAAAAAGCCAACTATCTTTCTTTTGGTTGGTCTTTTCGGTAGTGGTAAGACCACTACAGCAGGAAAATTAGCTAAATATTATCGAAAGCTAGGTAAAAAGATCGCTTTAGTTCAGACAGATACGTGGCGGCCGGCAGCTTATGATCAGTTAAAAACGCTAGCTGAGAAGACAAAAGTTCAGTTCTTCGGCGATGCTAGAGAGCGAGACCCAGTTAAGATTCTCAAAGCTCACGAAAAGGAGTTCAAGAAGTTCGACCTAGTTATTGTAGATTCAGCTGGCCGAGACGCATTAAATAAAGAGCTAATCAAAGAAATAAAAGATGTAAACAAAGTTTTGAACCCTGACGAAGTTCTACTAGTTCTCTCAGGCGATATTGGTCAGGCTGCAGAAGATCAGGCGCGGAAGTTCCATGATTCAGTTGGAGTAACGAGTATTATTATAACAAAGCTAGACGGAACAGCTAAGGGCGGTGGAGCTCTTTCAGCTTGCGCAGTTACCGACGCGAAAGTCAAGTTTATCGGAGTTGGAGAAAAGCTAGACGCGATTGAAGAATTCAAGCCGAAGAATTTTGTTTCTAGACTTTTAGGAATGGGCGATCTAGAGACTCTATTGAAGAAAGCTGAGTCAGCAATTGACAAAGAAACCGCTGAAAAGATGGCTAAGAAAGTCATCAAAGGAGAGAGTTTGTCTCTGCAAGATTTATACGATCAGATGGAAGCTATGAAAAAAATGGGTCCGCTCGGTCAAATCATGGATATGATTCCGGGAATGGGTGGAATGAAAGTTCCAAAAGGTGCTTTGAAAGAGCAAGAAGGCAAGATGAAGAATTGGAAATACTTAATGGACTCTATGACTCCTCAAGAGAAAAATAATCCCGAAGTTATTAACGCTTCTAGAATCAAAAGAATCGCTGAAGGTAGCGGAAGATCTGAACCCGAAGTAAGAAGTCTTTTGAAACAGCACAAGCAAATGAAAAAGATGACTAAGATGATTGGCGGCGGACGCAATATAAAACAGCTCCAAAAGATGATGAAAGGGAAGGGTTTGAAGCTTCCGGGAATGTAGTCCTCACTAGACAATACTTACTAACTTTTATTAACTATAGTAACTTGCTTTAGGTATGGCAAAAAGGAACACAAAGAAAGCTGCAGTAGGACACATTGCTTTCCTTGCAGGTATCGTTATCGCAATACTAACTGGAATACTCGGTGGAGTGATTAATCTTGCTTGGACGGCGGCAGTACTTGTATTGCTAGGTTTTGTTGTAGGTTTCATGAACATATCTCGTAAGGAGACCCTGCCCTTCCTTGTTGCATCAATAGCGCTAATTTTAGTAGGAACTGCAGGAATTACGTCGATGACTTCCCTACTTGGAGCTCTCGTTTCATTTAACGTAGGAGAATACATAACTGCGATACTAACAAACTTCGTAGCATTTGTATCACCGGCAGCGCTAGTTGTAGCAATCAAGGCTATCTGGAAGATTGAAGAGCGATAGGCGCTCTGCTATTTATTTTTTTATTATCTAATCTCGTGCAGATAGTATAAACCCTATCTTCATTAGCTAATACTGATTCTCTCCCCAAGTAAAAGCACTTAGGAAGGCTCCCATTTCCAGAGAAATTACAGTACGGCGTCTCATCTTCGTTTAGTCGAATAGCATTTCCATTGCATAAAGGGGTTTTATCTATTCTTGCTCTCAGCGCCTCTCGCGGAGGCCGATTTCCTCGATCGTAGATATGATTTTGTCCATTAGCCATAATATTTCTTATCTAGAAAACTTTAAAAAGCCTAATCAAATCAAAGTAATACATTTATACGGGATGAGGTGAATAAAAATTACTCAGAGACACGGTGGATATCGAAGAAAAACTCGAAGCAAGCTTAGCAAGCGGGCTCGAGATCGAGGAAAAGTTACTATAACTCGGATTCTGCAAGAATTCAAGGTCGGTGATCGAGTTAGAATTCTCCAAGAGCCAGCAGTACACACAGGCATGCCTCACCCGAGATTCAAAAACTTAGTTGGACTTATCAAAAAGAAGCAAGGTAAGGCTTATTTAATATCTATTAAAGATCATAAAAAGCCTAAAGATGTTATTTCTACGTCAGTTCATCTTAAGAAGTTGTAAATATTACTAACGCAAACTACCGACCTTACTACGATGAACAACCGAATCAACTATACTTATTGATTGAGAACCAATGTGCGTGCCTTGATCAATATTTACCTGCTCGATATTTATAAAATCCGGCAAGAAACCCTTCTTCTTTAGAGTAAGGGATATTTCTGCTGCTTCCTTGCCAATATCGGTCTTTAAAGCCATCCTCAAGTACTCTGTATCCCTCAACTTCCCAGCAATTTTGGTTTTAAACAACTTACGTAAATCATTGTGAAGCTCCATAGCATCTGTATTCGGATAGCTATCCTTACATAGCGTACTTATAAATAGCTCTGCGCGATTAATATCTCGCCAAGCTTCAATAAATCGCCCTTTTTTCGCATACTCTTCCGCACTCACTACTGCATCAGTAGTATTCTCGCGAATCGTATCATATAAATAAGGGTCTTCTATAACTCGCTCTACTCGCCCGTCATAAGACTGAATAATATTTTCTAGTATTTCAGATACCTTATCTGAATTCATATTTTCCAAGTTTAGATTCAACAAAGTATTATAAAACTGACCTTTCCGAGAGACCTTCTTTATGCACCGCTCAATACAGGTATTAGCTCGGTTTAAAGCAGTATCATAATCAAGTTGTCTAGCGCCATCTGCAGCGACATTGACAATCCTCTCCAGGTCTTTGTATCTCCGAAATAATCCAACCGCTTTATCAAGAGCATCAAACGCATAATTATCATCTTCAATCAAGTTATCGTAGATATAATACTGAGCAGTTCGTATCAACTTATTGATATTATTAGTTCGAGCCACTCTGCGCGCAGGATCATCCATTTCAGCTAATGACTCTAAACCATCTCTTGCTTTCTGACCGCCTTTATATATCCCAAATATCGCTCCTTCGATTCCAAAGACACCTAAAAGCGCGAGTCCGAAATTCGTGAAACCGCGGGTTATTTCATCAGTATTTCTCTTTTCCCACTGACTGAAGATTTCGCTCTCTTCTGCTGCATCAATTACTTGAACATCGTTAGCCAAATACTTATTAAAATCTGATTTTTGTCCTGCAGTCTCAGTAATCCTGAATTTGATTATATCTGATTCAGAACCAGCCACTTTCTCCTCCAAGGCAGTTAGATTCGCATGCTTAATTGGAACTTCAATATAGAAAGGATCTTTGTCCGTTTCAACATGATTCATGGCGCTCGATCGCGGCTCTATCTTTGCCATCCAAATATCGTCATGCGGATTATCTATATCCTTCTGATCAATACCACTATCAATCACACTACCGCAATAATATGGCTCTGGCGGTTCAGTAGCGAAATGGTATGCCACACTTCCCGCGGCAGTACATAAGAAACTCACTAAAATTAGAGTAGCTATCGCACTCCCAGTTGTGAATGCGCGAGTATCATAACAAAATCTCTGACCATTCTCCAGAGCATCAACCGCTGTCTTGAACTTTTTAGGAACTTTATTACTTGATCCATATTCCTTAAGTTCCCGTAAACTCCGCTTCTTAATAGACGGTCTAGCATTATACAAATTCGCCGTAATAAATGCAGATCTTATGTCCGCAGGCATATCTATTCCCTTGACATATTCAGTTACTCTTACTTTTCGGACTAGCGGATGCAACATCGGAGCGTAAACCGGCTTATGAGTACAATATTTCTCAGCAGAAGAACTAAAATGATTAAGTGGGTCATTTTCCGTCCTAGATCTGAATCGATTATTTCTCTGTACTATTCTTCGTGCATACGGGATAGCCATCTTTACTCACTGTAAGTAATTAAAAACTAAAGTATTATAAAATCATTGAACTGAATAGCGGATTCTGTTTCAATAATTCTAAAAACGCCTCATTTATTCCAATAATTTTCTAATTTATGGGAAATTTTACGATCAAAGTATAAAATTGTATAATCTATTGCGGTTTTAATTGAGGATTTAGAACTAAGCTAAAGAGAATCTTTAAAAAGCCTCATTCTTCAATAGTATTATAATGGAAGTTAAGATCCTTAAGCAAGAAATCATAGGTCCAGGCTATCTGAAAGAGATACTCGAAGATTCAGAAAAGAAGCTAAGGAAAGCTTCAAAGAAAGGTGAAGAGCTATCCTTGAATAGCATTCAGCAAAAAACAAAGGATAGTATAGCGAAGTTCAATAAACTTAATAAAGATGACGAGCTTAAATTACTTCGAGAGCTAACTGACCTAAAAATAGTACGACTAACAGATAATCATCTAGCTCAGATAATAACGATAATACCGAAAGACATCGATGAACTTAAAACAATCTTCGCAGGCTCAAAAACCACAATAACCCCCGAAGATTTGGAAAAGATACAAAGTACAATCAAACAATATGAAAAGTAGGTTGAGAGGAAACCATGTTACAAAGAAGAGTAAAAGAAGAGCACGCAATAGTACTGGACTGGCTAACGCAGGGCTATCCGGAGGACTCTCGACCATTTCATCAGCGTGAACCTATAGTACAATCTATCGGCAAGGAGCATTTTGTTCTTTTAGAATTAGTCCCAAATCCAGACATAGCTATAAAACAACACGACGAAGTCTATGTCGGAGAAGGTGAACGAAAAGAGATCGCATACATTAAAGGGACTCTAACTGCAGATAGATTAACTCAGACTGCTAAGACCGAACTCCCATTTATCATTGAAGAACTTGTCGGCAAACAGGAAAAAAGATTTGTGCAATTCATTAATCTCTGCGGACCAGTATCCCTTAGAGCTCACCAGCTAGAGTTATTGCCCGGAATCGGAAAAAAGCACGCTAAGTTACTTCTAGAATCGCGAGAAGAAAAACCCTTCGAGAGCTTCGAGGAAATTAAAAAAAGGATTAGCGCTATCCCAGACATAAAGAAAGCTATCATCGCAAGGATTATGCTTGAGTTAGAGGATGGGGATAGGCATAAGCTTTTTGTGCGAGTCTAATCATAAAAGAGATACTTCTCTTATTTCCCTTTTAACTCCGTATATATTGCAAAGCCCAGAAATATATTCTCCTAGATGCACTCTAACCCCGGGTAAAGACTTAAGCACAGTTATCGACTTGTCCATTCCAATTGCTAAAGCGAAGCGCAGTCTTTGCTTAATATCATTATTAAACCTATCGAGAGAACGCTTCTGCGAGATAGCAGAAAGTATTTGGGAGTCTCTAAAATCTTCTTGAATAATCGCAGCATATTGGCCTTCGGTAAAAGTACTTGTTCTTGGAGGTTTTTGGTCTCTTATTCCTCTTAACTCCTCCATTCGCTTAAATGATTCGTAAATTAAACGATCTAATTCTCTATAGATCTGCTTGTAACTATCTATAAAATGCCCTTCAGCTTCTTCACACTCGAGCCCTAGTGCTAATCTACCTTGGAAATACCGACTCATGAAATTATTTAATCTATTATTATTTGCTTCTGCAAGTCTTTTTCCGTAAACTCTTTCGAAAGCAGTGGGATCTTTATTCTGCAGTTCTATATAAGTTGAAGATATATATTCCAATATTGACTGATTATATTCTCTTAATCCCTCTTCACCAATAATAATTTGCAATTTTGTTGGTGCGGGGGCTAAGTCCGTAAGTGATCGAAACAAGAGGTCTTGCTTTGTTTTTGGCTCTAGTTCTTTGTTTAATCCAGCAAATTCCCAGCTACGCAAGAACATGTTCCTCTCGAACATATGCCATTTATAATTACCAAAATCAGCTATATATCTATCTACAAATATCTTGACTCCACCAGCTTCAGTTCGTTCTAGAAAGGGCTTCTTTATTGGTGCACCCAGCTGCATAACATGTTCACGCGTCCAATAAAGTTTGCCGCCGAAGCCCGCACATCCATCCCGTTTATGGCCATGCTTAATAATTATAACAAATTCGCCCTCGTTTTGTTCTAAGCGAGATTCTAAGTCTCTAAGCGCTTGAGCGGTTTCCTCTTCAGTCATGACTTGTGGTTCAACTTTTACTTCGGCTTCGTAATCCTCTTCAGGAAATAAAGATATAACTGACATTATAATAACTAAAGATATTAGAAGTTAAAAAAACTTATAGTTTCGAGAATATTGGTTCAATACTTAGTAAATTAAAATAAATCCAATATCTTCTCCGCAAGTTCTTTTTTCCTTTATTTCTAAGTATTTCTCAAGCAAGGGTTTTAGCTTAGACTCGAAGTCTCTTAAAAAAGTACAAACAAACGCTCCTGACGGCTTGAGAACTCTCTTGACTTCCTTAATTGCTTTCTCAGGATCTTTAGAATTCATTAGAACTGAAAAGCTAAGAATATAATCAAATTCAGCGTCTCCGTAAGGTAGTTCCTCAACATCCGCCAGATCCCCAGAACCGCGAATATTTAGCATCTCTACTGAATTGTCAATACCGATTAGATCTCTTTTTAGAAATGAAGATAAGAGTCCTGTACCGCAGCCATGATCGAGAATCTTTCCTTTCAAAGCTAAACTAGCAAGCATTATCTTATACTTCTCAAACTGAATCTCGCGATAGCGCTGGTTGTAGAAGCGAGCTGTTTTGTTGTAGTCTTCCTTAGTCATCGTACAATATTTGCTATCTCTTTAGCAAACTTAAAGACATCAAAGAGCTTATTCAAGCTCTCGATTTCTTCGATTGAGTTTGATTCTAAATACTTCCCACGTTCAAGTTGGAAAGCTTCGGTAACTTTGATTTCATCCTGCCACAAAGAAGCTGCCTTATTGAAATTATTAGTAAAGTGGGAATTAGCAGCTTTTTTATATTTATCAAATATTAATTTAGCAAGTGGAATAAGCTCCTTGCTCATACCGCTATCACTTATATGCTTAATTATATCTCCGATTCGCTCTATTTTCTCGGCGATCATGCGTATATCTACCGAGTCAATTATAGTCATATCTGACTCATGCGTGAACTTTCCTTCTTCCAAAAATCTTCTAATTTGCAGGATTAAGACATAATAGTACTTGGAAATTATAGCATCTAGTTCTTTGATTTTTGCTGTATCATTAATAGATATTAACTCATCAAACATAGTTTGAGTTAAGTAGAACATTCTCTTCAAGCAGCTCCTAACCGACAAGTCAGTAAGCTTAAAGCTCTGCAAGACTAGCTGATTAGAGCTCTCTTCGACGATTTGAACATTCATCATTAAATCTAAGAAAGAGTATAGTTTCTTGCGCTCTTCAGGACTTATTTCATCTCTAAATACTACTGTGATAAAATCGTTACCCGCTAAGTATTCTCGAAAGAATTTACGGTAAAAGAGCTCATTGTAAACAATCTTAGCATTCCAGGTTTCTTTCTTCTGATGTAAACTCGGAGCTAAGACCAATTGCCCGCCCTTAGCTAGCTCAATATCAACTGTTGAGCCTTTTTCTAATTTATATTGCTTAGTCCAGCTCCGGGGAAGAGATACAAAGAGCGAGCCCGAAATGCCTTGCAGACGGCGTTTTAATTGTATCATATTTATAATGGAGCAAATACTGTTTTAAACATATCTATTTTATTTAATGAAGTTTAAACATTTAAAGAGAAATTTAAAGAACTGGTGTTGAGACAGTCGAATATGAAAAAGATAGACATTCACTGTCACACAACGCCGAGAAAAATCGCGGGAGTCCTCCCAGAATCTGCAACTCTCGACTCGATAGCCATAGAGATGAATAAACATGAAATCGAGAAGACTGCTGTTCTTGCGACGTACTTTCCGCATAAAGGCTCCGGGATATCAAACTATCGATTACTTCGATGGATAAACGACCGTCCTGAATTTATGATGTTCGGAAGTCTGGACTTCGAACATTATTTTTATCAAGGACTTAATGAGCTAACCGAATTAGCTGAAGAAAAGTTGATACAAGGAATCAAGATATACACCTGCTACCAAAATATTGATCTAGGATCCGCCCGATTCAATCAGCTTGTTTCGCTTGCAAAAGAACATTCTCTCCCGATGATGTTTCACTGCGGAGAATCATATGCCTGCAAGCGAAAATATGGGAGAGTTTCGATCACAGATATTGTCAAAGCTAGTCGCTTAGAAACACTTGCGCAAGAAAACAGAGATGTTGATTTTATTGTGAGCCACATGTCAAAGCCCTTCTTTAAGGATGCTATTCAGACCATCAACAATAATCAGAATATGTACGCAGACATGAGCGGGTTAATCGACTCGAAGTTCGATAGGGATCAGATCCCAAATACTGTTGACCAGATTAAGAAATTTCTAGATATTTGCGGATCAGAGAAGCTATTGTTTGGTACTGATTTTCCAGTTCAAACACATGAAGATTCTGTATACTTCATAGAAAAAGCTAGCAAAGATTATTCATTTTCCGAGAAGCAAAACATCTACCGCAATAATGCGAGGAGGTTATTGAAATGAAAACGTTATTCGTAGCAGGAGAGTTCAATGACGCAGGTGGAAGAACCTCAAAGATCACTGAAGAGACATTCATAGCGATTAACCAGCCAGATGCAGTATACCACAATGGCGGAGATTTTGCTGATTTAGAGAAAATACTTGAAGATATTTACAATTATAACTTAATATATTGGTTTGCAGATGTGCCTAACGGCAAACCTAAATTAATAAAAAATATAAAACAGCAACATAACGCTTGCATATTAGTTACATCTAAGAGGAATTTCGGAGAATATTCATTTGCAGACAATATATATCACGCATTAAACAACAAAAGTAATCTTTTTGTTGAATTCACAAAATCAGGGATTAACTATGGCGGTCGAATAGCAGACCCGCTCGGTAACGTATTCTTAGACCATTCTAAGGATTTTACACTTGTCGGTAAGGTATTACGAAAACGGACAGATGAACTGCTAAGATATACAAGATTACCTAGCCAGCAAATAGGAAAAAGAAAAGAGGTTCCAGACGAAACAGAATTTTTCTCAATAATCAAGGACCACGCTGCAGAGTTCCATCGCCTCATTCACGCGCATCCTGAAACTGTAAATAGATTCTTCGGAAATGCTTCTTTCCGGTGCGAAAAAGGTTTCCCTTCGTTTAAGCATAACAGCCAGATATATGTTTCTCGGCGGAATATCGATAAAAGATATATTGGTGGTGAAGGATTTGTAGCGGTAGAAAAGAGCTTACCGATAAGATATTATGGCAACGCAAAACCTTCAGTAGACACTCCTATTCAAATAAAGCTATATGAGAAATACAGAAACGTCAAATACATACTCCACGGACATGTGTATATTAAAGACGCTCCTTTTACTGAAAATATTGTCCCATGCGGAGCATTGGAAGAAGTAAGCGAGATAGTCAATGTATTTCCTGATCAGAAAACTGTGGATGTTGCTATTAATTTGAGAGGTCACGGTTCATTAGTTCTAGCCGGAGAGGTTAATCGACTGAGAGGAATACCTTACGTAGCAAGAACTATTCCCGAAATACATCGCGATTACGCTCAGAGTTCTAATGGAGGTTCAAAATGAATAAAGATTTACAAGTCGAAAAGATCGGGAATTATCTAGATAACAAAAACATCGCTATATGTGTAACTGGCGGAATAGCAGCGATTGAAACTCCGAAGATTGCTAGAATGCTAAGGCGATACGGAGCTGATGTTTACGCGTATATGACTCCCGCTGCTCAGAAGATAATTACTCCAATTCCGCTCGAATGGGCAACAGAAAATGAAGTTGTAACAGAATTAAGCGGATTAGCAGAACATATCCGAGAGTATGATTCACTTTTAGTGGCGCCAGCTACATTAAACACAATCGGACAGATAGCAAATGGACTAGCAGACAATGTAGTTACTAGCTTAGTAGCTAGTGCTTTTGGAAGAGGAACCCCTATTTATCTTGCTCCGACTATGCATGAATCGCTTGAAGCCAATCCGACTTATCAAAAGAACCTTGAGACACTAATACAATATGATAATATTAACATAATCAAACCGAGAGTTAGCGAAGGCAAGTCAAAGATAGAACGAGTCGGAAATATCGCCGCAAGATTAGCTCATGATCTTTCTGAGGATCCAATTAAGAGAAAAAGATTACTAATAACTGGCGGGCCAACTCCAGTTAAGATTGATAATGTAAGAAGATTATCAAACAAATTCAAAGGTAGTCTTTCTAGAAGAATAGCTACTGAGGCTTATTTGCGCGGTGCAGAAGTCAAGCTTCTAATGGGAGACACTGGTCTTACCCTTCCATCTTATCTAGATGTATTATATCACGAAGATTATTTTGCTTACTTGCATAATGTTCTCAACGAGCTAGTCGAAAATAAATATGATGCAGGAGTATTTTCTGCGGCAGTTGCAGACTATCAGCCGCAAGAAGTCCACGAAGGAAAGGTACCTTCTGGCGGGGCCTTGAAAGAGATCAAACTTATAGATACTCGAAAAATCGTAGCAGATGTTAGAAAGAACTTTCCCGAACTATTTATGGTTACTTTCAAATATGAAGAGCAGAAGACCGTTGATGAATTAATAAACATTGCTAAGAAACAGCTAGAAAGCGGATATCAACTAGTGGTGGCTAACCGCGGTGAGGATATGGCCACAACACATCAAGCTTACTTCGTCAGCAAGGACGGAGTTCACAGAGTAAATTCATCTCAAGAGATAGCAGCGACGCTGATCGACGTACTTGGCAAACAACTTTTAAACTGCTAATTCTATCTTTTTTTATGCGAGAATTCATCCTACGGGCACTAAAAGCTAGAACAACACCAGACTTTAAGATGGCTGACCTAGCGGGAGCAGGGAGAATGGATTTAGTTTGCAGAGCTATCTCAAATGCGCTGTGGATAGCAAACAGTATGCGCAGAGATACAATCATACACGCTTGCATGGATGGAGCGAGATTGCCGCCGAAAACAGTTAGCTTCAACGGCGAAACTTTGCGCGGCGCTAATCCAGATGAGCGAAGCATCGGTGGACTGATTCGGAAAGCTTTGGGCGCTGGCGAGACATTAAAACTCAACGAGAGCTTGGAAAGCTCTCCGGGAATCACTGTCTCGAAGAAAGCCTTTGAGCGCTTAGTTAGAGAAAAATCTGAGACTTCAGAGCTGTATTATTTGCATAAGAAAGGAGAAGACATTAGAAACGTCAAATTCGGAGAGAATGTTTGCTTTGTGTTTGGTGATTATATTGGCATGCCAAGGAAAACTGAAGGTTTACTGGATCGCTTCGGAGCTAAGCGGATTAGCTTAGGTCCAACAATGTTATTTGCCTCGCATTGCTCAGTTATTATTCATAATGAGCTAGATCGGAGGGAAATTAAATAATCATGGAAAAGCTAGTAAGAGATCGGATACCCGAAATCATGAAACAGAAATCTCTCAATCCAAAGATCACAATAGCTAAACCTAATGAAATAGAAAAACTACTGATAAATAAGCTAAAAGAAGAAACACAAGAATTCGAAGAAACTCCGTGTAAAGAAGAACTTGCAGATATTCTTGAAGTTGTTCAAGCGCTAGCAGTACATATAAATATCGACTTAAAAGAACTTGAGCGATTTAGAAAAAACAAGGCTAACAAGCGTGGAGCGTTTACAAAAGGCTTTATTCTACATGGAAAATGAAAGTTATCCTAGATTCAAACATTCTAGTCTATGCAGCAAAAAGCAAAGTAGATTTAGTTAGTCAGATCAAAGACAAGTTCGGAATAGCAGAAATCATAATCCCTAATTTAGTGATAAAAGAGCTAGAATTGCTAACTGAAAAAGCACCAAAGGGAGCTGACAAAAGAGCTGCTAAGCTAGCTCTTCAGCTAATTACTCATTCAAAACTTAAAATAGTAGAATTAGAATCTGGGCATACAGACAAGAGAATTCTTGAACTAGCGCTAAAGGAAAAAGCAGTTGTGGGAACGAATGACGCTGCGCTGAAAAGAAAATTAAAAGAGGCTGGAATTCATAAATTTTCTCTAAGGCAAAAGCGAATACTCTACTAATACCGCTTTCTCTTTTTCTGCTTCTGAGTTAGCAAATAATATCCTGCGAGTATTCCTACAACAATCATAATTATCGCTGCTATTGGCCACGTCGAAAACTGCGCGCCTTTCTCAAACCGCAGACTAATTGGAAGAGCTACTGGCTCGACTTTCTTAGCGGGCATAGTTGCCAAAGGTATTGTATCTATCGAATCCAGCTCCTTCTTAACATAATAATAAATCTCTCGATTATCCCACTTGCTTACTTCAGAAAATTTCCATTGTACTACTGGATCTGCTTGCAACACTTTTGGATCTTCTACAAAGAAAAACACATTATCGATCTGCGAAGACATATCCTTCGGAATCAGAACAATCAGAGTTATATCTCCAGCTTCTTCTGCGACAATATAATGAATTAATTTAGACGCGTATGTTTCCTGCCCGCTAGTTATTGATCGAATGCCGTAAGTAATCATCGTAGTGACCACCGGAACATCTAAAATGCTCTCCGATTCGATAGACTGCGCTATTTTATCAATAAGCTGCAACAACTCCGGATCACTTGCATGCTCGCGAGCAGCTTTGATATTATTCGCAGTTATGGTCGTGGTCATAGTTAAGACATTAAGTTTTCTTACCCTAATATCTCTAGCGGTAAGCTCTATATTCATCCCTATATCTTGAGGAGTTATTATAGATAGCAATTCTTCGATAGTCTTCGAATTAGTAACTGCGCCAGTAGTTCTATCAAGAATAACTGTGGGTGGGCGACCCGGCTCTCGATTTTCCATATAAACTGGAACCACGTCTGGCGCAATAACAGTAAAATTAACTGTCCCTATAGTGGAAGTGCTCCTGCCAGTAATCAAAACAAAGCTATTGAGTAAGGAAACTGCTATCCAGATGAAGATTAAACCCGCGAGCAATTTATTAGTCACTTTCAGCATCTCAAGTTAGCAATCAGCATTCCTCCATAATAGCCATACTCTGCATCCGATGGCAGATTTAATGTAACTTGAATTGACTTATTCGCTCCCTCATTAAGCACAAATCTATCATCAGACAATGAGACCCATTTCGAGAGCTCGCCCGCAGAAACAATACGAACATCGCAAGATCGAGAATGAACATGACTAATCGTAACCTCGCGCGTAGCACGGCTCGCCTCCGCAGGATTTAGCGTTCCAAAATGCACTGCATCAGTATCCAGATTTATTCCTGTCGATGAATTCTTGACATACAAATCCATCTCAATAATCTGAGAATCTTTGATTTGATTAGCGGAGTTAATATACCAAAAAATACAGCTTATCAATACAAATACTATCAAAATAAGTACGAATTTCGGCTTCATGCTAGTAATAAGTAACGCTAATTAATAATATTTGCTCTACGCTTTGATTTGCGTGTCAGCGCAAAGATTATTAGTAAGATGATCACGATTAGCAAAACAATTCCAACTATAAGCAAGTAAGAATTATCTGCCTTAACAACAGATATCTCAAACTCCTTCTCTGAAGTCTTATCACCATAAGTTAATAGAACCTTAGCTACATAATCTCCAAGATCAAGTTCGCTAGTATCCAAATACCCCTCTAAACTCGCTGTCTTAAACGGATCAACTGAAATCGGAGCGGTCTTGACAGATTTTAATTCATTCTCGCCATCTAATATCTTGAGTTCTGCAAAAACGCTGCCAATATTTTCGCTCCAGAGACTTTCCACTTCAATGCTGAAAGGAATTATCTTATTCGAAGGAAATTCTTTGGGAGTAAGATCGAGAATAGTAACTGCTAAGTCACCAATCCGAAAAGATGCTTCTGCCTCAGCAATATTATCTCCATAAGTCACTTTAACTTTCGCCGTGTATTTTCCTGCCTTCGCATTTGCTGCTGGCCAGCTTGTCTCAAGGATCTTCTCTTCTTTTGCAGCTATTGAAGTACCAGCTAATTGAAGCACAGACACTTTGCTATCTTCAGCATTAAATATTTCAATTATGATTCCAGAAATACTAATTTGTTCTGTACCCAAATTCTTAATATTTAACGTCATCGTAACGGGCTCGCCCAGATTAACACTCTTGATCGCTAAGCTAACTTCAGCGTGCTTTCCTGGCGCCGGAACATTTACTGCAACCACATGACCTACAGCTTCTATTGCTCCGAACATGCTTGCATCGCCACTTCCAGCTTGCTTCTCCACCACTATGCTTCCCTTATGGCGACCTGGTGGCAATGAAGCTGGCAAATTTAAGATGTAACTGAATGTTGCCCCATTAATCGGAACAGTCAAAGAATCCTGTGATAAGACTATATATTCCTTCAATGCATCTGAAGGAATAAGTTTAACATTAAACGGCTGAGATTCTCCCCTTATGTTAACCTCAAACTCTCCATTAAAATTGGGCTCGAAGGTAAATTCATTCTTCGGGGGACTGAGTCCAAGAGCAAAGACTGGATGAGCTAGGGACATGAACAGAACAATTGTGAAAGCCAGTAATACGAATTTATTTATTCTCATTCTTAGTGAGCCTCTGCATATATCACAAGATCAACGTTTTTCAATCCAGGGGCTTCGTCAATAGGAACAGTAACTTGTATTCCAATAGCAGCTTTATCTGAACCGTCAGTATAACTTAAATCACTTATTACTAACTCTTTCTGGGATATTGGTCCAGGAACCGGGAAATAAGTTGTATTCGCAGTTCCACTCTCCGCCGAATTTACATGAACTTTATAGTACTCATTAGGCAAAGTATTTGCTAGATTGCTTGTAAAGGGAGTCTCAGAAGCACCTTGACCATATACATAAACATCCATATTGACACTCCCATCGTTTGTTATATTAAAGAAGTCATTGACATCCTCGGAGTTTTTAGTCTCATTAATTTGCAGCAGACCAAGATTTATTGAATTGTTCGTTATAATTATCGAAGCAACTCCGATTACTTCAAAGCGAGTAGTTCCTGTACCAGAACTAGCTGCACCAGTAATATCTACTTCTGGCTTTATTACAAAACTTAGCACAGCAATAATTGCAAAAACAGAAATGATAGCAATCGCTAGCTCTTCTCTTCTTAATTTATCTTTCTTCTGTTTATTTAGTTTCCTGCTTTTCCGTTTCATAAATATAAATTAAATAAAAAAAGAAGAGGAACTAAGCTTGTTCCACATAGATAACTACATCTGAATTCTTAGCTCCAGTCGTCTCATCTGCAGGTATTGTTACTTGCACTCCGATCTTGGCGGTATCTTGACCTGGTTGATAATCCAAATCATCAACTAGCAGTGCTTTGTTGCCTGCTCCAGCTGGTACAAATACATATGCGGTGTTTGGAGTACCTGAATCAGATTCATTTGCGTGTATCTTATAGTAATTATTTGGAAGCGTGTTCGCGCTAATACTTGAAAATGGACTAGCTGATGAATTCACGCCATATGCATAGACATCAAAATTCACAGAGCCATCGTTGCTTAGCTCAAACCAATCGCTTACGTCTTCTGAGTTTCGAGTTTCAGTTAAGCTAAGTAATCCTAGATTTATTGTAGCATCATACAGATTCACAACAATATAGTCTCCTACGCTAAATTGAGTCGTTCCAGTTCCGGAAGTCACATTCGAAACTGCCGCGCCAGTTATTCCTGAACCGCGGTTCATTACAGCTATTGTTCCACTCAGGGAAATCACGATTGCAATTACAAGCAAATATACTAAACTTCGATTACTTATATCTTTAGATTTTCTTCTTGCCATTCTTATCCTACCTCATTGACAACTTCAAAAATAACTTTTCCGGTTGCGGTTTTTGATTCTGAATCATCAACTACATAGAAGCTGACTTTTCCGACCTCTTCTGCGCTAGTCTTAACTGGACTCTGCTCAGAGATAGTATCTTTTAGCACTAAAGTAGTTCCGATTGCAGAAACGAGAACCGCAATAACAATCAAAGCCAATACTGTATTTTTAGAAGCATCCTTTTTCATTGTATTTTTCATAATAAGTATGCGTGCTTAAAATAAATTTTGTTGTCATTGTACAAGAATTACATACGCTTTAATACGAAAATCCCCTATAAAGAGTGTATAATCTTCACGAGGGGATGATAACGAATAATCCAGAGCAAACATGACTACTAATTCAGATAAAAAGCAGATAGAAAATTTCTTGCATAGCTGTAAGGAAAGCAAGCTAGACTTGAATTATGCTAAACATAAATTAGTGCATGCTGGCTGGGATGAATCCTTAGTAAACAAGACTATCTCTGCTCACAAACGAGAAAAGCGGAAGAATCTCCTTATTGGGAAGCAAACGCATAAAAAAACTACTCCGAAGAATAAATTTATTAGATCTGCTTCGCTTATGCTAGCGCTATTAATCGTGCTATTTTTAGGATTAAATTACCCTGGAATAACTGGACTAGTTGTTGAAGGTGCTGAATCACATACTCAACAGATTAATTTGGAGTTCAGCGCCAATCAAGAGTATGATTGGGATATAATTGATTCTCCTGAAGAATTTTATTTAACTTCGCTAGGCATATCGGGGTCAGTTATTGGCGAAGGAAATGCGAGAGTATATCTTATAGACGGGGCTGAGAAATATATCATTTTTGACGGAGAAGATATTGACACTTCACCTAGCTCGATTACTGGACTAATGATATCTATTACAGGTATGAGCGCAAGTGAAGAAGGTCACGTTATTGAAACATCAGGAGATGATGCAGCTGAAGAACCTGCGGAAGAAGTAGCAGAGGACCCGGAAACCCCTGTAGAAGATATCGAAGGAGAATCCACGCCTGCTGACGAAACTGAGCTTAACGTCCCTGAATCGCAAGAAGGAGAAGAAAGTTCAGCTAGTGAATCAAATGAAACTGAAGAAGCTGGGAATGAAAGCGCAGAAGCTCCAATCGCAGATAGTATTGAAGATTCTAATGAAACTGAAGAATTAATTAATAATGAAACTATCGGAGAAGATAACGTAACCTCTGAGCTGCTATTAAATGAAACAACAACGATTAATGATACTACTGCGCTGCTGGAAGAAACTAATCTTACTGAAGAGACAATAATTGAAGAAGGGAATATTACTGAAGAACTTATCGAAGCGAATGTTACAACTGAAGTAGAAAACGTACAGCGATTCTCCTCGATCTGCAAGGATACATGTACCCTTCCTGCGGGAAATCTCAATGAGACGAATTATAAATTAATAATCGAAGTCGAAGAAGGAACAACGCTTAATATAAACTCTATTCATTATTCTCTTAGAAACTTAGCTGAGCAAACTGCAGAAATTGAGTTTAATATTCTAGATTCCGAAGGGGAGTCAATTCCTGCTAGCTTTGAGATCGAAGGCGTTGATGAAGAGTTATTTGACGGGAATATTATATATTTAAGCAAGGAAAAGAAGTATAATATAACTAGCACTTTTGAAGAGCATACGATAAAAAGTTTAGTGCTAAATCAAGTTTCTTTCACTGAAGATACTTATGAGCTAGCTACATTATACGAAGATCTGCGAATTGCAGGTATTCCACAAAGTTATGCCATACAGCCTGCGGTTGACTATGAATCCATTAAGTTAACGGTTGAAGCGAAGGGATCAAAATTATATCGCTGCGATAGATGGAATTTTAGGCGTCAGAGATGCAGGGATGACTTCAAGTTCCATAAATTAATCACGCAAGGAGAAGAATATGAAGTTGAAGTAAGCGCTAATACTCTTGCTTTCATCGAATCCGAAAGCGAGATCGCTGAAGTAAGCTATCTAAAGATTAAAAACGATGCAAGATACGATGCTATAATTGACTCCTCAGTTATTGACTCAGAAGGAACTCTCGAGATAATATTCCACCATGATTCAGAAGAGCCATTGCCAATCCGGATTATTGGTAAGTTAGATTATTCATTAAGCTCAGATATTGCGCAAGCCCATGAAAATATAACTCTAACTGTACCAGATTATAGCGAAGATAAGTTCTTTAGAATCAAAGTCGGAAATAACTCTGAGGCTTTTGAATTCGGAAAGCCAGAGAAGTATGTTATTATTGGAGAAGTCAAGGACGCTCAAGATGAACGAGTAGACTCTCGACTTTATTTACGAGATGCTGTTACTAATAAACGCGTCAGAACTAAGCGGAATGATGTTAAGGTCGTTGTTAAAGAAGGAATTTATGATGTAGATGTTCGTCCTAAACGACAAACTATAACTCGCGCTTATTTCGAAGAGGTTGAAGTATTTGACGATGTTAAAGAATTTATTAAATTAGATAAATTCGCAGTGGAAGATGTTGAGCTAGAAAATTACGAGAAAGTCTATGCTATCGATCCGACTGCAATCAATTTCACAAGCGCAAAAATCACTGCAAGACGAGCAAAAGGAAAAGCGCTATTCAAATGTACTAGCTGGGATTTTGCGAACAAAGTGTGTCCAGATGACAATTGGACTTTTGTACAAAAAATCACGCCTAGAAAGAAATATGATTTTACCTTGACTCCTGAAGATCCAGCATTCAGCGAAGTTTTACCCTTTGCAGATACAATGATTATTTCTAGCCCATCGAATAAAAACTATGGCGCATCGCCAGAATTAGAGATGCAAGATAATGGGAATACGCGGATATTAATCAAATTCGATCTCGGGGAGATTCCAGACTACGCAACTATAACTGATGCTCGCCTTGAGTTCTATGTATCCAACGCAAATAGAGATACCCTTCCTGCAGAAGTAGACATTTATCGAGTAAGCCGAAGTTGGAGAGAAGGAACTGGAACTAGTACTGTATCTAAAAATGGTGCAACTTGGGTTACATACAATGGTAGAACTTCATGGACACCTGGCGGAGCTATTGATGATACAGTCTGGGGAACTACTGCTGTAACTGAAGAAGGCTGGTACACATGGGATATAAAGCAACTAGTTCAGAGCATGGTCTATGGCGATAAAAGGAATTATGGAGTTCTATTAATGTCTGCTTCGAATAGTGCTGGAACTAAAACATTTGTCTCTGGCGATCATGAAAATCCGCTTCTCTGGCCTAAGTTCACATTAAATTATACTACTGCACTAGACGAGATTAATATAACTGGTGCTGAAAGAAGGACTAACAGATATGCTTTCATAGATGATAAATTCTCAGAAGCAATCTCAAGAGATAATGATACGCTAGAATTAGCTAATCAGCGGCTTCACGTAGAATTTGCTGAGAACTTAACAAATACTCACAGAATCTGGGTGTACGCAAAGCCAATTAATAAGAGAGCTAGACTAAATATTTATGAGGAAAACTCAAGAAATAAGCTCGGCGCAGTCACAATGAAGCGCGGGGAGTGGCGGTGGTACGGCGTCACCTTAAAGAAGCTAGAAGGAAGCAGCAATGACGGGTTTGATCTCTACGTCGGACGCAATGGAATCCTAATCGACAGAGTAAAGGCAGGATACGCAGATACTCTCGCGCCAAGGAAGATTGTGAATCTCAACGATGATTTGAAAATAGTCGACGAAGCTAACGAGAATGTAGATTTAGAAACAACTGGACAGATTGAAGAAAAAGTTGTCGCTATCAAAACAAAAGACAATAAAAAAATTGGGAAGTTAGAAGTCAACTTTGAAAATCTCGATGAGGATTTAGATCTAAAAAACCTAGTTGCTCAGACTAATATTGAAGAGAAGAAGTCGGTCTTGCATCTCCCTGAATCTGATGATGCAAATGTTCATATTGATGTTAATAAAACACTGTATATACCTTCCTCGGGAAAGGGGCGAGTTTATATTTGTCCAGACGCAGCTAGTTTAGATGAAGTACATCCTAAATGTCCGGGCAAATTCTGGATTTCTGTAGGCGAAACAATAAATAACGTTTCTCTAACTGAAGATATAATCGATGGTCAGAGATATTATGTAGCTACAGTTACCGGAACTGGCGGCGGAGAAGCTGGTACGGAATATACGCTTTGGGATTCTTATGTCCAAAGTAATATGGTTAGTACTAACTACGGTGCTGAAACCACCTTAGAAGTACGAGCAGATCCTACGGACAGCGTAATCTATGCTATGTTCGACATCTCGAGCGTGCCTGTTAATCAAACAATAGACGGCGCGCAGGCGTGTTTCTACTTAATTAATGATCAAGCTAGCCAGACAATAAGCTCTTATCACGTCAATAGCTGGGCGGGACAGACTGAAACCAGTATAACTTGGAGCAATCAGCCTTGCGGAGTCAGCTTTGACAATAGTGGCAATTGTAATCTAACTGCAGAGAGCAGCGTACTCACTGATGGAAACCAAGATGGCAGCTGGCAATGCTGGACAGCTACAAATATGGTCACAAAAGGGTACTCAGAAGGTGATAGTAATATCACTTTAGCGCTTAGAACAACTGGAGCAGGCAATCCTGATCAGTATTATTCTGGAGATTATTCAAATGCTTCTCTAATTCCTTATCTAAATATCAGTTACTCAGAATATAATGAAAGTGCTTGTACTGAAGATTGGACGGTTCAATATACTGACTGCAATGTTTCAGACCAGAAGATTAAGTATTATGCTGATTTAAATGAATGCGGAACAACCGCTAACTTGCCTGGAGACAATGGAACTGTGGAAGCTTGTGACTTCTGCACGCCAGATCTAGCCAACACCACTTGGAGCGATTGGAGCAATATATCTGCGTGTGGAACAAATGATACGATCCAGCAGCGAAAAGAGCTAACGCAGTATGATCTATACGGCTGTGCAGAGGTAGAGAATCAAACCTTCTATCAATACCAAGACATTGCTTGTGATTATTGCGTTCCAGACTGGAGCTGTTCGGCATATGGCGACTGCAATTCAAGTGATCAGCAGCCATGTGATACTGCAACGGACGCTAATGGCTGTTATGTGCAGACTAGCTTAGCATCTGATCAATACAGCGGGGATTATTCTGAATTCTCTCCTCAATCTTGCGACTTTTGCACTCCGAGCAGCACAAATACAAGTTGGAGCGAATGGGAAGATATTAGTGAATGTAACCCTGAGGATACCATTAATCAGCGCAGAGAACTAACTCAGTATGACTCAAGTTTCTGTGGAGAAATCAGCAATCAAACTTTCTATGAATATCAAGACATTGCTTGTGATTATTGTACTCCTAGTTTGACTAATACTTCTTGGAGTGGTTGGGAAAGTATAAGTGAGTGTTATAGTAATGATACCGTAGATAAACGCAGAAGTTCGATACAATATGATACAAATAGTTGTGGCGAAGTAAGCAATCAAACTTTCTATGAGTATTACTCTGATACTTGTGATGCATGTACACCAAGTAGAATAAATACTAGCTGGAGCGAATGGACAAATTCAGGAGATTGCCTAACAAATGATACTCAAATTCAGTCTAGAAGCAAAATTCAATATGATGCTAATGAGTGTAATGAAATAGTAAACCAGACCTTCAATGAATATCAATCAACTAGCTGTGACTACTGCACCCCAGATTGGTATGAAATCAATACTTCTTGCCAGTCAAATAATCTTATACTTGGATTCTACGCAGATACAAATAGCTGCTACTCCGCCACTGAACTAGAATCAGATAATAATGCGCCTGCGAATAATAATTATGACTGTGTATATGCTACGCCAGTATTATCTGAAAGCGAGAGCAGCAGCAGTTCAAGCATCGTACGAAGAAGCATTTCAACTGAAGATTCAAACCAAATGATAACTACACCTACTGCTGAGATCGGAATACCCGACGCGGTTGCTTCGGTGGGAAAGGTTGTCAAAGAAATAACCGCAAATATCCCGGTGAAATTAGAAGTTAAAGACGAGAACATCGCTATATTAAATATCGAAATTTCTTTTGAAAGGGACTTAGAAGATTTAATCATATCTACTTCAGCTCTGAAGCAAGCACCTAAGAAAATTGGAGCACCGGATAAGCCAGTTTACCAATATTTAGATATCAGCACACCTTCTGTTGCTAGCAGTTTAGTAGACTCCGCGTCAATATCTTTCGCTGTGACAACTGATTGGATCCGGGAGAATAAAATAAAACAGGGAACTATCCGAATGGAGAAATTCTCTGCCGGAGAATGGACTTCGCTAACAACCGTTTTAATTAGCGAATCTGATCAGGTTCTAGTCTTCAGATCTGCTACTCCGGGTTTCAGCTATTTTGCCATCACGGGGGATAAAATCGAGAAGCCAAACGATGAAGCAGTAGATGAAGACGTTAGCGAAGATACATCAATTGTTGCTGAAATACCTGCCCTCAGCCAAATTAAAATATCTGGATCAGCAACAAAGATTTTCGAAGAGCTATCTGCGTCTAGTGGATTGATGAGCTGGCTAGTAATCCTCGGAATCGGGTTTATGGCGATTATGCTCATAGTTCATAGTGATAAGAAAAGAAAAAGATATAAATCTTAATAGTTTATCAATTTTATGAGCACTGTTGCGGTTATTGGAAGCTGGCTGATTATTGGGATTATTCTAATTGGCGCAGTAGTACTCGTTCTGAGCTTATTCCGTAATAAAGAGCGACCAAAAGCAAGGAAGAAAACTTTAATTACTCATTAATTAAGTTGTCAAACAGTGTGTCGATAACGCTTATATACCTCTAAATCCTATTTCAGTTATGCATCTTTGGCACGACATCGGCATTGGTGATAGCTCGCCAAAAGAGATTATCGCGATAATCGAGATACCGAAGGGTACTGCTAGAAAGTACGAATTAGATCTTAAAACAGGTAAGATATCGCTAGACATATTACGCCCATTTAAGAGGAAGTTTCCATTCAACTACGGCTTCATACCTCAAACTATCGAAGATGATGGAGATCCGCTAGATATAATCGCGCTGCATAGCGGAGAAAAGCTAAAGCGGGGAGCGAAAGTACGAGTGATTCCGCTAGCCATGCTACAAGTAATCGATAATGGCTTACGAGATAACAAAATTCTAGCAATTCCAGCTACAGACGCAAAGCTTAAAAGGGATCTAACAGATATAAAAAACGAAATTGGATACTTTTTTAAAACTTACAAAGAAGGAGTAACCATTAAACGCTGGCTAAATAAGACTGCCGCGCATAAAGAAATAATCAAATGCTCGAAAAAATACCAAAAGAAATTCGGGCAAGGATAAAGCAAGAATGTATTACGTATCTGAAGTTGAAGGAGTAGTACGAGTAGAGCCTAAACTATTCGGGGAAAAACTAGACGAAGCTGTGCTTCAGCAGCTTAAAACAGACTGCGAAGGAGCTATAATTGATCAGCTAGGGCGCGTAATAGTTATAATTGGTGTAGATAAAGTAGGTGAAGGTGTGGTAATTCCTGGCGACGGAGCTGCATATTACAAAACTTACTTTAAGGCGATTCATTTCATACCAGAAATGCATGAAATAATAGAAGGCGAAGTTAGAGAAATAGCTAAATTTGGAGCATTTATCAATTTCGGACCTTTCGAAGGAATGGTCCATATCTCGCAGACAATGAATGACATTGTATCTGTAAGCAAGCAGGGAGCACTGCTCGGTAAGGAATCAAAGAAAGCTTTAAAAGCCGGCGATAAAGTAAGAGCAAGGATAGTCGCAATAAGTATGAAAGACGCTGAAAATATGAAGCTTGGACTTACGATGCGGCAACCCTATCTCGGAAAGCTAGAATGGATCGAAGAGACCCGTAAGAAAGAAGCTGCATTAAAGTCAAAGAGCTCACCTAGCTCAGGAAGCAAAGCTTCCAACGATAAAGCTAAGAAAGCAAAGAGTAAGAAATAAAGTTAATACATTACACGTCGGAAGCATAGCTTCCTCGTGTCTTAATTTCCTGAATGCGATTTGGGAAAGGAAATCAAGATGAGTACAAAAGCATGTAAAAAATGTAAGAGACTTGTCCGAGGGGACAAATGTCCGGTGTGTAAAACTGGATCACTTAGCGATAGCTGGAAAGGCAAGATTATAATCATCGATGCGAATAAATCCGAGTTAGCTAAGACGATGAAACTAACTGACTCAGGAGAATATGCAGTACGGTAGCATGAAAATAGAAATTCTTAAGAAAGTTGAAAATCAAGTTTTTAATCGAACTAAGATATTCTTCTCAGCAGAGCATGGCTCGAAAGAGGCTACTCCGTCACGAAAACAGGTCAGGGATGTGCTTACTGCTAAACTTGGTGCAAATAAAGAATTAATAGTTATTGAGTCAGTCAAATCTCACCGCGGCAAGAATATCAGCCGAGGTGCTGCATTTTTATATTCAGATAAGGCATCATTAGATAAAATAGCTAAGAAACACCTAACAAAACGAGACGCTAAAGAGCCAAAGGTTACTAAGAAAGAAGAGCCAGCTCCTGTAGCAGAAGCGCCTGTTGAGGAAAAAGCAGAAGCAAAGCCTACAGAAGATGCGACGAAAGAAGCTAATGAAGGGAAATCTATCGAAGCTGAGAAGAAAGAATAATGGGAAAAAAGAAAAAAGTAAACGTCAAAGGTAAGAAAAAGCATAAGCCAGGAAAGTCAACCCAGAAAGGAGCAGCTTATAAAGTAGAAAACGGAAAGCTAATCAAAACAAAAAGAGAATGCCCGAAGTGCGGTGTAGCTGTGTTCATGGCTGAGCATAAAGACCGTTATTCTTGTGGTAAGTGTAGTTTTTCTGAATTTAAGAAGGCGTAGGGTTTTTTGGCCTCGCTTTTTAGGAAAAAGCGAGTGGCTCTGAGCATAAGTATAGATATTCCTGTGGCAAATGTGGATTTTCTGAATTTAAGAAACAATAAGCTTTTAAGTTTTTATATAAATATTACTTCTTAATGGTAAGTGAGAAAGATAAGATATATATTACTCTCGAAGAAGTATTTGGAGCAGATGGCATTAACTTTAGAGGCGCTGCTCTTAAGAGTGCTGAAATAGCCTTCTTAGATGACTTAGCAGACTATATACTTAATAACGACAAAGCAGGATTACGAGAATCTTTAGCGGAATATGAATCTTCTATTAATAATATCACCAAGGGATATTTTAACAACATCAAACAGAAACTTAAAGAATTACTCTAATATTAATTAACGCTGCGGTCTTTTAACTCTCAGCTTCTTTTTAGGATATTTAAGTTCGATAACTTTAATCGCTCCCTCTTTGCTTATTCCTCTTACATAATGATCAAGAGCATTATCTTTTGCGAAGGTTTTATACTCATAAATGTTTGCTCGCTTAAGCAAATCTGCCCAGTCTTTGTACCGATTATCTCCCGTTGATGTATAATGCTCTAAGGCGTCGTCTACTTCTTGTTGCTTAAATCGCTCTAGCGCGGGATTAGAAATACCGGGCTTGTGACCAATACGTTGGTAAGCATGTTTCATAATTTCATATCTAAATTCCCACCATCTTTCGTCTCTCACTTTCCTTTGTTCTCGTTGTCTTGCTAATCGCTTCTCTAAAGAACCTATGCTAGCTATAGCAAAGATTATGGCAATAATGAGTATAATCCCAAATAGCAGATAATCCAACATAATTCGAAATAGAATCAACTAAATAAAAGCTCTTCGCTAACTTTTTAAGTTATATCCTTTATAGTAATATATGGAACCTACGAAAGATATTGAACAATATTTCAAAGACGGTAGAGCGTATATTTGGAAAGAAGAGTTTTCGGTCATTCATGCTAAATCTGCCGCGCCCGATGCATTCGCAGTCATTCGAGACGACAAGGAAATAACTGTAGTTATTGAAACATCTAAAGCTAAGAAAATAGAATCTATCGAGAAAGAATCTGGATTGAAACTCATAACTATTGATATTATATATCCCTCCGAGGCAATAGGGGTTACTGCTAGAATCGCTAGCTCATTAGCAGATGCAGGAGTAAGTATATTGCCGCTAGCTGCTTATTCTAGAGATCACTTTCTAATTAAAGCCGAAGACCTCGAGAAAGCGAGTAAGGCACTTGAGGGATTGGGCTTGAAAGTGGTTAAGAAGAGTATATAACAAATCAGCTTTCTAAATTATCTCGCAAGAAAGAGTTAATTTTCTCAGCATTCTCAGGACTAACTTCTGGATTCGGTGATCTCATTGTACCGCCACAGATACCGAGATATACTAAACCCTGCTTAACGCCTGCTTGAGCGCTACGAGGTAGATCATAGAGTAATTTTACAAATTCGTTGACTTTTTCTTGCAACTCTTCAGCTTCCGCATATTGCCCATTCCTTATCAGATCAAATAATTCAACGAACTTGGCAGGAATTACATTTGCTGCTCCAGGAACCCCACCAACAGCATTACACTTTACCATGCTATTATATATCAATGGATCATCTCCCTGAAAAGTAGGTAGGATCTCCGAGGCGCTTTTTAGAAAAGCCGAATCACCACTAGAATATTTGAGAGCAACAATATTCTCTAGCTTAGCTAGCTCAGCAACGGTATCTAACTCCAAATTAGCTGCGATTGGATTAACATACAATACGATATCCAATCCTACCTTCGCTATTTCAGTATAATGTTTTATCAGCTGATCTTTCTCTATATCTCTAAAGAAATACGGCGGTAGAACAACTCCATAATCTGCACCAACATACTTTGCATGCTCTGCTATCTCGCAAGTTTCTACGGTGCTATTTTGGCCGATCCCTACATAAACAGGCACTCTAGACCCCACGCTATTCACTACATGAGTTGTAATTAATTTAATCTCTTCTGTTCTTAGATATGGTTGTTCGCCACAGGTTCCGAGAGCAAATACTCCCTGAACTCCTCCAGCTATAACATGTTCGATTAGCCGATTCATACTCGGTGCATCATAAGACTGATCCGGATAGAGTGGCGTAGACAAAGGTACTACAATTCCTTCTGGTTTGGCTTTTGACATTCTTTTTTTTGTTTTAGAAGGAAACTATTAAAAACAGTTCGATCTAGCATTATATTTACATAAGGACAAATGAAAATGCAGTGGTACATCTGGGCGTTCATTGGTATGATTTGTTTGACTGCTGTAACTCTCTTACTTAAAAAAGTCACACAATTAGAACCTAGCACAGTATTAATTAATCTCTATATCTTCGGATTCACTTTCTTAGGTTTTATCATTTGGACAGCTAGCAAAAAGGAGAAACTCTTGCTCTCAAAAAGCGTACTTATCTTACTAATTATAATATCTGCTATAGCCATACTTCTAAACTTCGCCTTAGTGGAATCATATAGATTAGCTCCTAATCCAGGTTACGCAAGAGCAATTGTCACGATTAGTACTGCATTGGTAGCCATCTTTGCTCTATTCACACTCGGAGCGAAGATCAGTATAGCTAAGATTGCTGGAGTTGTGCTTATTGTTATTGGGACGATTGCTTTACTCTTATGAGCAACTTTTTAAATTATTCGAGCTACTTCGAATCATGGAACCAATCAAAGACACCAGTCTATCCAAGGATCTCAAAGTCAAAGATTTAATCAATCAATTCCACTCCGCAGGCGGATTTACAGCTAAAAAGCTAGCTGTAGGAGCTAGAATATGGGAATCAATGCAGCAAGATAAGGGCTGCGTGAAGTTTTTATCCTTTCCTTCATGTCTTGTAGCTACGGGAACTCGAGGAATTCTGAAGGACTTAGTCAAGGAGAAAAAAGTTGATGTTATAATTACAACTGCGGGGACGCTAGCGCTAGATGTTCTTAGAACTATTCGGGACTTCTATGCTGGCTCATTTGATATTGACGATATTGAGCTTAAAAGAAAAAAGTGCTTCCGGATCGGAAGCGTCATTCTAAAAGAGAAGGACTATGGTCCCGCGTTTGAAGACTTCTTCCAGCCAGCTCTGGAAACTCTCTACAAGGGCGGCTACAAAAGTTATTCAACTCGAGCTCTGGCGTGGCTCTTAGGAGAGATGCTAGCTAATGAAAAGCGAGCAGAAGAATCTATACTATATTGGGCTTGGAAGAACAAGATCCCCGTTTATGTGCCCGGAGTTACTGATGGCTTATTTGGCTCACAGCTATGGCTATTCTACCAGCAACACAGAGATATAAAGATCGATTTATTGCAGGATGAGAACGAATTGTCAGAAATAGTTCACAAAGCTAAGAAATCTGGTGGGCTAATCCTTGGCGGAGGTATTTCAAAGCACCACCTCCTATGGTGGAATCTCTTTAAGAACGGTCTAGACTACACTATAAACATAACAACTGCGGTAGAACATGACGGATCTATGTCTGGCGCTAGGAACTCAGAATATATTTCCTGGGGAATGATATCTAAAGAAGCCAAACATATAACAATTGAAGGGGACGCTACTGTGTTGTTGCCATTATTAGTATGTTAGTGTAATACTCCTTATAAGTAACACTATACCAATAGATTTTTAAATGAAATTTAGCACTGATATTCATGATAGACTTCAAATTATATGATGGTACAAGAAATTCAGTTTATGGAGAAACGCTACTAGAAGCAATACAAGACATAGCAATAGTGAGTAATAACCAGATACAATGCGAACCCAGACCTGGCGCAGTAGATATAGATGGATTTAATTTAGTAAAACTAATTGAACAATATACTCTAAGAGCTGCTCGCGGACAAATACTTATTGATCATGCTCTAGAGATTATTGATTCCATCCCCGAGATAAGGAAAGGTGGTGAGACGAAAATATTCTTGTTCGAGGAAGATACTTACTCTAATACGTGCAGTAACTGGTGCTTTGGAGGCTTTGTGCCGCATAACGGAAAGAAATATGTACTGATATCTATGGCAAGAATTAATGATAAAATACACCTAAAAGACGTGTTCGATCATGAGCTTGCACACTCTTGCGGAGTTCCTCGTCCAAAAAGGAGAAATACTTATTATCATCTAGGCGGGCATTGCAGCAATGACTTATGCGTAATGCGACAGAATGATGATCTAGTGGAAGCTAGAAAATATGCTTATGCAAGACATAACGCTAGAGCTCCACCATTTTGCAGACAGTGCACAACAAACCAAAGGTTTAGCTAACTTCTACATTTTAACAGAATCTGACAAAGCTAAAATCAATGAGCTAGAATCAGAGACGCTAGACACATCGGAACCAGTTCCCTCTGCGCCGCATCAGGCTACCCGTTCTTCACAAGAACGGATTAGCTCTAGCCAGACGCGACGTGCCTTCACCAAAGGTGAAGGAGAACCAAGAAATATCGGCGTTCTAGAATGTCTCAAGAAGAAGATAGTTATAGCTATGACGCATGATTCCAGTTTTCGGGAGCCAGCTGGAGAAATAGTCAAAAACAATATATTTCCGCCAGTGCCATTCCCAGAAATTCCAAATTCAATATCCAGCTCACCGGGCTGGGAAGTTCACGAATTTCTAAGAACAAAAATAAACATACAAAAAGACGATGCTACGCTACTACTTGGCGTTGATTAGAATTTACTTATAGAACTAACTACGTAAAAACTTATAAATCTATTAGCTGAAGCAACAACATGACCAAGATTGCAATTATTGGCAGCGGATATGTGGGGACAACAACAGCTGCTGTTTTTGCCAGCAAAGGACATTCTGTGATTTGCATTGATCGTGATAAACCAAAAGTGGATGCGATTAATAATGGCGAATGTACTATTTTTGAACCAGGGCTAAAAGAGCTAATTAGCAGCTCTGTTTCAAAAGGAAGCTTGAGAGCTTCTCTAAACATAGCTGAAGCCAAAGACTCAGAGGTATTTCTTATTTGCGTAGGAACGCCAATGAAAGCAGACGGCTCTGCGGATCTAGATTATATTGAAGGTGCTGCCAAAGATATCGGATCAGCGCTCAAGGATCGATCGAAATATTTTGTAGTTGCTACTCGGAGTACAGTCCCGCCAGGAACAGCAAGAAATATTGTCTTGCCTGCGGTTGAGAAAGCTTCTGGAAAGAAAGCCGGACAGGATTTTGGAGTTTGCATGGTTCCGGAGTTTCTGCGGGAAGGTCATGCCGTACAGGACTTTACTAATGCTGATCGAGTAGTAATTGGGGAGCTAGATTCTAAATCCGGAGATATGCTAAACGAAGTTTATTCCTGCATCAAAGGACCAAAGCTGCGATGCGGCTTACCCGAAGCAGAGATGATCAAATATATGGCTAATTCTTATTTAGCAAAAGACATATCTTTTGCGAATGAAATGGCAAATTTATGCAAATCTGAAGGAATTGATTATTGGACGGTTAAGAAAGGCGCCCAGCTAGATTCTAGGATCAGCCCAAGGAGCTTTTTAGTTGCAGGACTCGGATTCGGAGGAAGCTGCTTTCCAAAAGACGTCCGAGCAATAAGAGCACTAGCTAAAAAAAATAATCTAAACACATTTGTATTAGACGCTACGCTCAAAGCAGATGCAGAACAGCCACTTAAACTAATTGAACAAGTTGCTAAAGACTTTGAATTAAAAAATAAGAAAATAGGAGTATTAGGATTAGCGTTTAATCCAGATACAGATGATATCCGCGAATCTAAATCCTTGATCCTTATTGAAGAATTAATTAAACGCAAGGCGAAGGTACTAGCTTACGACCCAAAAGCAATTGAAAACTTTAGGAAAGAATCTAATCTAAATGCAGAACTAGCTAGCTCCGGACAGGAGCTGATTGACAAGTCAGACATTATTCTAATCGCGACAGCATGGAAGGAGTTCAAAGACTTAAGCTACAAAGATAAGCCAGTCTATGAAGGTAGAAAACTCTTCGATTCTGCGAACCCGCCGAAGAATTACAAAGGAGGTATTTGCTGGTGAAGGCGGTCATTCCTGCAGCAGGAATTGGAACGCGATTCTTGCCAGCTACAAAAGCTCAGCCAAAAGAAATGCTTCCGTTGATAGACATACCAACAATACAACTAGTCGTGCAGGAAGCTGTTGATGCAGGAATTACTGATATTCTAATTATAACTGGGCGCGGGAAGAGAGCTATCGAAGACCATTTTGATAAATCCTTTGAAATCGAGCATTTCCTCAAGGCTCGCGGGCAAGAAAAGCAGCTCAAGCAAATTCAAAACATATCTAAGCTAGCTAATATTCATTATATACGCCAGAAAGAACCAAAAGGATTAGGGCACGCCATTCTCTGCGCTAAGAATTTCATTAACAATGAACCTTTTGCGGTTATGCTCGGTGATGATTATTATGTTTGCGATACGCCACATATCAAGCAGCTCATGGATGCGCATAAACGTCTGAATGCTAGCATTATCTCAGTTATGCAAGTCCCGAAGCCGCACGTTAGCAGATTCGGGATAATTGATGGAAAGCAGATGGAAAAGAATTTATTCGTGATTAGGTCTCTGGTTGAGAAGCCGCCAGCGGAGAAAGCACCGTCTAATTTGGCGATTAGCGGGAGATACATTGTTTCCCCAGAGATTTTCGGTATTTTAGAAGGAGCTGATACAGGTGCAGGCGGAGAAATACAGCTAACTGATGCGCTAGCTAAATTATGCAAGAAGCAAGTAATGTATGCTCACTTATTTGACGGTGTAAGGTATGATATTGGCACGAAGATGGGATATTATAAGGCATTTATCGAATATGCTCTTTCTAGAGATGATTTGCGGGATGAGGCGGTTGAATACTTAAAATGGCTAACTAACAAAATCACAAACGGCTCATTCAAGCGAGAAGGAGAAGAGCGCATAGTATTATAATTACCACGGCTCGCGTTTTAGTTTTAATTTATATCCCAATTTGTTTATTGATAAATGTAATATTGGAGTTATTATTATAATTATTATTAAATACATTAAGTTGAACATTATTATACTCGACAATAAAAACGCTCCGAGTACAAAGTCTAATTGATCTAAGAACGGTGCTTTTCCACCGCGCTGTATGTTTAGTCTTCTTTTTATGAAGCTGCCTGCTGAGTCTCCGAGCATTGCTCCGAGTCCGAGGAGCAGTCCTAATGCAATCGACCCCCTTGGTAAAATATTTGTTAGACTCTGAAGAAAACCAATTAATCCTCCGACTAGCGTTGCGGTTATTAATCCAGCCCAAGTCTTGCCTTCGCCGAGAATTCTGTTTCGTCCTAATCGTTTGTTAAAATCTAAGGGTTTATTGTGTTTTTGTATTGCTTTTATCTTGCTAATAAAAACAGGGCTCATATTAGCAATATAAGCGGGTAAGAAAAACCATACCGCTGCGCCTACCGTATCAAAGAATTCTAGCATTACTTATTCTTTTGTTTAGGTTTTTTAAATTGTTGCTTTGGCGGAGCTTGAGGTTGCTTTGACTTTACTTGCTGATAGATAAAGAAGCCAATTGCTGCGAGGATTATTAGGATTAAACCAATAGTTAGCGGAGTAAAGAAGGACTTCTTCCTAATTGTCTGTTGAACAATTGATTCTGGCTCAGGAGTTGGTTCTGGAGCTACTGCGATTTCCGCTTCTCCAGTTATTGCAAAATAGCTAAAGCCAGGAGTTTCTGCTTCGAAGGTTAGAGATTCTTTATCCTGCGTGAGTATTTTTGTTACTAATGATGTCCATTGGTTGTTTACGTAGCGATTTAGCAGGATAGAATCTTTGTTTATGTTGTTCTGAGCGAACCAAGATACTGGAACTTCAAAGGCTATCTTTCCAGTTTGTATATTATCTGATCTTAAATTGTTTGTAGATATGCTTAAATATTGATAAACTTTGCCTTGAAGTGCTTCTACTGTTTTGGGTTTATCTGAAAGACTTCTTACGGTTAGCATAACATTTTTGGCAGCTTCTTTTGTAGTTATTTCCACATTTGAAATAGATATGGCGGGATCTTTGATATTAATGACTACTGGAGTGTTTCTTGAGACCGTTCCTAGAATTTGTGAGGTTTCTGCTATAGTGGTTACACCCGAAGAAGAAATCTTAGATATTGCACTGCTACTTCCTCCCTCATGGACTACTGCAGTGGGAGTAGTATCTACATATAGCGTTTGAGAGCTAGTAGTAGCTCTGTTTCCGTATTGATCAGTACAGTTAATGTACCAGCTGTAAGTCATGTCATCGAATAGACCTACTTGTGTGAAAGTTTGCGTTGTGCTAGTCGTTATAGATGTATCTGTTTGTTCGATATTATTATCGATTATTAGCGAGCAGTTTGATATATTATTAGTATCTATTACATTATACGAGAAGCTAACTGTAGAAGTTGTTTCTGTTGCGAGATTTGCTGGCGAGAGGAGGGTTACTGTTGGTGCAGTATTATCAGAATTATCAATTGTTATCTGAACATATTCTGTTGCATTGATATTTCCGGAATTATCTGAAGCGTTGATAGTTATATTGTAGGCTCCGTCTGCTAGAAGGAAAGTATTAAAGGTAGCATTGAAATGAGTTGCGGTATTGTTCGTTAGATTTGTCCAAGCAGTTTGGTTGCCAGATGAGTTGGATAACCAATAGAAAACTCTTGAAGCATTTACTCCTGCGCCATCTGTAATTGTGGCGTTGGTTAATATCTGTCCGCTGGCTGCTCCTGCTGACGGTGAGATAAGTATAACTGCTAGAGGTGGATTTATACTGAAATACCAAGTATCAGAAGTATTCCAATTTCCATAAGTATCATTTGCGTGAGATCTCCAATAATATGAACCTGCAGGAATTATAGCAGAGTAATTATAGACATCTAATCCCACATTATTCATACTATAATTCTGCGGACTCCCAGAATAATTTGATTCGAAGAAAGCTGTATCTACTGAATCTGAGAAAGATAATTCAACTACACCTGAATCATTCCAACTGATATTAAAGGAAGATTCTCCACCATCGTACGGAGATACTAGGAAGGATTTATTATCTGACCAATTCGGTGCAGGGGTACCTACCTCTCCAAAAGATACTAAATCAACGAATGCGTGACTATTATTATTGTGGTCTTCTTTGCACTCAATTATTACTTGTGCCGTTACAGCCAGAGCCGGAGCAGTCAGATTTGATTTATTTATGTTCCCCCACGTAGCAAACGCCGCCAAATGCTGTTGCGTAGTAAAACCCGATGTACCTAGGATCGCATCAGCATTATCCAGCCAGTTAACATAAATACGGAAATCTGTATCATCAATCACTGCAGTGCCCTCCTTTGCTACATAAAACCAACCACTAATTGAGTAGTTGCTTCCTACAGTAACCGAGACATTCTGTTGCAATGCCCTGGCAGAATATGTCGTAGTAGGATTCTCGAATTCAACAGAATTTACTCCGTCATATGCTTGTGCATTACTCCAATCAATGCTATTTTCAGTTGTTCCATCTGACCAGTTATAAATATCTCCGTATCCAGTAAACACAATCCCTTCCTCCATAGAAGGATTCAGTAGTAGATTCGGATTGCCACTATTTGCCATTACTTCAAATCTCTCTGGCTCGGCAGAGCTTATTGACGGTTCAGTATATAATTTAAATGATTGTGGCTCTATCTCCCTAGCAAACATGCCAGTAATATGACCAACAGTTGAGAAGAGGATAATAGCTATAACTACAACTAAACTTATAACAACAATCTGCTCATTTTGTAGCTGCTTGCGCCGAACCATAATAATAAATTGCTGAGCTAGTATTTAACCTTTCTGCCTACCGCGATTAGTATTTCCTATTTAAGAACTCTCGAACATCACCCATTAATTTCTCTGGGTCTACAACTTTGGGCTCTACTTTTTTCTTAAAGAAACGGTTTTTAATAGATTTGATAACTCCGCGCTTTTTCAGAGCCTTCTTGGGAGCGGGCTTAGGAACTCTAACTGCTTCTTTTCCTCGCCGGATAAGCTCCGCAGGAGCCATTGCAGGAGTTTTCTTTTTCTTGAAGAATCGGTTCCGAAGAGATTTAATAGTATCTTTCTTAGCGGGTTTCTTAGAATTCTTAAGAGATTCTCGCGCTCGAGCCATTGCTGCCCGCTCTTCGCGAATAGCCGCTTGCTTAGCTGCCGCAAAACGCCGTCTCCTAGCACCTCGCTTAAGATCTTTATCAATATTCTTCGGAATAGATAATATGGCTGCTTTGATTTTCCCAAGAGATTTCAGATATTTCTTCTGCTCTTTTGGTACGGATTTCTTAATCTCCTCAAGCGAAGTTAAATATTTATTTGGCTCTTTCTTAATCTGCTTTTTCAGAACAGATTTTGGGGCCTTAGATTTAGGAAGTTTCTTCTTTGGTTTAGGAATTAACTTCTTTTTCATCTTCTTTCCAACCTCCTGAAGATCTTTGGACAGAGTTTTCGGTAGAGAGACTAACGAAGCACTAATATCTTTAATTGAATTCAAATATTTTCTCTGCTGTCTCGGAATTGACTCTTTAATCTCCCCGAGTGAATTTAAATATTTCTTCTGCTCGCCAGGTAAAGACTTCTTAATCCTTCTAAGAGCAGCGAAATATTTATTTGGTCGTTTCTTTGCTTTCTCTTGAATCAGTGGAAGTATTCTAGACTGCTCTTCTACGGTTGGAGGCGGAAGCGGAGGTGCTACACTTAGCGGCATCTGTGCTTGCTTACTTTGAAGAGCTTTGCTCTTTGAGATTGGCGAAGTCTCTGATTTCGACTTAGCTTTCTTCTTTTTCGCGTTTTCTCGCTGTTTTTCTTTCTCTTTTCGCTGTAGTTCTTTTTCTTTTTTCTTTCGCTCTTTTTCAGCTTCCTGCTGTCTTCCTTTTTCCTTCTTCCTTCTTTCCTGTTCTTCCTTTCTTTTTTCTCGTTCTTTCCGCTTTTGCTCTTGACGCTTATGAATACCCTCTGTAAGTCCTACGGGAATTGCTATTATTGCTGCACTAAACTTATTAATTGAATTCTTATAGTCATCTACTTTCTTTTTTAGACTTTCAAATGGATCCTTGCGAGGAACTCTTGGCTTTTCTACGGGCGGTGCTGCATATGGAAAGCTAGTTGTTTCTCGAGACTTAATGCGTTCAGCTTTTCTTTCCCGATGAATAAGCTTCTTTTCTTTTTTCTTTTCCGTCCATTTTTTAATTAATCCTGCTGATTTTGGTCTAATCGGCGGCAAGCTCCTTAATCGCGGTGGTGATTCAAATGGCTTGCTTACCGAAGGAGACTTAGAAATTGAAGCTGTACTTCTTGAGCCGCCCTTCCTTCTGCTTCGCATATATCTGCTGATTATCAAATAGGCGATTGCCAGAAGCGCGATAACCATAATTACTGCGCTAATCACAGAATCTACTGAAGAATAAACTCTCTTCGGAATATCAGAGATTATAGATTTAATTGGTTGATCTCTTTCAATAGCAGGAGCCTCGACTATCGGACCAACTTCAGTAGTGCTAGCACTGTTAAGAACTAGCTTCGCCCGCCTACCATCAATTCCCAATAACTTAACTTCAACATCTGCAACGCCATCCCCATCGAGATCAATGCTCTCAATTCCACCAACTCCTAAGCCAAATACTGGATGGTTTGTTATGCTAATCTGAGCAGTTCCATCATCAATATTATTTACAAACAAATAATATTCTTCAGATTCAAATGCTAGCTGTCCAGTACCAAATCCGAGAGAGAACTCCTCGCCAAGAACTATTTCAACGATCTCTGGAGTCATTCCTCCTCCACCTCCACCGCCAGAGCCATCAGTTGTAGCAGCGATGGAAACAATCAAATTCCGAGTCTCTGAAGAGTTTGTGAAGCCTACGGAATTTGTACAATTAATATACCAAGAATAAGTTCCGCTAGTTAATCCAGACTTAACAAACTCTTGAGCAACATCTCGCGTTATAGTGGTATCGGTCTGATCCGCCACATTATCGATTATCAGCGAGCAATTAGAAATAGCTAGATCACCGCTAACCATATAAGCAAATGCTGAACTGGAACTTCCTAGTTGATATGCCTCTTCTGGAGAAGTAAGAGTAATTAATATATTCGATCCGAATATCGCTGCGAGATTAATAACTGGTCCGTAAGTAATATTTTGATAAGTTACATTTCCAGAATAGAGCCAGTTATCAGTAACATTATCTGCAATTACATCGCAATCAATCAGCGTTGTCACAGTAGTATCAATCATCGTCTGGTTAATGGTGCAGTTATTGATTGTGGTGCTCGTTAAGTTACTATCAATCTCATATGAGTTAGTTACCGTCGCTCCAATTTGAATTACATTGATCAGCGTTGTGTTGATCTTTGTTGAATTTATTACTGTCGAGTTAGTTACATTGCAATTCGTTATATTCGAATTAGTGAGGACTGAATTAGTCAAGTTAGAATTAACAATATCCGAATCAGTAACGTTTGTGTTGTATTCATAAGAATTATTCACATTGCTACCAATCTGAATCACATTGATTAGCGTGCAATTGATCTTAGTTGAGTTGATGACTGTGGAATTTATTACTATGCAGTTTGTTATCTGAGAATTGTTTATATTTGAATTAGCTATATTGGATCCCTGATCGATTGTTGAATCATATATTGTTGAATCTAGAATTGTTGCGTCAGTTATGTTGCTATTAGACTCGTAGGAATTATTCACATTGCTGCCGATCTGGATTACATTGATTAGCGTTGTGTTTATCTTTGTTGAATCGATTACGGTTGAAGTAGTTATATTACTATTTATTATGTTCGAATCATTAATTATCGAGCTAGTTAAGTTAGAACCGAGAGTTATGTTTGAATTGCTGATATTGCTGTTAGTCTCAGTCGAGTCAGAAGTATTTCCTCCGATCTGAATCACATTAATTAGAACTGCATTTATTTTTGTTGAGTTGATTACTGTCGAATTGATGGTTGTTGTGTTGATCAGATTAGAGTTAGTTATTGTTGAGTTAGTTACATTCGACCCAACACTTATGTTCGAATTAGTTACATCGCTATCTAATTCGTCTGAATTGAAGAGCGTCCCGCCGATTTCAACAGCATTGATGACGGTGCAGTTAGCTTTTGTAGAATTAGTGACGGTCGAATTTATGATTGTGCAATTAGTTATATCCGAGTTTGTAATATTTGAATTTGAGATATTTGACCCTACAGTTATATTCGAGTTAGTTAGATTAGAATTATCGCTTACGGTGTGGTTTACATTGCTGCGATCCTCGAATAGGTCTGTTGCATTGCTATTTGCTTGATAGCTGTAGATAATAATACAATTTATCTTCGTCGAATTGATAACTGTCGAATGCAAAATAGTACAATTAATTATTGTTGAATTCTCAATAGTGGAATTAGTTATGTTGGAATTGATAACTGTGGAATTATTTGTGACATTTGTATCGGTCAAGTTCGAGTTAAACACCCAAGAATCGTCTGATACGTTCGAGTCTCGATCTATGTTTATGGTGAAGTTCTCTGGTGCGAAAGAGGAATTGCCGGGATTATTCGCTTCACAATTCCATAGATAAGTCCCATCTGAGACATTCGTAACATCGAAATTAGTTTCATTGAAGACCCCAGTTATGCTATTATTACTCTGGTTTAGCTCGAAGGATCCTTTCATGTCATGATATAAGGATATTTTTGTGAGATTTACTGTACTAGAAGCATTACAGCTGAAAGTTATATTTCCGTCCATGTCCCACAAATTATTCTGTGGGCTGATTAGACTTGCGTTTATCGGACCAGTTGGAGTAGAAATCGTTAGAGTGAAATTGTTTGTAGCAAATGCTGAATTATTCAGCTTATCATAACACTGAACATTCCATAAAAACGTTGTAGTTGGTAAGTTAGAAATATTCAGCTGCTGTCCAGCTATTCCTTCCTGAATTGCTGTCGAGTTAGAAGTATTTAACGTCCAGACTCCGGTTGAGTTCGTCCAAATTGAGCAATTAGTGACGTTCGAGAAATCTGTAACTGAGTATGTGAAAGTTATATTAACACTGGTATTCGTGGTTGTGTCTCCTGGTGCTCCGAGAGTTACTGTTGGCCCGAGATTATCGATTAGAACTTGAACACTTTCTGAAGAGTTCTCATTTGGAATGAAATCAGTAGCATTAATTGTTACATTATAGTATCCATCTGCTAAAATAGCGCCATTGAAAGTCGTATTCCAATAGCCAATATTGATATCTCCGCCAGATAAGTTAAGAGTTGTCCAAGCAGTTTGATTCCCGCTTTCATTAGCTAGCCAATAACGAGCTAGCTGTATCCCTGTAGTTGAATCGTTGATTGAAGCATTTACTAAGAATAATCCAATCTTATTTTCGCCAGCACTTGGCGCTAAGATAAAGACTTTCGGATTAGTATTATCGATTTGTATCTGAACATATTCTGTTGCGTTAATATTTCCAGAGTTATCGGAAGAGTTGATAGTTATGTTGTAAGCGCCGTCGGCTAGTACTGCAGTATTAAATGTAGCGTTAAAATGAGTGGCAGTATTGTTTGTTAAGTTTGTCCAAGCTGTTTGATTTCCAGTTGAGTTTGATAGCCAGTAGAATGTTCTTGAAGCGTTTATTCCGGCAACACCATTAGTTATAGTAGAGTTTATTAATATTGAACTAGAAACATTTGCTTCATTAGCTGGCGCAATAAAAGTTACATTTGGGTTTGATACATCTAGCATTATCTGAACCTTCTCAGAGACATTTGTATTATTCATGTGATCGGTCGTGTTAATCGTTAAATTATAATTACCGTCCGCAAGAACAGAAGTATCAAACGTTGCATTCCAATAACCAATATTAATATCTCCTCCACTAAGTGTTAGATTCGTCCAAGCAGTCTGATTGCCAGTTGAATTTTCTAGCCAGTAATAGCTCTGAACGATTCCGCTCGTTGAATCATTAATCGAGGAATTGACCAAAATAGATCCGCTTTTGCCTCCCGCTGTTGGTTCAATAATAAATACTAAGGGGTTAGTATTGTCGATTTGTATTTGCACATATTCAGTTGCATTTATATTTCCAGAATTATCTGAAGCGTTAATTGTAATATTATAGTATCCATCTCCGATTGAATTGGTGTTAAATGTAGCATTAAAGTGGGTTGCAGTGTTGTTAGTTAGATTTGTCCAAGCTGTTTGATTGCCAGTTGAGTTTGATAGCCAGTAGAATGTTCTTGAAGCGTTTACTCCGGTTGTTGCGTCGGTTATTGTTGAGTTTATTAGTATTGATCCGCTAACATTGGCTCCAGATGAAGGTGCAATGAATACTACCACCGGTGATGCGGAATCAGATACAATCGTTTGCTCACTACTCCAGCTGCTATTTAACAATCCAGAATCAATAGTCTGTACATTCCAATAATACGTACCGGAAGCAACAGTTAAGCTAATATTCTGTCGCTGCATCATATTACCAAATAAACCACCTTCGGGATGACTGTGCCCACCATAAACTCCCGAAACAATATCATTACAGCCAGAGCAAGTTCCTACACGCAGATTATAATAAAGTGATCCATTAGTAACTGCTTCATGATCTTCACCAGCTCCCCAGCCGAGCTTCAAGATTCCTCCAGAATAAGAGCTAGAGAAATTCACGGACGGTGCAACGGGAAGTGTATTTTGAGTAGTTAAACGATTTGTATATACTTTAGCTATTTTTGGACCATTATTCTCCCCTGCTAAAATGAGATCCAAATCAAGATCCTTGTCTAGATCCACTAAAACTGTGCAGCTTTCCCATACTCCTGTTAAATTATTACTCCAAGTAGAATTTTCAACAAGCGCAGTTCCGTTATTAAGATACATCTTAGCAAATTCTCCTCCAGCAACAAAACTATTCCAATCTCCAGTTAGAATAAGATCTAATCTTCCATCATGATTTACATCCCCGAATGCTTGAGAACCATATTCAACAGCAGTTAAGTTAATTCCCCAGCTAACATTCTCTACTAGAGTAGTTCCGTTATTCTCGTATAAGAATGCAGTTGGATTACCGCCACTATCTTCTCCAGAAAGAAGCAAGTCCAAATCCCCATCATTATCAACATCACCCAGAATTACTGCGCTATTAGATACGTTAGTCAAGTTACTGCTCCATGTCGAATTCATAGTTAGAGTGGTACCATTATTCATATAGACTAAAGAAGCTACATTTCCTCCGGAATCTTCTCCGGTTAAAACTAAGTCCAAGTACATGTTATTATCTAGATCTCCCAGAACAATTGAGCCATACTGGACGCCCCTTAATAAAGTACTATTCCATTCTGGAGCTTCTACTAGCGCAGTTCCGTTATTAATATATACAATAGCTCTCTGAGTAGTCCAATCAAATCCTGTAGCAACTAGGTCTAATCTTCCATCAAGATTAAGATCTCCGACAGCGATTGATGATCTGCGCCAAAGACCAGTTAGATTAACACTCCAAGAAGTATTTTCAGCAAATCCAGTACCATTATTTGTGTATATTATCGTATTCCCTGCAGTGGTTATGTCTTGTCCAGTAAATACAAGATCTATATCGCCGTCGTTATCCACATCTCCGAACGCCGCAGATCCGCCAGTTACGCCCTTTATATCTCCCTTCCAAGTTAAGTTCTCAACTAAGGAGGTTCCATTATTTGTATATATAAACGAGCGCCTAACTCCACCTTGATCCCTTCCCGACATAAATAGATCCATATCCGAATCATTGTCTATATCCGCCACTGCGCAAGTCACGTCATCCATTCCCGTAAGATTATCGCCCCAAGTTGTATTCTCTTCAAGATCATTCCCTGAACCGCCAGCAGCACTCAAGTTACCCATCGGAGCAAATATGCTGAAGCTAGAAATATTAGCCCAGACGTAGTTGCTAGCTTCGCTAACATTATATTCAGTAGTAGGATTAACTGACCAGTCTGTTCCGCTAGAGTTCCAGATTCTTAGGGATGATTCTGGGAATCCAACGATGTCTGAATCTTTGTAGTTGAAAGATAGATTTATCCAAGCACCACCACCTGTTGCAGTAATATTCAAATAATAACTAAGATTTTTATAATTATTTGGATCTGCTACTGGCGCCAGATGTTTCTTAAGTTGAATGTTCATACCAATGAATGAAATATTTTCAGAGCCATTCAGAACCAGATCTGTAATATAATCAATCTCGGCGACATTAGAGAAGAAGTCCCAACCACTAGAGCTATTTACATAATTATTTGTAAAATTATTCGAGCCGCTGGAGGAACCGAGTCCGTAGCTAACACTTGAGATTATCTCATTGTTGAGTATCAGAGTGTTATTCGACCCCGTATTCATAATTATTCCAAAATTGTTCGAAGTCACAGTATTATTGATTATATAATTATTCGGACAATTATTATCTAAATATATACCAAAATCATTTGAGTTCGCTGTGTTATTTATTACAGAATTGTTTGAGGACCCAGTAAATAAATATATACCTGTTTGATTATTTGAAGAAAAAATCGAGTTGTCTAAACGATTACCTGAACTATTGTAAAGATAAATCCCTCTATAATTATTTGAAGAGTTTAAAGAAGATAAATTGGAATTTTCAGTAAGTAATAAAAGTATACCATTATTATCCACCGAATCTGATCCACGGATAGTTATATTCTCAATAATGGAATTATCTCCATTACACAGGACTACTTCAGATAAGGTCTGATTAGCAATAGTTTGGGTTGAGTTATAATATTTAATCTCTCTTCCACCCGAGCCAGTGAGGTTTAATATCAGATTATTACAAGCAGAATCAGAAGCATCTGCTGGATTTAAATAGAGATCCCACTGCGTATTCTCTTGAGCAATATTATTTTGTATCAAGTTACCAGTAGATGTATCAAGAGAGAATCCATATACGTTATTATTTGCAGTATTGTTTAATAGGGTATTATTATTCGATGTTGTCTCTATTCTAATCCCTGTATCATTATTCGAACTAGCAGTATTATTAATTAGCGTGTTATTTGAACTATTAGTAATTATTGATATTCCATAAAAGTTAAGGGTTAGATTATTATTTGTTATATTCACATTAGTGCTATTAATTACTGTAATTCCTTGAGCAAATTCTTTTACTACACAATTTTTTATGGTGACATTTGCTTTATTCTCGACGTTAATACCAACGTTGAGCCCATTACCACAATCGATTGTATTTCCCATACAGTCAAAGATCTTATTAGAGAAGTTCGTTGGATTGATACAATCGCCAATATAATTATTTATATTCTGAGTTAGATTAACATATGAACAAGCTGTGCTTGATAAGTTGCCCTCGCAAGCATCACAAGTTGTGCATTCGCAAGCTCCTGGTCCGCCAGCAACCTGCATCAGCGGCAAATAGTCTCCACCATTGGTAATATTTCCGGAAACATTATATGGTAAATTAGTATCCACTAT
>JAFCGA010000009.1 GCA_017608345.1 Candidatus Pacearchaeota archaeon | reverse complement strand
GGAATTGGTCTCGGATTGCTTGCGGGTGCAGTCTGTATGACTATCCACTGCGCAGGTAATTATTTTATTAATGTTATTCCTGTAGAACAAGCTCAAGGTCATGTTAAAACAGCGGGCGTAGCTTATGATCCAGCAGAAGCTAGAGAACAACTAGTTATAGCAAAAAGCAGGCTTAAAAATTATCATGGAGATCCCTCCTGGTTTAACCAGAATCCTGAATCTAACTTTGATACAATTAAATCATCAATAAATAATCAGATAGAAGGGTTGGATGCAATAATCGCGAATCCCGATCTAAAACCAGGTACCGAAAAATTCTCTCAAGCTTATGATCCACTACAAGATGCCATACGAAGAAACGAGAGTAATATAGAACAATCAGTAGATTGGATGCATATGCCTGGGCTCGTTACTGGGTTTGGAGCATTATTCGCATACATTTTTGGTGGATGGATGGCTGTAGCAGGGCATTGTTAATTCAATAACTGAATAATCTTCCTAGGATCTGCTCGACCTCTCAACTTACCAATTATAATTCCAGTTAGTTTATTCGAGGGAACCTTTGAGAACTGCTTCTTCAATTTATTAACCTCTTTTTTCAGCCCAGTATCTGAAAGAAGCTTATATTTATTCAAAACTTCGTAGAGATCATTTCCTTTGGCAACTGCTAGTAGAATATCTAAAACAGATTCTTTAACTAATCGAGGAGTTGTCTTGTCCCCGCCCGCTAGACCTAAGAAAATCCTATCTAATAACTGAGAATCTGGCTCAAAGCTAGCTAATCCCAGCTTTCGCTTGACTTCTTTAGCTGTCGAAGTCATAATCGAAGCAATTAGTTTCGGAGCAACTTTCTTCTTATAGTTCTCAACGAACTCTTCGAATAAGTCTGATTTATCTGATCGAACAATTTCTTTAGCCAGATCATCGCTTAGACCCATTCCGAGATATCGCTTCATCTTGCTCTCGCGAGATTCAGGAATTTTAACAGAATCAATCATCTGCTTAGTTATTTTGATTAGCTGAAGATCTGTCTCGGGATACATCCTCGCCGCGGTCGGTAGCGGTCGGAGATATTTTGAAGAGAAGTCCTGCTTGACATTTCTTACATGCTGTTTATCTTTTTTGCTAGTTTTTTGTCGTTCAATCTCGCGATCAACATACTTATTCATCATCCGCAGATCCTGCACACCCTTTAGCTCAACGCGGCAGTGTCCTTTGATTGAGATATTAACATCTTGACGAATTGTTCCGATTCCGCGCATAGCTTTACCCGTTGATTTAACTAATCCGCCGAGTAGTTTAGCAACTTCTGCGACTTGCTCAGGCGTTTTCATGTCTGGGGCTGTGACAATTTCTAGCAGAGGAATCCCTAGCCGATCTAACCGATAAGTAACTGAGACTTTACTCTTCTCAGCTGTCCTTCTAGCTGCATCTTCTTCTAAAATCAAATAATTAATCCCAACTTTGCCAAAGCTAGTCTTAATCCAACCATTCATTCCAATTAACGCTGTCCTTTGAAAGCCAGAAGTATTGGAACCGTCGACAACAGTCTTCCGCATAACTTGGACATCGTCCGGGAACTCGCAGTGCAGTGCTTTAGCAACAGTCAACGCAACGTTCAGAGCTTCAAGATTAACTTCATGCGGTGGTTCTTCATCTAGCTCAACTAAGCAAGTTGAATCTTCATAGCCTTCATAAATATAATACAATTGTTTTTTCTTTTCATAAGCTGCTGCTACATCAACTTCGCCAGTCTCTCCTGCGAGAGGTCTTAGCTCTCGCTTAATGGTGAAGTGTGGCTTATCTTGCCTTAAGATTGATGGACACGAGCAGAATAGCTTGCCTACATTTAGCTGAGCATGAATTTCTAATCCGGATTTGAAGCCAATTTTTGAATAGTTCATATTTCTATAGCGAGCTGATTAGTGAGCGTTTGTTTCGAAGCTCCGAAGGAGCTGAGCAAGATGCTTCTCTTTCTTGGACGCCTAGTTCTTTCTCTTCGCAAGAGAAAGAAATGGCATTTGAAGCCTAGCTTTTTGTAGTCCATCTTTAATTCTAGCTCCTTAGCTATAAAATATCTTCGATCTATATTTGAGTTTCATAAATATTATAACTCAAATAAACAAAGAACCATTACAATGTGTGGAATAATCGGCTACAAGGGGCCAAAAAACGCGGTAAATATCGTTCTTGAAGGATTAAAAAGCTTAGAATACCGTGGCTATGATTCTTGGGGTATTGCTGCAAAGAGTAATTCAAAGATTATCGTAGAAAAAAAGGAAGGAAAGCTTGGAAACGCAACTCTCGACCTTGATTCGAACTTTGCGATGGGACACACGCGTTGGGCCACACATGGCGAGGCCGTAGCGAAGAATGCTCATCCGCATCTCTCAAATGACGGAAATATAGCTGTTGCCCACAACGGAATTATTGAAAACTATCAAGCCCAGAGAGAATTTTTGACAAAGCAAGGATTCACGTTCAAATCAGATACAGACACAGAAGTTATTCCAATAACAATAGAATATCATATGCAAAAAGGCTATAATTTCATAGAAGCTGCCAAACGATCACTAAAACACTTAGAAGGCCAGTATGCAATAGTCGCCTTCCACGCAGACGAAGATTCACTAATTGCCATTCGAAGAGAAGCACCATTAGTCCTCGGTATTGGCGACAAAGAATTCTTTGTAGCTTCAGACATTCCAGCTTTTCTAAAATATACTCGCCGGGTAATTTTCCTAGAAGATCAGGATCTAGCAATCATTAATTCAGACCTAAAGATATTCAATCTCGCTAAAGATATACCAGTAAAACGAGAGATTAGCACGATTGAATGGAGCCCTGAGCAAGCTCAGAAAGGAAAATTCGATCATTTTTTTCTAAAAGAGATTAGCGAGCAAGCAGAGGTTGTTTCCCGCGCCACAGCGATTGATACTAAACAGATTGAAAATATAGTCAAAGAAATAAAAGAAGCAAAAGGAATATATTTTGTAGCTTGCGGGAGCGCGGCGCATGCTTGTATGCACGGACTATATCTCTTTTCAAAGATCGCGAAAGTGCATGTAAATTTCTGTATAGCATCTGAATTCCCTTATTTTCAACATTTCATCGTCCCAGAAAGCTTAGTTATTGCTATCTCTCAAAGCGGTGAGACTGCTGATACTCTCGCAGCAATCCGAGCAGCCAAGGAACACGGTGCAAAAGTAATTTCTATTGTCAATGTAATGGGTTCTACACTCGTCCGAGAGTCAGATAGATCTATCTTGCAGGGGGCTGGCCCAGAAATCTGCGTCCTTTCAACGAAAGCATATACTTCCCAGCTAGCAATTCTCACCTTACTAGCATATGCCCTAGCAAATAAATTCGAAGACGGAAAAGCCATGATTAAAGAGCTAATGAGACATATTTATTATCTTACTTCTGAAAACACGCGTCGATTTGTACGCCGACTTGCAGAAAAACTCCGATACGCCCCGAGCATATATTTAATCGGTCGGGGTTTGCAGTATCCAACTGCGCTAGAAGCCGCACTTAAGATAAAAGAAGTTTCATACATCCACGCCGAGGCATATGCTGGCGGAGAACTCAAGCACGGCTCAATAGCACTAATAGAACACGGAACTCCTTGCATAGTCTTTACTTCCTCTGAAACAGAGAAGGATATAATTAACAATGCTGTCGAGCTAAAATCTCGGGGCGCATACATTATCGGAATCGGCCCAAAGAACAATATGGTTTTTGATTTCTATATAAAAGTACGTGACGCTGGAGAATTTAATCCACTAATTCAAATAATCCCTATTCAAATCTTAGCTTATCAACTCGCACTCCTCCGCGGATGCGATCCAGATATGCCAAGAAATCTAGCTAAATCGGTTACTGTGAAATAAATAAACAATAAATACTACAGAAAAATGCATCACTCCTCTGAATTTTTTCCCGCTGTTTGAATTAAAAATCCGAAGGATTAACGTCTAGCTATAATCTCATACTGCAGTTCATAATTTATGGGTTTTACTATTTTATCCGAAGGTAAAAAACCCCGCCAATGATGAATATCATACATACGTGAATTCTGTCCGATCAGCGTCCCGGGATTTAAAGTTATGCCACAGCCGATGAGCGTATTATCTCCAATTATTGCTCCAAGCTGCGCTAATCCTGTTTCATATTTCTTACCCTCAATATACACTGGAACCTCTTTCCAATCTCCGCGTAGAGCTGCAGTAGTGACTGCAGCACCTAATATCACTTTATTACCAATTATACTATTACCAATATAATTCCTATGTGCGAGATGAGATAGTTCCTTCTTTTTAGGTCCGTCTCCGCCCAATAAAATTGAATGTTTGATTTCTGTATCTCCAACGCGAGTGTAGTCACCAATCACCACATTCTCTCGAATATATGCTTTAGATTGGATTACACAATTATCCCCGATAATTGCAGGGCCTTTAATTATAGCATAAGGTTCAACAATCGTTCCCCTCCCAATATAAACATCCTTTCCAACTACTGCTTTATCATCCACTTGCCCTTTGATCTCTGGCCTAAGATTCGTAGCTACATAATTCGGAAGTTTCTTCAAAGCATCCCATACATAAACTGCATCTTCGAATAAGGCTTTATGCTTAAATCTGCTTAAATTAAAATAATATTCAGTTTCTAATTCTTTCATTTTATCCTCTAGACTCATAAATACTGTTAAGAGATAACCATTAAATAACTTACTATGACTACAAAATAGAATAACTATAATAAATAATTAACTCTTCTGAGAAGCTGCAATCCAGATTGCTCTTCCAACTTTGTGGAAGCGGTCGCTGTCAAATGATTTAAGAAAAGCTGATATTCTCGGAACATCTTCTGGGCAGCCTAAATCCAGCCAATAATCATTTACTTTCAGGACTTTTACTTTTCTCTTCTGAGCTAGCTGCATGATTGCATCGTTGATTTCATACTCTCCACGGGGTGATTTCTCTATATTCTTCAGCGCGGAGAATATCTCTGGAGTAAATTTATAGAGACCACTATTTATTGTGTCTGGCTTTTCAGGCATGCTATTTAGCAAATCTTGATCGAACAGCAAGAGACCATATCTTATCAATCGCTCTATTTTCATGCCCATAATGTAATTCAAATCATCGTCAGTTCCTACAGCTTTTAAATCCTCAACAGACCATAAGTTGTCTCCACCCATACAAATAAAGTTCTCTCCGCCAACGAATTCTTCTGCTTGCAAGGCTGCATGACCTGTTCCTAACTGCTCCTTCTGTTCGATTAGCGTAGCTTTGAAACCATATTTTTTTAGGAAAGGCGCGAACTGTTCTTTCTTATAACCGGTTATGATTCCAAAATCATTGTAGCCTGCCTTCTGTAAATTCGTCAAGAGATAATATAAAAACGGCCGGCCATTAATTTTAATCAAGACCTTCTGGGTCTTCTTAGTCAAGCCTTCCATTCGGACCCCTTTTCCGGCTGCCATGATTACTGCTTTCATCATCTAAACTATGAACAAAGAATTAAAAAGATATCTAACCTGCAGTCTCTTCCTCGCCAGTCCAGTTCTTTGGTGTTTCTAGATGCTCGCCTGAGCATTGCCAAACACATTTACCTTCAATACATTTCCAATTTCCTAAGCACATTATATGTAATCTGCCTTCGCAATCTACTGGAGTAGAACATTCTGCTGCTGAAGAAACATTAAGAGGTTCTTGGTCTACGCAGCCGCTAATAAATAGAACCGATATAAGCGCAAACATAATTAGAATTACTGGCTTCATTTTATCTTCAGTGCAAATTTAGCCATCCTTGCTCGGCTATATCCTTCATAGATTCCTACGCCGATTAGAGTTAAAACAATTCCGCTAATTATAACAATAACCTCTAAGTTGAAGATCATAAATATCGAAGTTATCACACCTAAAACCGCTAGCACAGGAACTTTTCCTACATTCAAAGGCATTCTAAATACTCGTTTCTGTTTGCCATCGGTATATCTTAATCCAATAACTGCTGCATTGATTATTGCGAAAGTTATAAACACAGCGAAATTCGTAGCTCCAGCAACAAATTCAATATCTCCAATCAAAGCAAACGCTATTGCTAAAAGACCAGCAGCTAAGACTGCTACCCATGGAGTTTTTCGGTCAGGATGAACCTTAGCTAATGATGATGGAAGTGACTTCTCCTTGCTCATTCCATACATTATTCTTGAGGTCGTAACAAGAATTATTAAGACGGTATTTGCTGTTGAGAAAAGAGCTATAATTGCTAGTATAACAAATGCGCTACTTCCCATCGCCGCAGCTGCTACATCTGCTAGCGGTGCACTTGAGGCGCCTAAAGCTTCCCAACCGAGAATAGAAACCGACGCTATAGCTACTACAATGTATAAAATCGTGGTGATTATAATTGAAAGAATCAATGCTCTTGGAATTGTCTTTCTAGGCTCTTTAGTTTCTTCAGAAAGTTTGACGATGCTTTCAAACCCGATGAATGCAAAAAAGATCAGAGAAGCTGCTGAAAATACCCCAAAGTATCCATTCGGCATTTCCATATAATTAACGCTGCCGATATGCCTAAATGCTAACACAATGATTAATATGAGACCTCCAACTTCGAGAATTGTAAAAACAATATTAAGCCAAGCAGTTTCTTTAATTCCCCAGAAATTAACAATTGTGAAGAGAATAATACAACCTATTGCTAGAGGAATTATAAAATTAATTTTTAATAGCGCGCTTAGATAACCGCCAAATCCTAAAGCTACTGCTGCAACAGAGATAATACCTTGAGCTATAATTAGATAGCCAGCTAAGAAAGCTAACCTATTTCCAAAAGCTTTCTTTGTATAAATATACTCCCCAGAATCGCTCGGGAACATTGAAGAAAGCTCTGCATAGGAAAGGCCGGTAAATGCTGCTACTAGCGCAGCTATTGCAAAAGAGAGCCAGACTGAATTACCTGCAATCCCCGCTGCCTTTCCGAGTAGAGCATAAATACCTGCGCCAAGGATAATTCCTACTCCTGCGAAGGTTGCTTCAACAAGTCCTAGAGAGCGCTTTAACTTAACCATACATAAAAGAGAGCATCGGAGTTAATAATAATTTAGTTAGTATTGGTTGGTGACTTACTAAGTCAAACTAGTTCCAAATTCAATTAATTGTCTATATGTCTCGCTATAACTTCTTAGACCTACGATTGAGTTCCCTCGTGTCCCAAAATACAACGAGTCATCCGAAATAATTTCCCGCTCCTCTGCAGTAATTGCACCTTCAAAGCCACCCGGTAAGTGGAAAGTAATCGCTCCGTCCAAAGGTAAGTTAGTGAGTCTGCCTGCAGACATGACCTTCCTTTCTTCGGGGAAATTAATTAACTCGCAAGGATGAGGCAGCTCGATACTAAAGCCAATAGCTTCTAACTCGCTTTTGTTAAATAGCATGAGTCTCCGCTTTTGAGAGCATTCTGAATAAGAATAATAGAGAATATATGATAAAAAAACGTCAAAGAAATCTAGGACGTCCCGCTCACCCGCATAAATATTTTCCTGAATCCGTGTATTTGGTCTATCTCTCAATTTAGTAAGATATAGATTTTCTAATTTATCTTCCTTAATCACCCGCTCATTATTACGCCCGTAATTCTCAATAAATGCACTATAGAATAGAGCAGTATTATTACTACAAAAGACAGGACTAAGATATAGTTTCTTTACGAAAGTTATATTCGGAGAATACTCATTAACCCAGCCATTGACCTGCGAATTATTTATATCTTGTACTCTAAAAACAAATTCATCGGCGAGCTTTTCAAGGATAGGTATATCACTTTTCTGATGAATTACTTGTGCTAGGGACATTTTAGCTTCTGATTACTATTCAGTAGAAACTCAGTTTATAAACTTTTTGTTTAGTGATGCAGCTATGGATTAATACAAATAACTCGCTTCATCAATCCGAGGATTCATCTCTGTAGCTTTATTTATTAGCATTAATCTTTTCAACGCGGTCTTGCTTTTCTCTTTTGTTAAAACCCACATTAATTTTATATACGCTGTTTCAGGTAGCATATCTTCTAAGTAGACCACACCCGCATCCTGTAATATGCGCATGTTAGTATAAACATTTGGGTCTACTCGCCCATAGGGGCATTGAGAAGTCATACCAATAAATACGCCTTTTTTAACTGCAGCTTTAATTGATTTAAGCCAGGAATTTTCTCCTTGTACAGCTACGTGCCCTAAGCCAGTTCCTTCTAAAATCATTCCCTTATAGCCTTTCTTAACATAATAATCTATAATTCCAGAATCCATGCCCGGAGCAAACTTAATTAAAACAACCCGCGGGTCTAGCTTCGTGGAAAACATATGATGCTTATCATCTCTTCGAACATACCAATCTTTTCTCATAAGAACTTGAATCTTTCCATTCGGCCAAATTCTAGCGAGCGGTAGTTCATTAATCGGTCTAAAAGCATCTCTTCGGGTTGTGTGCATTTTTCTGCATTTAACTCCGCGAATAGCTAAGCAAGTCTTATCTTCTGTAGATTCGTGCATTACAATAGCCACCGCAGCAATATTAGATAAACAATAATGTACTGCACAGATTAAATTCTGAGCTCCGTCAAATGAGCCTCGATCTGATGATCTCTGCCCACCTACTAAAGCAATTGGTTTATTTGGTAGTCCTATCATAAAAGATAAAGCTGATGCTGTAAAATGCAGAGTATCTGTTCCATGAGTTATGATTACACCTTTGACTTTCTTCTTATTTAGCTCCTTAACAACTACTTGCGCTAATATCTTCCATTCTTTTGAAGTCATATCTTCGCTCATCACATTGAAGGGAGTTATAATATTTAGATTAGCAATTTTGGCTAGCTCAGGAATCTGAGCTAATAGCTCATCTGGCTTTGTTAATGACTTGACAGCACCAGTTTGATAATCAACTCTTGACGTGATTGTTCCACCAGTTGTAATTAATGAAACAGTCGGAAGAGACTTCTTTAATTTAGCTTTGTAAGTCGGAGATTTTATCTTTTTTGCAGTTCCTAGCTTCTTTAATTTAGCTCCTTTTAGTCCGATGTTATAGCCATTATCTAGCTTTAGAATTATTAGTCCTTTTTCTATAGACGGCATTAGAATTCCAGTGTATTTATTGCCTTTGTGGGTTGCTTCGACTCGGTCGCTAGCTTGCATAGCAAGATAACTGAGTACTAATATAAAAAGGTTTTAGGTGAAAGTTGAACAAGCTTTGCATGAACCGTTAAGTATAGCGATTTCTAAAAGAAAGATAGATAAATTATTTTCAGTAGTCTGTTCTCTGCAGCGAATACCGTGATTTTTTAACTAGCTCGCCCCTAGACTTGCTTGCACTACTTTTTTCACGAAAATAAACTCTATCACCTTGCGCATCATTATGTGGATAGACTTTATCTGCTCCACAGGCGAATAATTTCTCTAGACCAGTAAGCTCTTCAAAATCGCTCAAAGAAGGTTCGATCAATATTGTACCTTCTCTCACTCCATCTAGTATTTCTTCTATTAAGATTGTATTTGGTAGTTCAGGCATTTTATCTTATATTTAGCTATAGTTAAAGAAAACAGGAAAACTTTAAAACCTATTTATTGTAGTTAAGAATTTAGTATAGCGATTTATAAAAAGTAGTTTTTGCGCAGATTCTCTCCCCTTTTTGTGCAGAAAGGGGTTTTTGTGCAAAGCTTTTTAGACAATAAACCGAACTTATGTTCGGTAATTGTCTAAAACAAACTCAAGGTGCAGTTTTAGACAATAATATTTATTAAATCTAGCACTGGATTATAAAAAGGTTTTAGAAACTTGACTCAATTAGAACGATATGATCAAGACGGTTTCGATAGTTATAATCAACAATGAAGGGAAAATTCTTGCACTAAAAAGATCTGCTCTCAAGAAATGGTACCCGGCTAAATGGGATATCATTTCAGGGAAATTCGAAGAAAATGAAACTCCTGAAGAATGTTTCAAGAGAGAATTATATGAAGAAACTGGAATTACAGAATTCATACTAACGGAGATAAAAGAACCTTACATATATAGCGAAGCTGGCTTGCAGTGGCTAGTTCACTCATTTCTCTGCAAGATAGATCATAACAATATTAAATTAGATGCGGAGCACTCGGAATTCAAATGGATGGATATAAAAGAGCTTCTAGAATCAGATCATGCGACACCACTAAAGACAGAACTGAGAGTTTTCTTTAACTTTTAGACAGATTTGGACAATAAACCGAACCAATTCGATAATTATTCGAATAAATCCGAACAATAACTCAGAATGAATTCCGAGAATTGTCTGCTAAAGCAGACAATAACCTTTATTAACTCTAGCACTGGCCAATAAAAACAATAGACCTGAAACGAATCGCTATACCGCTGGTCTGAAAATCTGACTTGTTTACTAGAGTATAGAAATGATTTTTAAAACAATGTTTCATATCTAAAATACTCAATTTCATAGGTTGAGGAGGTGCAAAAATGGAATTTATTGTAAAAAACGCTTTACGAAATACAGATAACTTTAAGCAGGGCGAAGCAGACATGGTCGGATACGCAAACATAAAAGTAGTAGGCAACGGCGGAGGCGGTTGCAATTCAATTGACTGGCTGTTCAAGAAGAGTGTCAAAGGTGCTGAAATACTTGCTCTAAATACAGATAAACAACATCTAGATATAATCGAGGCAGATAAGAAGATTCTTATTGGGCGAGAACTAACTCGCGGACTCGGATGCGGCGGAATCCCGGAAAGAGGTATGGAAGCTGCTAAAGAGAATATCCATGAGATAAAAGAAAATCTTCGAAACGCAGATATGGTCTTTGTTTGCGCAGGCATGGGCGGAGGAACCGGAACTGGTTGCGCGCCAGTAGTTGCTCAGCTAGCAAAAGAACAGGGTGCGATTGTTATCGGAGTAGTAACTATGCCTTTCAACATCGAGAAAGCTCGAATTGATAAAGCTGAATGGGGACTTAAACAGCTAAGACAAGTCTGCGACACAGTAATTGTAATTGATAATAACCGACTAGTAGACCTTGCGGGTAATTTACCAATTCAGCAGGCTTTCGCAGTTGCAAACGAGCTTATATCCACTATGATCAAGAGCATTGTAGAGATAATTGCTGTTCCTTCACTAATAAACATGGACTATGCAGATGTAAGAAATATAATGTCCCACGGAGATGTTTCAGTAATTGGCGTAGGTCAATCAGACACAGCTAACCGAACAAAGGAAGCAGTAAAACAAGCTCTATCTAATCCACTCCTAGATGTAGAATATACTGGTGCTAATGGAGCGCTAATACACATAGCTGGTGGACCAGATATGACTCTAGACGAAGCAAACGAAATTGGTTCGCTAATTACTGCTAGCTTAGACCCCGACGCAAACATAATGTGGGGAGCGCGAGTAGATGAAGAACTCCGAGGAAAGATACGAGTAATGACAATTATTACGGGAGTAAAATCCCCATATGTACTCGGTAAGATGGATTCTAGAAACCCTTCTTCACAAGCAATGCACGTCAACAGAGAGCTAGGCATATCTATGATCCGGTAGGATCATACTTTATTTTATTTATTTAATTAATATTCAATCCAACGCTCGTTTTTTCTTAAACGGCGGAAAAACGAAGATTGCTAGAAAAAGATATCATAATCCACAATGCACCTCGCCGCTCGCTTTTTAAGAAAAAGCGTATTTCGGACTAATGTCCTTATATCTTCGAAAGGTCGAAGAAGGTCAAAAACAGAGAGGATATCAACAACTTATGATCCACAATGCACCTCCGAAGTTGCGTCTTTGTGGACGGGGTACGCTTCGGCGTACCCATACTTCTGATCTTTAATTAAGTATAATTAGAATCAATCAGAACTATTTTCGTTTTAATTTCTTAGAAATAGTTGATTTTATAGATTTAGCAGCAGATTCTAGAGGAAAAATACTAAATCCCTCGCTAGTCTTATTTCCCCATTTAGAATAATAGGTTATATCTGCTAGCGCTGCCTTTGCGGGGCATTTAGGCACTCTTTCAGGATAACCGAGAGCAATTATTGAATGAATATCAATATTATCGGGTATAGATAATACTCGTCGGATAGTCTTATCTGCTATCGCACTGACAAAAGCGCTGCCAATATTCGCTGCAGTAGCAGCAACTAGAATATTTTGAGCCGCCAGTGAAGTATTTTGAATTGCATATAGTTTCTTTCCTCGCGAGCCATAGTTTCTTTCTACTTTATCGGTAATTGAACAGAGCACAATCAAAACATATGCCTTAGTCAGCCAGCTCTGATCAGCTGCACATTTAGCAACTTCCTTCTTGAGGTCGGGATCAGTAACTAAGATAAACCGAGTAGTTTGTATATTGCCGGCATTTGGAGCTTGATTACCTGCTTCTAATATCTTAAGAAGAGTTTTTTCAAATATTCTTCGAGGTTTGAATCTCCGCACAGTTCGCCTTAGTGAAATAGCTCTGAGAGTTTCCATAAATAAAGAAGAAGATGGGAGTTATTAATTATTTCGGAACGGACTCATTAAATTTGATTCCAAGAAATGGCGCAGAGATATCGATATAGACATACCTTCCCTCTTCGAAAAGCCGCTTCTTTTCAGCATATACTCCTTTAGCCTTATCGATATCTATCCCTGTATAAAAAGTGCGTGATACGCTACGTGTCCCTCTTATTCTAAACACTACATCATGAATATTCAAACTGTGATAGTGATACAACTCTGCGATTATCTCAGAGCATCCACTTAACTCTTCGTCAAGATCTAATATTTTATCCGGATCAAGAGCTATTACTACCTTCTCTAACGTCTCACTCATATAGACTCCTTAGAAGATAAACTTATAAGCATTATCCTTCATGCAAAGCTTTTTATCTCTCCGCAATACTAATTTATTATGAGATACTTGCAGCTAGCAGAACTATACGAAGAGCTCTACGCAACTAGCAAAACTCTCGAAAAGACCGAGATTCTAGCTAATTTTCTCAAGAAAGTATCCACAAAAGAGCTAGACGAAGTTCTCGGACTTCTACAGGGAAAAGTATTCCAGGAATGGGATCCGAGAGTTATTGGACTTGGTGCGAGGCTAGCAATAAAAGCAATTGCTTCTGCTGCCGGAACTTCTGCAGATAAAGTCGAACAGCTATGGAAGAAGATCGGGGACTTGGGGGAAGTTGCTGAGAAAGTATTGCAGAGTAAAAAGCAAGCTACGTTATTCAGCCAAAAAGTCACAACTTCAAAAGTCATTCAGAACCTGCAAAAGCTAGCTAAATTAGAAGGAAAAGGAACAGTTAGTCACAAGATAAATTTACTTAAGGAATTACTAACGTCTGCCGAGCCAAAGTCAGCGAAGTATATAATCAGAACTTGCCTTGAAGATCTAAGGGTAGGCGTTGGAGCGGGAATTATTCGGGACGCAATTTCTAAAGCTTTTGACGTAGATAAAACACTTGTACAGCGAGCTTATGATCTCCGGAGCGATTTCGGGGAAGTAGCTAAGCTAGCCAAGGAAAAAAATCTGAAGAGCTTAGAGAAAAGCAGCATAATGGTTGGAAAGCCGATTAGAGTCATGCTCTATCCGAAAGCCAAGAATTTTGAAGATGCATTCAAGGCGGTTGGAACGCCAGCTGCTTGCGAGCTAAAGATAGATGGATTTAGGCTTCAAATACACAAACAAGGAAGGGATATTTGGCTGTTCACTCGGCGGCTAGAGAATGTGACCAAGCAATTCCCAGATATAATTGAGATTGTTTCTAAAAATATTAAGGGTTCTAGCTTTGTAGTAGATAGCGAAGTCGTAGGAATCGACCCAAAAACCAAGCAGTGGCTACCCTTTCAGAATATATCTCAGAGGATAAGACGCAAGTATAATATCCAAGAAATAGTCAAGAAAATTCCAGTACAAGTCGTGGCATTTGATGTTATTTATCTAGATAATAAAGATCTGATTAGCACACCCTTCCAAGAACGAAGAAAATTACTCGAGAAGGTTATTAAGCCAGTTAAAGAGAAGCTCGCAGTTGTCGAACAAATCACTACTAGCGATCAAAAAACAGCTGAAAAGTTCATGAAGCACTCATTAGCGCTAGGAAACGAGGGCATAATGATGAAGAAGCTAGACGCAGCATATATACCTGGGTCCAGAGTAGGTTATGGCGTTAAAGTCAAGCCAGTTGCTGAATCACTCGATTTAGTAATAACTGGCGCTACTTGGGGAACTGGAAAAAGAAGTGGCTGGCTAAGCTCGTTTATATTAGCTTGCAAAGACCCCTCAACTGGCGAGTTCTTGAACATTGGCAAGATGGGCACAGGGATTAAGGAGAAAGCTGAAATGGGAGTTAGCTTCGGAGCTCTGACTAAGATGCTGAAGCCGTTGATTATCGGTGAAAAAGGAAAGGAAGTTTCGGTGAAGCCCAAAATTGTTGTCGAGGTTGGCTATGAAGAGATTCAGAAGTCTCCGACGTATAGATCGGGATATGCTCTTAGATTTCCTCGCTTGATTAGACTACGAGAGGATAGAAGACCTTCTGAAGTTGATACTGTCAAGCGAGTTGAGGCTTTGTATGGACAGCAGCGCGGACGAGCTTAATTCTTATTCGCTCTTTTATAAAAATCAATCATATATTTAGGAATAACTCTCTCCTTGATCATTCTAAGAGTCTTATCTCTAACCGTTTCATACATAATTTCAGACTTATCGCTAGCTGACCAGTTAGGATCATTTCCAGAATAATGATTAGCCTTATTCGCTAAAATACCTTCGATAGTGTCTGCGGTAGCTAGATTTAAATGCTCGTTTCCGGGCAGTTTGTTAGCTTCATTAATGAATTGTCTGGTTTCTTCAATATCCGCATCTTTACGGAAAACAACTGCAGGTATTTTATTATGTGTGAGCATTAATGCGGTCGTTCTATGGCTACCATCACATAATATATATTCTACTTCCGGATGCTCTTTGAAATAGTTTGTAATAGAAGCATTGTATTTTCTAGCGCTCTCGCTAGTATCATCTAGCAGAGGTAGCCCAATCGATATTGGAACAACTGGAACAGGTAGCACGCCCTCTAGATCGCCATTCTTACACTGATCAAAGTACTTCTCCAAGATCTTTTTATTATGAACTGGAAAGTCCATGGTTGTCAAGATCTGATTAGGAGACAGCTTCTTTATTTCCATATTTAGGAGTTTCTAAGTTAGTTTAAAAAGATTCTTATTGAAAATCGTTATGCGTTAATCTAATTAACGTTGAAGAATTATATGGGCAGCAGCGTAGTCGTGCGTAGTCTATCTGAATCGCTGTTTAAAAAAGAGAATAGAAATAATCTTACGGAGAAGAGACTCGCTTTTATTTCTTTTCCTAAAAGAAGTGGGAAATCATAAAATTCTTATTAATTTTGGACTAATTTTAAGTCTATTTCTTACATAACTTATAGATCTCATTAAATTCTTAGTTTTCAGTTTAATTTCTTCTCCGGTCCAGGGATCATGGATTAATGCAACATCATTATTTATGCAAGATAAAATAACGAAATGAGAATAATGGTAAATTCCATCAAGTGTATATTGATCAATATATATTATTACTGGGTTAATCTTTATTAATTCTTTTAATAATTTGAGATTTATTCTTGTTGAATGTAATTTCAAATTCTCAGGTAGTTTTAATTTTTTCAGAACATCATAAAAAACTGGAAAATCTATATGCTGTTCAAAAATAACATCGGGTATTTTTTTTGCTAAATAAGCAAGGTGTCCCGTAGAAAAATCCAACTTTGTGAATTTTAATCCTTCAAACAAAATATTATATTCTTCTTTTTTAGATAAATTTATTTCCTTTTGCGATTTTAACAAACTCATCATACAAACAGCAAGACAACTTTCACATGTTCTTTGTTCAAAGATTTTTATTTCCATATTTAGGAGTTTCTAAGTTAGTTTAAAAAGATTACGATTAAAAACCGAAGGACATGGGTCCAGTTTATAATTTAGTTTTCTATATGAAACTCCGTTCCATATTATCTTTCTATAACTAGAACATCGTTCTATATTAGAAACATTTAAATAAAACACTGTTTCTAATTCTAATATTATGGATAGATCTAGCGTGCTAGCTAACCTTTTCGATGAAAAGACAGTCAAAATATTAGAAAAGCTACTCCTAAAGAAGGATATCTTCTACCTCAGAGAGCTATCCAAGGAGTCCGGAGTTAGTCTAGCAACAACTTATAGAATCGTCCAGAAGCTATTAACAATGGGGCTAGCTGAAAAAACACAGCACGGAAAGTTCACAATATACAAACTTAAGAGAAATTCCTTAGTTTTCACTGAGATCTACAACATAATTGTCGGTCAAGAGGTAGATCCGATTGAATACCTCCAGAAAACGCTAAAGGAAACCCTACCTAAGCAGCCGATATTGCTATATATATTAAACGACGGAAATAAAGTATTCATTATCGGCGATGTGCCAGCAATAATCACTGCACAGCTCTCAAGCAAGATACATGAAAAGACAGGAACTAAGCTAGAGTTACTAGCTGTCTCCTCTGATCAGTTCTCAAAAATGCAAGAAATGGGGCTCATCAGCGCAGGGAAAGCGATTAATATCCATTAATTACTTCATGGAGACGACAGGTTTAAAAGGGTTGTTCTGTAACTATAGTAGAGAAAGAGTTAAATACTCAAAGTAGTATTTACTTACTAAAAGCAATATATATTCACTCAGTATAAGGAATATATTGCTGTAATTCCGTCCCCAAGATAACAACCTTCACGAGGTAGAAAAATGATAGTAAATGAAGAATTCCTAAGCAACTTACGAAGAGCATTTAGTCTCAATTTATATGAAGTAAAACTATGGACTGCACTCTTATCAAGAGGCATTTCAACCGCCGGAGAATTATCCGACATAGCTGATGTTCCGCGTTCAAGAACTTATGATGTTCTAGAATCATTAGAGCGAAAAGGTTTCGTAATTGTCAAGCCAGAAAAACCAATAAAATACATGGCTATTTCTCCAGAGGAAGTTCTATCAAGAGTACAGAAAAGAATGGCTGAGAAGGCTGAAGAAAAAGCCAATAGATTAGTTCAACTCCAAGATTCAGAAGTCCTAGCTGAACTAAATGCGCTATTCAAACAAGGCATAGAGCCAATGCACGCAACTGACTTCTCAGGAGCACTAAAAGGCAGACATAATCTATATGACCATTTATCTTTGCTAATAAAAGAAGCTCAGGAGTCAGTATTTATAGTTACAACTGAAGACGGAATAATCCTGAAATCCAGGGCATTGAGATCTCTACTTGAGAAAACTAAAGAGCGCGGCGTAAAAATAACAATCGTAGCTCCCGAAACAGACAAAACAAGAGACATTCTTGCGGAACTAAAAGGGATAGTTACCGTGCGAAAAGCAAAAGATATACGGGCAAGATTCTGTATTGTAGATGAGCATCAGCTATTATTTATGATGCTAGATGACAAAGATGTCCATCCTACGTACGACCTCGGGATGTGGATAAATACACCCTTCTTAGGCAAAGCAATACAACAAATGGCAGATCAAGCTTGGGAAAATTCGACACCAGTTGAGCCTATGCAATAATTACTTACTTAATCCCAACTACAGATTACACTGATTTCAATGAAAAAAGATGACGCTAGAGACATCGTATTTCTAACTTCTGGGTCAGAAGAAGCGAATGTAATCGTACCCAGAATGCGGCAATTTATGGATTTAGGACACGTTGTTTTAATTCAGGAATATAAATATAATAAAAATGACCTGCCGATTCTAATAACTGGCAGCGGTCGTGAGCATGTTTTATCACATAAGCTTTCGGAAAAGATTCGTGGGCAATTTGATCCAAGTAATCTCGTAAAAGTATTATTTGATGCGCATGATGATTCTACTGACGAAATATTACGATGCGATTCGCATATCTATCACACTCTTGCTGAGGGATTAGTGTCTGTTGTTTACACGAATCTTACTGAAGTCCCAAGCGGAATATACAATAAAAAAGTGCACCTCACCGTAGATTTTGACTTTTTGATGGAAAGATATGTAGCTAGCGATCTTATAAATACAACAGAATTTAAGCAAGTAGAATTACTTAAAAGATCTCAAGATTATATCGCCGCGGAGAGAGCGCAGATGCTGGAGGTAATTAAAGACATTGCAATAAACTGTGAAGTTGTAGCTTTGGATTTAAATGGCGTATCACCATATTCCGCATGGCGCAGAGCAAGCAATGGCAAGTTATTCGCTTACAGAATATCTTATAATTGGGGAGAAGCTCCAAATGAAGTAATAAATGAATACGAGAGACTAGCTATCGGTAATGGCTATACTGGAGCCTGGTATAGATTATGGGAACATAAGGGAATAGAGCAAATCGGTAGTATCAGAAATAGATATTTACAAGATGAACACGTTAAAGAAATCGCTCCTGCAACAGATAAAGGCGTACAAGATTATATCGCCGTAATAAAAGCAGCGGTGCCTTCTATCTAGCTAGAACTGCTAATTCATTCTTAGAGAAAAAGCTCTCTCCAAATCCTTTGCCCATCCAATAATATGATGAGCTCATCGTCTGAGTTAATTTCTCTATAAAGCTCTTCTTTTTACTGTACTTAATGATTGTTAACTTCTCACCAGCAAGCTCTTCAGCTACTCCTTTCGCTTCAGGCAAGCCACCTAGCACATCTACTAATCCATTTTCATACGCTTCCAGTCCAATGTAGATTTCTCCAGTAGCTAATCTGCGTACTTCTATATCACTAAGATCTCGATGCGAGCTGACGTGCGCAATAAAAAGATCATTAAGTGAATTTATCTTATTTTGCAGAACTCTTCGTTCTCCCTCATTCATCTCTCTAAATGGCGTACCAGTATCTTTATACGGTCCAGATGTCAATTGCTCATATTTAACACCATATTTCTCCATTAGTCCAGAATATTCTAAGAATGAACCAATTACACCAATACTTCCAGTAATTGTTGCGGGATCTGCTATGATTTTATCAGTCGAAGCTGCAATCCAATACCCTCCGGAAGCTGCTACCTCTCTTAGCCAAGCTACAGTTGGCTTTTTCGAGCGATCAACTGCTATCGATATCTCCTTGCTAGCTACGACTGTTCCGCCCGGAGAATTGATCTCGAAGATTATTGCCTTAACCGCAGGATCATTATTCGCTTGCTCTATTTGAGCCACAATCCGTTCTGAGCTAGCTGCCTCTCCAGAAAGCAGTGCTGAGGAGTGACCATACGCAGAGATTTCCCCTAACACAGGTATCACAACCACCTTTGATCCGATCGCGGGTGCTCCTAAGTCTATAAACGCCAGAACAGCAACAAGAATAACCCCGCCAATTATTAGCCCATAGAACCAATACGGCCGCTTCTTTTTTCTTGAAAATAAAGAAGGTCTTTTTTGCATAGATATAAATATATGTTGGAGAATATAAAGCTTATGAAGGAACTAATCCGTCAGCTAGTCAAAACGCAAGATCTGACTAAAAAGAAAGTCGAGCACATCAAGAAACAATGGGCTAAAAAGCACAAACGAGATCTCCTCCCGCTAAATTCTGAGATTTTAGCTGCTTGCTCTAATTCTGAAAAAGAAAGATTAAGGCGAGTCCTAGTAACAAAACCAACTCGAACTCTTTCTGGCGTTTCTGTGGTTGCTATAATGGCTAAGCCAGCTAAGTGTCCTGGAACTTGTGTATATTGCCCAAAAGGACCTGAAGCTCCGCAGTCTTACACTGGCTATGAACCCGCTGCTCTAAGAGCGAGGGCTAACAAATATGATGCATATGCTCAAGTCGTCAATCGCTTGGATCAGCTAGCTGCCGTAGGTCATTCAGTTCAGAAGAATGAATTGATAATTATGGGTGGGACTTTTCCAGCTCAGACTTGGAGCTATCAAAAGAGCTTTGTAACTGCTGCGTTCAATGGTTTTAATAGCTCAAGAGCAAAAACTCTCGGGGAAGCTCAGAAAATAAACGAAACTGCTGAGAAGCGAGTTATTGGAATTACTATTGAAACCCGCCCAGATTATATCAACCCCGAACGATTTCTCGAACTCGGTTGCACAAGAGTAGAGCTTGGAGTACAATCAATTTATCTCGAGATTCTTAAGAACGTAGGAAGAGGACATTCAGTAAAAACAACTGTCAGCGCGACTAAGAAGCTCAAAGACCATGCTTTCAAGATTCTTTATCATATTATGCCTGGCTTGCCTGGATCCAGCTTTGAATCTGATGTAACGATGTTCAAGACATTATTTACGGATGAGCTATTCAAGCCAGATATGCTGAAAGTCTATCCTTGCTTAGTTATCAAAGGCACCGAGCTGTATAATCAATGGAAAAAAGGAGAATACAAAGCAGTTGATGAAGAATATATGACTAATTTGCTCGAAGAAATATACAAAATGTGTCCTAAATGGGTAAGAATCATGCGCGTGCAGCGAGATATCCCTGCTGGATTCATCGAAGCCGGGCCAATAAAGAGCAATCTAAGAGAAATTGTGCTCAGAAAGACTCATTACTCTGATGAAATCCGATTTAGAGAAGCTGGACAGGTTTATCAGCGCAGAAAGGTGCTGCCAGACAATGTTGAAATCCTGATTAAGAAATACAAAGCTTCCGGCGGCGAGGAGTATTTCATCTCAGCAGAAGATGTTGAAAGAGATATTCTCCTCGGGTTCTGCCGACTGCGAATTATTAGAGCTAAGGCTTTCGTAAGAGAGCTACATATCTATGGCGAATCTCTGCCTCTCGGACGAAAAGGTAAGCTTCAGCACGCTGGCTGGGGCAAGAAACTGCTAGCCACCGCAGAAGTTCTAGCTAAGAAAAAAGCTAAGAGCTTAAAGATTATTTCTGGTGTTGGTGTAAGGGAGTATTATCGAAAAAGAGGCTACGAGCTGAAAGATTATTATATGGAAAAGAAGTTATAGTTTTTTGGTCTCGCTTTTTTGATGAACTCGTTATGCAACCAATTCGTGAAACAAAAAGGGAGTTACATCCGAATCATTATCAAGCTATAAATCCCTTTAGCAATCGGAACCAAAAAGAACCAAGGAATATGCCAGTTTAATAATATTATAATTCCGACTGCTAGATCGATCCAGCCAATAACATCAAAATAGAACTGAGCTGCTGCGGAAGTTGCTAGAGAGTAGATTGCCTTACCAATCATCAGGAAGCCGACCCATTTGACTGCTTCCCAGCCCCAGTAGAACTGGCCAGCTAGGACAATTCCTGCGAGGAGATCTATGACTGCGAAGGTTTGGCCGATCATCAGAGAACATAATTAAAATATATTAAAAAGTTAACGTTTAGCTAATAGTCTAATATTCTAAATAGGTTAAGCTAGTAATCAAAAAGCTTTTAAAACACCTACCAGTAGTAAATATATGATAAACGCGTACAACAAATTCACAGCAGAAGAGAAAGAACAAATAATAAAAGAAGTGTTTGGAGATAGAGTACCTATCTACCAATGGTTCGGATTAACTATCGGAGCATCAATAAATAAAGCAGAAATTGCTAAAGCAACAGGAACGCCATTAGATCCAACTAACTTAGAAACTCACGGATCTCGTTTTCCTACAGGAGTAGCTCTTCGATTAAGAAATGCTAGTAGAATTGTCACAGAGATTCCGCAAAAACCTGAGCTAGCAGGTCAGCCAATTTATGCACCACTATACCAAGCAGTAAACAATTATATGGCACCATACGATGGTTGGGTAGATTTCCTTGAAAGCACAATAATTTCTGGAAATCCCGAACACGAAGCAATAGCTCAGAGACACGGTCTAAATTTCGAGTTATGCACTCCAGAGACAGAACGAGCAAAACTTGAAGCTAAACTAGCAGAACTAAACGCATAATTTGATTATGCGACTTTCTTTTTTATCTTATTAATATTTAATATTTGTAAATCAAGTTTTTTACCTCAAACTCTCTAAATTTGCATATAACACTTTCTCCAAAGGCATTATAAATCAGAATCAAGGATTTTGAGAGCAAAACTTACGTAAGTTTTATATCTCAAACTCTTCGAGTTTGCGTATAAATCTCTTCTTCGAAAACATTTATAAACAAAAATCCTATCTAAACTTATACAGCCCCATAGTGTAGTGGCCAAGCATTCCGGCCTTTGGAGCCGGAGACGACGGTTCGAATCCGTCTGGGGCTACTTCTTTTTACTCTCAGATTTTGTTTTAGCTTTCTTAGCAGGTGCTTTCTTTTCTTTCTTAGTCTCACCTTCTTCCGACACAGGAGCCGCGGGTTTACTAGCAAATATAGAATACTTCTGAAGCTCTTTCTTTAGCTTCTTGATCGCTCGCTCAAGTCTAGCATCCTTTCTCTTAGACTCTTTAAGCATTTTACCGCAGCGAGAGCATTTAAAATTAGTTACTAGCGCATCAGAATATTCAACTTTACGATCGCATTTCTTGCAAATAAAGTAAGTTGTATTATCTGCTAGTCGATTTTCGCGATCTTGTAATTCCTTGTTTAGAAAATCAATATACTTAACATATACCTTATCGACGTCTAATGTCCAGGAATATACATACCACCATTTCTTTTCAGGATGCTTATCTTTAGTGTAATAAACAATATCCAATCTCGCCAAGGCGTAGAGAATCTTGCGTACATCGTTTATTCTAATCTCTAATTTCTCAGCTAAATCTGTCTCGTTTAGAGACTCTCCAGAGAGAAGTAATTCAAGCAATTTCTCAGTATTTTCAGCTGGCACTACTCCTAATTCTTCAATAATATGCAATATATCTTTCAACTTACTCATACTGCTATCTGATTAATTAACCTCAGATTAAGTTATAGACCGCGCTTATAGATAAAGGTTTTGCATCCTCAGAATATAGGTCCTATTATATTTAGCAATAATAGAAGCAATGCAAACATCGAGATAAAAGATACAAGCCGCATAGCTGCTCTTTTGTTCTTAAATTTATGTAATATTGTCGCGCGTATCATTTGCCCACCATCTACTGGACCGAGAGGTAGCAAATTGATAAGACCCACACCGATATTTAATATAACTATCCAATAAAGTAATTGACTAAGATAAGAAAGTATCCACGGAAAGTTGCCGAACCTAGACTGTATGTGTTCTTTTAGCGCCATATTTTGCTTAAAACTAACTCCCAAGTACGCTCTAGATGAGTCTTCTGCACTCTCGCCAGTAATTACATTAAATTCGCCGCGATCAGTCGAAAGAATAACTGAATCTCCAGGCTTGACAGTTGCCATCGCAGAAACGAATTCTTCAGTTGTTGTTGTTTGCTGATCATTTACTGCGAGAACTGTATCTCCGCTCTCAAGACCAGCCTCGTTAGCTGGAAATCTCTCAATGTCTGGACAGAAAACATTGTACTTCTCGCAAATCGCCCCGCGTTCTAATACATCAGTAATAGCTATACCATTAACTTCTGTTATAGAAGCTAGCGCCGGAGTAACCATAAACCCTAACACTAAGATCATAATAAATCCCAAACATAAATTAGCAAACGGTCCTGCAGCAAATACAGATAATTTAGTAGCTAATGGTTTCCTAGCTAACTGTTTTTCATCGGGTTCTACAAAAGCAAGCGGCAGAGCTACTAACAATCCTACGCCAGTTGACTTAACTTTAATATTATGTGCTCTAGCTATAACTCCGTGAGCACCTTCATGGATGAGTATGAGAACCACGATAGATATAATCCCATACCAAAACGGTAGAAATATCGACGAGCCAGGAACACGTACGCCGGGAAGGACTAAACTAACTCCTGCAGCAGAACTAGGTTCCCTTACAAGTTTTACTAGCGAAGTTACTAATAATACAACAACTGCGATCATTCCAACAAATCCGACAGGTATGGCTGCATATCCCCAGTACTTCCAGAACTTCTTGAATCTAGCGATTTTGTCGATTAATTTAATTCCGAATTTAGTCTTAAATAGCAAAAAGATTTTGTGCTGAACGATTAGCTTCTTTCGATGTTTTAATATCAACAGCGCGATTATTGCATAAAAAGCGATTATCGAAATAAGATTTATATCCACCATTATATATTTCAATTACAGATGTAGTATAAAAAACTTGCCGAATATCTAACTCGAAGAATCAGCGCTGGAATTTAGATGTCTGCTCTATGAGGTCTATGTGACCCATAAACAGCGCCCTGCAACAATATCTCTTAAGCTTAAGCTTATCGAGAACTAATCGCATATCTTCGCCAGCAGCCAGGCTAGCTTTGAATTCCTTCCATAAATGTGCCACGGGTTTTCCGCAACTGAAACATCTTACTGGAATAATCATTTTTTACCTGTAACTCTTCTGCCGTTTAGCTCTAGCACGGGAGTGCGTGCCTGGCTTTCGAGATTCTTTCCTCCGCGTATCTGCAACTAATAGCTGACGATCGTAGTTTAAGAATTTTTGTTTTAATTCTTCACTTTCGGTATACGCAACTAGCGCTTTTCCAATAGATAGACGAGTAGCTTCTGCCTGAGAAGACCATCCGCCACCACGAACATTAACTCTAATATCGAGTTTATTTACTCTATCGCCGGCCAATATTATTGGCTCCTGAATTCGCATACGAGCTATTTCTGGAGTGTACGCATCTAATGCGCGCTCATTAATTCTAATTATTCCTTTACCGACCTTGATCCGAGCTCTAGCTATCGCAGCTTTCCTTTTGCCGCTCATGATTACAGATTTCTTCTTAGGATCCTGTTTTTTCTGCTCTTTCTTTATCATGTTTTAGCTCCAAGCCGCACGGATAATTCCTTAATTCGAATATATTTTGAAGTTTTAAGTTTCGAATAGTTTGCAGCAGGTATTGTTTCGATATTCTCATTAGCAAGCTTATCTGGCAATCCGATATAGCACATTACTCTCTTAAATGCTTCTCTTCCACGGTTTGTCTTCCATGGAAGCATGCCTCTTACGATTCTCCGGATAAATCGATCTGCCATCCTCGGGAAAAACGGACCGTGAAACGGACCACCCATCGCTCGAAGGTGCTCATATTTAGCAAATATAGTTTTCTTGCTGCCAGTTATAATTGCTTTCTCACAGTTAACTACTGCTACTTTCTCGCCAGACAAGGCTAGCTTAGCAACCTGATTAGCAAATCTTCCCATGATGAGATCTGTTGCGTCTATTACTTTCATCCTATGATTTTGACTCCCTTACCCTGAGGGCTCTTTTTAACTAAATCCATTATTGAAATTGCTTCTGAACCAGCTTTTTTAACCTTTTCATAAGCTACATCTGAGAATCGCCACGCAGCGACTGTGACTTTATGATCTAAAACGCCATTTCCAAGCACTTTCCCTGGGACTACGACTAAATCCTTGTCTTTTGTATTCTTATTTATCCTCATGAGATTTACCTGTCTTCGATTTCTTATGGGTCTAGCAAGCTCCTTAGCTACAGCTTTCCAGATTGGGACTTTTTGCTTACTTAGATCTGCGATTAGTTTTCTTAAGTGAATGTTTGTTGATCTGGTTGTTACCATTATCTCTACGCTACTGATACCTCCGCAGTATTCATTGGGAAGGCATTATAGATAGCTACGATAATTTCGTTTGCAACAGCACGACACTTAGTCCTATATTCCTCAGGTATCTTCATATCTGTAGAGTCTTCAACGACTCTTGGCTTAATCGGCCCTTCTGTCCCGGAATCCTGTATTAATAAATCAACAACTATGTCTTCCTTAGATCGACTTAGAATCATTATATTCAAACTTCGAGTATATCCCCTCTCCTTTGGAGAGACAGCTCCAGTTAGATGACGCTCTAATATATAGACGGGTACTCCACTCTCTGTATGTATGAACGATCTGACAGGTCCGCTTCCAACTATTGGGTTGCGCACCTCAGCCGTACCTATATCCGAGACTTCTGCAATCTGCAGGTACTTCTTCACTAATGACTCAATGTTATCTTCTTGTTCCATTTCAACTTTAAGTGCAGGGGACAGGGTTCGAACCTGCGTAGGCACTAAGCCGCTGGGTTTCCAATCAAAATCCTTAGCCCAGCCCCTTTGACCGCTCGGGCACCCCTGCCTAAGGGCCATACCCCTTTAGGAACCTCCTCCGCTCCTTCGGAGCTCCCCAAAAAACAGTAGGCCTATTTGAGCTTTACCTCCTTGAGTTTATCTTTGAGTATGTCACAAGCACGCTTAAGTGCATCTTTTGGTTCTAGCTGACCCCAGCTTTCTAGCGTGAATATAAACTTACCTTCTTCGCCGTCGATTTCAATTGCTCCATTAGCTCTATCTTGGCAAGACTTGCAAAGATCACAACTAAGTAGATTGATTACTTTCCCCTTATTATCAAAAACGCTCTTCGGACAATGATCAACACCTTCTTTTACGTCAGCAGCCTTCTTAGTATTAACAGTTATCTTAGGATAACGCTGATAAAATGCTAATCCTGTGCTCCATTTCATGTGTTCCTTGCCATTGCCGAGAATAGCTACTGCTTGCAGGTCTAATTCTTGTTTTTCTCGCAGCAATACAATCGGTGTCTCTGGATAGAGAACTTGAACGGATTTATTCTTTATCTTCAAATCCTTTGCATATACCATACACGGACCTGCTATTTTCAGAGCGAATCTAACTTGGCATTTATCGCAGCCTTCGCCTTTACATTTACACTCTTCTAATGAAACTAGTTTATTCAAGTCTGCTTTTATCGGTACCAATCCAAGCCGATGCGCGATTATCTCATCATATAATGCAGAAGAATTCTTAGAAACGAAAACGTCTTCTATGGCTAAAATCGGTAGCTCGTGCATTACTGCCCTTCGTAATGCATTGACAAATGATGCTGTAGTATCCTCTAGGACAAATTTGTGGGTATTTTCTTTGGTATCAAGCACTTTTATTTTCATACTTCAACTAAACGCGGGAATTCATTTACAGACCTCGCTTAAGGTCTTCGTCCTCGCCTACCTCCTTTTTTTCTGCAACCGCCATGAGCTATTGGAGTCACATCCTCAACAGATAATATTCTTATTCTTCCGCGAGTTAAAGCTTTTATGGCTGGCTGAGCACCCGGACCGGGATGCCAAGGTCCATTATGACCTCCTGGCGCACGGATTTTAACGTGAAGCTGATTAACGCCTTTGTCCCTTAATTTCAGAGCTACTTGCTTAGCAGCAATCATTGCCGCGGTTGGGCTAGGCTCTAATCTATCTGCCCTTACAACTTGTCCGCCAGAGGATAATGCTAGCGTTTCCGCGCCAGTAATATCTGTAACATGGATTATAATATTATTATAGCTAGCATAGATATGCGCTACTCCAACATTATCACTCTTAGCCATTGTATTACTTTGCTACAGGTTTCAACTTAGCTGAAATACTGAGTTTATCCTCCTTCTTAACTAAATATGATGGCGAATTAATCAATTTGCCGTTTACAAATATCTTATTGTGAACAATGTACTGTCTTGCTTGCTTAACAGTATTTGCAATACTTTGTTTATAAATTTGAGTTTGCAGTCTCCGCTCGAGAACTTCGGGAGTAGTAATAGCTAATACATCATCTAATTTAGCTCCTTTCTGCAAGATATTAAGCTTAAGAAGCATGCCGAATAGCTCGTCCTCTGCTTGTTTTCTCCGTTCATCAGTAAGACGCAGAATCTTCTTAGCCCGCTCTCTCCAGTTTTTAACTAATGAGCTAGTCCTCCAAACTTCTTTCTTATTTGAAAGCCCGAATTCGCGAACAAGTGTTATTTCTTCCTTAATTCGATCTGCTTGCCACGGATGCCTAGGCGTATCGAATTTTCTAGCTAATTTTTTTGGGTCTCCCACAGCCTTTTTAGAAAAAAGGTTGGCGAAAAATCGCTAAAACCTTTTTTATTCCTCCTAACCGATTTATATTAAATATCATCTTAATTACTTCTTACCTGATTTCTTCTTTCTGGATACTCCGAGAGCTGCGCCACCTCTGAATGAAGAGCGAGTTCTCTGACCGCGTACTGGAAGCTTCTTAGCATGCCGCCATCCGCGATAGGATCTTATTTTCTTTAATCTACGCACGTCGAATTCCCTTCTAAGATCGAGATCAATAGAAACAATATGCTTATCGACACCAGTATCTAGATCTTTTCTTCGGTTGAAAAGCCATTTTGGTATATTATATTTAACTGGATTACCTAAGCAATCCTCGATTTTTTCTATCTCTTGCTCTGAAAAGTCTCCGGCTCTTCGCTTCCGATCTAAATCTAGAACTTGACAAATAGCATTAGCAAACATGAATTTGCAGCCCTTAACCTTAGTCAGAGCCTGCGCTATCGGTACTTCTCCCTTAATTTCTGCGTTTGCTATTCTTAATATTGCTCTAAATTCGTGTGCCATTTATATTTTAAACAAAACTAGAAACTCTTTCTGAGCTCAACCCTTTCGGGAAGTCTAGTTTTGTAAGCTCACTTTAAGATTAGAAGGTTATTTTATAAAGCTTGTTATTTATTATTCAATATGTTTAATCTAAGAACTGTGCTAAGACTTGGAGAAAAGAGAGATCTATGTAGTAAGATAGCTAGAAAATATACGGGCAAAGTATTTGATGCTATAGATGAAGACAGTGCTATTCCTCCAGAAGCAAAGCAAGCACTTAGACAAGGTGCGAAGATGGTTTCTTGGCGCTGGGACGGAACAAGAGTTGCCAATTATCACAATGCAAATGAGAAATACGAACACCTTGCAGAATCGCTATTGCTCCCATTAATACCTTATTCTAGATTACAAAAAATATTAGATAATATAAAGTAAATACTTAGTTTTCGGGCTTGAGAATAATACTACTTTGGCTTCAGATCCTTGAAGTCCTCAATCTCTATTTTAAATTCCCTAGCAGCTTTTAATATCTTATTATATGCTTTCTTCTTCTCAGCCACATCTTTGAAATCAGCTTGGTTAAATCTTGCCATCGCATTCCGCGTATGACTTTTATCAAATATTGGTAATAAGCTATCGCTTGGCGGACTTCTTGGAGCTGCATAGAACTGAGCAGAGCTCTTTCTCATTTGCTTTCGTTTTTCTTCTATAGCAGTTATTTTAGCCATTTCTACTTAAAACAAAGAAGTTCAGATATATAAATCTTGTTTAGCGCTAGTAATTAATCAAGATGCCAACGCCCATCTACAACAACATGATAGGGTTTAATATCTTCTCGTGTAAAACTGTATCCATGAGAGTTAATATCTTCCAATACAACATCTGACAGCGTACTTACATCTTCAGCTAACTGAGACATATTGATAGCAGAAGGCATTCGTTGATCCCCACCCGTTTCTCGATAACATAAGCCATAACCAAGAACAAAAAAATCTTTGTATCCCTGCATGTGATTAACCGGAATCTTTCCTGTGCATCCCAATCTACGCTTAAGTTCAGAATTTATTGTTTCTCCGTCATCAGAATGATACCCAAGCTCATCCAGATTCAGTAGGTCATAATGATATGTCCCGTCAGGTAGTACTTTAACGCCATCTTCATCCTCTTCGAGTTCTACTGTAACTCCCAATACTAACAGGCTAGCGACATCATATCCCATACTGTTCACATTACTAAAAAAACTTAAAAACCCTTCTTTTAGAAATTGCTATACTACATTAAAAGAGATGATTCTACATGCTCATCATTTCAGTTAGCTTCTGACCAAGAGTACGATAATTTCTCGTTTCCTCGCTCTCTTCTCCATCGAAAACATTTTGATAAAACTCCTCAGAATTTAATGTTCCGTGAGCTTGAAGCAGCCCTAACATGGGATTCCTATCATGAAGTAATGCATATTCAACTTGAGAAATCATTTGACCAATATACCAAACAGAAACCATGTCCCTTGATTCGCCTTCTTTTGCTAGCTCATCCACTAATGTTTGCATTGTAGCTTCATCACCAGAATTTTCTGCTTGGAGAAGTCTATCATATCCTTTTGCGCATTTAGCTGCGATTGGTTTAACTTCTTCGAACCAAAATCCTCTAATTGATACTATCTCTGTCATACCGCTCTATTAACAAGTAGTATTAAAAACCTTTCAGTTTTTCCGCCTCCGCTTTTTGATATATTAGTTATGCTATGAACTCATAAAAATAAAAGGGGAGTTAGAAATCACTATACCGAACAATTCTGCAATATTGCGGAAAGCGCCGGGACTGGGATTTTCTAAGCCTCTCAGGAGTTCACTTTCTCTTTTTCCCGAGGGTTTTTCTCTTTCTAGAAAGAGAAAAAGGCTCTTTGAACCCAGATACCCTTACGAGTCAAGCTTTCCAGGCTTGTGCTATTTTCTGCAGCCAGTTCTTTATATTTTCGAGCGCTAGCGAGCAATAATTTCTTTCTTTCGCCAGCGTTTCTTTCTTCGGAAGAAAGAAAGGCTGTACCAGATTAAGCGATCCCGGCGTGATTACTTAGATTAAGGACCGCTTTAAAAAGTTTTATAAATCCAGTGATTACTCTATTACTAACAGACACGTCGGAAAATCAAGATTTTCCTTGTGTGTTCGCTGCTAATTGCAGTGAGGAAAGCAGCAAACATGGCTCTAAAAAAACTAGGCTCAATGGGTCGATACGGACCCAGATATGGAAGAAAACTAAAGCACCGAGCGCTAGCTGTAGAGAGAGTGCAGAAGGGAAAGCATAGGTGTCCTTATTGCTCAAAACTCGGGAGCGTGAAGCGGCTAGCTACAGGAATTTGGATTTGCAATAAATGTGATACAAAATTTGCTGGCGGAGCATATTCACCTAAAGCTAAGGATAAATAAAATGACATATAATTGTTTTAATTGCGGAAGAGAAATAGAACCTAAACATATCGAGCGGCGATTAATTTGCCCTTATTGTGGATATAGAATAGTCATAAAAGCCAGAAAGCCAACGCTCAAAAAAGTAAAAGCGAGATAAGCGAATTTTTTCGCTTCCGGAGCGGAATGAAATTCCGCTTGGCCAAGAGAAATAGGAGATTTCTCTAGGGTCTTTAATCCCTCACCAACTCGGAATTAAGATGATCGAAGCTCAGATAAGTTTAGATGGATCTAGCGACCTTCTAAAAGCTTATGCAGCTGCTCTCGAGCCAGAACAAAATTTCAAAACGAGCAGAGGTAGTTACTCACTCAATAAACTAAGCAAAAAGCTAGAAATTAAAATAAAAGCTGGGGACGTTACAATATTCCGAGCGATAATTAATACGATAACCGGATTATTAGCGATCGTGCACAAAACCTGGAGCGCAGAGAAAAAATAATCAAAACCCACCGTTGGTCAGACCAACGATTTACTATGAGTGATAAATTAGATAAACAAACTCGGGAGAATTTAGAACAGCTGCAGCTATTACAGCAGAGGCTTACTGCATTTGCATCTCAAAAACAGCAGTTTCAAATTCAATTAGCAGAGATAGAAAATGCTCTGGATGAATTAAAGAAAGCAAAATCGCCAACTTACGTACTAATTGGCGGAATATTAATCGAGAAACCTAAAGCTACAATTAAGAAAGACCTAGAAAGCAAGAAAAAAGAACTAGATATCAAAATCAAAAGCTTCGAAACACACGAAAAGAAGACTACAGACAAAGCAAAAGAGCTACAAGAAGAGCTAGCTAAGATATTAAAATAACTATATGGTACGCGAGCCATGCATTTATTGATTACTCGCGCAGATAAATGAGTAACCTTGATGAAGTACTCGAGCTTCTAGAACAAATGTATGAAGATCGTTCTATTCCGAAGAATGTTCGGGGGATTTTAACAAAAGCGAGAAACATTCTAAAAGATAATTCTAAGGAAATCGGAATGAGGGTAGATGCTGCAGTTCAGGAAATAGAAGGTCTATCCCTTGATTTTAATATTTCTGCATATACTCGTGAACAAATATGGAATCTTACTTCGCTGCTGAGCAGTATGTCCAAGTAGCAAAAAGTTTATATTCTAATTAATAGCTAGTTAATTAGAAGGTTATAATATGAGTATTTTCAAGAAAATGGGTGGTTGGTTCAAAGACAGTAATCCTGATATCGAACTAACTGATGAATATGTTGAATTAGAAGCAGATGTTAAGAGCAAGAAGGCAAAAATAATAATAAGACCGTTCACGCTTGAGAACTTCGAAGATATCAAGCCAGTAGTTGATTCGATTAGAGAAGGGTCTACAATCGCATTAGTAAATCTTGGACCATTGAAAGACAAGGATAGGATTGGATTAAAGAGAGCTGTTGATAAATTAAAGAAGACTCTAGAAGCAAACGATGGGGATATTGCTGGATTCGGAGAAAACTGGCTTATAGCAACTCCTTCATTCGCGACCGTATTCCGGGGCGATGAAGAACAGATAACCGAAGCAGTTAAAAAGATTGAACCATTCTAATAATTAGGTGATAATATGGTTATTGATGCAGGAATAATAATAATTGACGCTGCAATTCTAGGTCTACTTATCGGTATTGTCTGGAGCTTGAAATACATAGCTATAATTGATAGAAAAATAGAAGCTATGGATAAGAAGGTCATAAAAATTGTAGATCGAATCGAAGAAGAAGAGCGAAGAGAACTGGCTGCAATAGATAAACTGGCTGCTCGCAAAAAGAAATAAAGGAAATAGTTTTATTGTTCTTCTAATTCTTTATATTTTATGTTAATTGATGTTCATTCTCATGCGGACAAGAAGCTCTTGCTTAAATATGAAAAAGCAGGAATAAAAGTTATTGTTAATTCTACAACGCCCGAGACGATAAAAGAAGTTATTGAGCTAGCAGATAATAAATCAATATTCGCCGCTTTCGGGATTTTTCCACTAGAGTTAGCTAACTTGCCTAACAAGGATTTCTCTGAAACACTGAAGTTTATCGAGAAGAATTCTTCTAAGTGTGTGGCTTTAGGTGAAGTTGGGCTAGATTACAGCTCTCCGCTGGATCTTGACGAGATTGAGAAAATAGAAGCTGGCTTTCGGAAGTTCCTTAAGCTAGCTGAGAAAATCAAAAAACCAGTAATTGTTCACGCTCGGGCAGCTTCTAAGCAAGTTTTTGAAGCGCTTGAGGGATTCAAGGGAACAGTTGTTCTACATTATTTCATGGGCTCGAAGAAGCTAATTAGATTGGGCGTTGAGAAAGGGCATTATTTTACATTTAACCCGCGCGTATTAACTCTAGATCAAATGCGGGGGATGGCGGAGTTAGTTCCTATTGATCGGATGTTGCTGGAGACCGATGCTCCGTATGTTACAGATAAGATCTCTGAGTTGAAGGATGTTCTTAAGAAGCTAGCTAAGATTAAGGGGATTTCTGTTGCTGAAGCTGAGAAGAAGATCTGGAGTAATAGCAAGAAGGTTTTTAGAATTAAATAGTAATTCTTTTAAAGTTACCGAAATAATATCCCTATATAGTAATAATAGGTAATTAAAATGATAAAGAAAGAAATATTCCAAAATGGTGACTTAGCTAATTTAATTGACAAATGTGACGCCGCATTAGCTGAAGAGGACCATGAAAAACTGACCGTAACCCTTGAATACAATATACAACGCACACAAGCACAAGAGATTGCTTATCATGTTGCTCAAATTTCGCATAGTTTAAATGATTCTATTGCGGGTGATGAGAATCCAGGATCTAGCTTTTGGACGCATTATCATAAACTCGTAGAGAACGAAGTTGTTGGTTATATTCCAGGAAAAGAAAAGACTTCTGAGATGGAATGCGATGTGGTGAGAGTATGGGACGCAGATTTTAGTAAGATACCACAAACAAGCATTGATGTACTTTGCGGAAAAGCAGTTCTTAACGAGGTACTCTTACTTCCAGACGACGTAATGGCAATAATTTATGAGGATAGGATCTGGCTAAATAACAACTACGAACAATTCTTACAAGAAACTGGATTAGAGGGAGAATTCATAGATTTTGCTGAGGCAAAAAAGCTCTGGGTTAGCTATGATGACACAGAAGATGCGTTTGAAGCTCGGCAGCTTTACAAGTAGAAATACTTTAAAGCTCTATTTCTTTTATTTTTTATAATTCTAAAATATCTTAAGCTCAGCAAGCATATCTTCATCGAATTAATGCTCTAATTCTGGCTTCCCTTTAGTTGTCTGTACTACTGGAAATTCTCGCATTACAAAACGCATTGCTTCAATAAGACGTTTGATATTTTTGTAAACTTTAATCTCTAAAATATATTCTGAACTATGCGCCGGTAGCTTATCAATCGAAACGAGCAATTCATCATCATGAGCAGCTATCCGCGTAAAATCGACACGTAGAACTGACTCTTCCTCCTGACGTCGCTTTAAAATCCTGCGACAACGAACATTTTTTATCCGTTCTAAAGTCTGAGGCATTCTCTGCTTCAAGCGGAAATAAATCTTGTCCTTCTTGATAGGAAAGTAGCGATATTGTTCGAGTGTCCGCTTTGATTGCTCATATGCTCGAGTGTATATAATCTGAGCAGTCTTATTTAATCCTGTACCATCCTGATTCTTTCTTAATCTTAAACGAATCTTAGGAACTCGACCGGAAAAAACTGGAAGTTTATTACCAAAATATTTATCATGATACTCTATTGGCTTAAGATGAGATAAATTGAACTCTTTTGCAACTTGAGCTAATATTTTATTCGGATTCTTATGAGTACTAATGAAAAATCTTGACTCATAATACGTCGTTATTCCAAATCCTGCTCGCTTCAAGCGTTTCTTAAAAAGTAAGTATCTAGCTTCTGTAACTCCAACTTCTAGCACAGATACGATCAGAACTGCGATTACGAAACTTACTGCAGATAATAGCCATACCGGAATCCCAGAATAAAACGTGAGCCCAACAAACATTAATCCAATATATATTGGATCGTGGACAAGCAAGTCTTCTACAAGACTAGTAAGTCCTCCTTTGAAAGCCCGCTTTAGATAATACGATCTGCTCTTTCTTGACTTCTTAGGAGTTGTCTTGTAAACTCCCAAAGCTTCCTTAATATGTGCTGGAAAGAAGCCGATTTTCTCGATTACCGGACCAGCAACTGACAGCAGAAGAGGATTAGTCGCGAATAGAGCGATGATAGCAGTTCCAAGAACATTAATCACCATAGCTATGGCTTCGTCCCTGCCGAATCTCTTGAAAACATTCCAGAACGGATTTCCAGGTACTTTGATCGGCTTCTCAGCTATTCGCTTCGATAGTAACTTCTTACTCATATAATTCTCGCATTCCAGAGGTTTAAAAAGATTACGTAGCGAGGTAAGCCGATTTAGAAAATATTGTTATCATATAATTGATTGATAAAATAGCTTTGATCAGGATTATGTTTAAGCATAATCTCTCTTCCCTGCTCTCTTGTGGGAACTCCGCCGAACTTTTCATTCTCTCGATGCATCATAGCGTCATTAAAATCGATCAATCCAACAATCCGTGCATAAAACCTTATATTAACTGCTGAACCTTCAGAAAAATCAATACATGATTGGGGGATTTGTTCAGGATATCCTTCCCCAACATATTTATGATGATATAATAATATTCTTGCAGAGAAATCATGAATCCCGCGTAGTAATCTATAGCCATCTACTGGATGTTTCTTCATTTCTTGCATATCTTCCGCACCAAAGCCTTCTGTTTTTTTAAGCGAAGCTGGATCAGATAGCAATTTTCCAGCATCATGTAAGAGATCTGCGTAAAAAAGCGCTTTTGGGTCTACGATATGCGTAAACTTAGCCACTTTAATTCCAAGCAACCCACATCTTATCATATGTTCATATGTTGGAACGTCTGCTAACTTAACCATATTCAGAATAGTCGTAAGAGAATGTCGCTGATCCGGAGCTATTTCTATCTCATCAAAAGCATTCTGAAGCTCTTGCTCAAGCGTTAGTTCCATATTTCGCATACTAACGGAATACATAAAAAACTTACTAATGTTGTTACTTATGGATAATTATGATAGCTTCATATTATGATAAGTTCCTAACACCTCAGCAAGCAGGGCAAGCAATAGATGCTATTCGGGAGTTTCCAGATCTTACTTGGAATTTTGAGAAAGCTATCCGATTCACAGATCCGGAAATAGATTCGCTTGTTAATTTCTGGCAGATATTACTAAATCGATACAACTCTTTTATTTCAGACAGATTACGTCCTAGAGATGCTATTACTGAAAAGATGATTATTCCAGGAATCGATATATATCTAACTAAAGAAAACGGGTACCCTACGCCAATAATTAATTTCACTTCAGATCGTCCGGGAATTGAACTAATCGCTGAAGGAGTATTTGAGGCATGGGCAGTTCCATTGGAAGAAGAGCTCAGGAGCAATATATCTATAGACATCGCGTATCGCGGACATGAAGAGATTTTTAAGAAATCAGGAGCTCCGCCGTATCATCTACAAGTCCATGACAAATGTATTCCTGAGATTAACAACGGAACGATTGCTGCAAGAGCTTACTTGGCTGAGCGGACTCAGAAAATAATTTCAGCTATGATCGATCTCTTTGGAGAAAGGTAATACTCTAGATCGCATTAATTAATCACTATCTAGATTCTCCACCACCCCTTGATTCGCCAGAAGAGCAACTATAACTTCTGCTCTCACTATTTCTTGATTCTCCACAGTAGCTACTAGATCCGCCTCCAGAATATCCAGAACTTCTATTCTGACTGACTATATCTTCCAAGTCATCATTTGGCTCAGAGTGTAGAACAATCTTCTCAATTCCACCGATTGATAAATTGATTTCTATACCTTCGTCAGTTGTCACTATTCCACTAAGAGACATGCCGGCCGCCAGTCCGGAGATACTATATCTCTCAATACCTTCTTCAGTGCCATAGATGTCAATTACATTACCATTCTTTTCGAAGTAGTAATGTTCATCAGCTGGTAGTTTTATTGGCGCTTTCTGTGTAAATTCGACAAGCTTACCAATGTCTTTGTGTCCATAAATCCCTTTTAATTCTTTAAGTCGTTTCATTACCATTGTCTTGTTAACGCAGCGATCCCGTCACTAGCTGCGACCTCCTTAATATTAAGAAGAGTTGTATTTTGTATAATAATTTCTAACAGAATTTAGTCAACCTAGTTGTATTTTTTAGAAAGCTATTTAAATCGAGAATATCAACTAAAATCATGGTGCTTGACAATAAAACTGTTGAGAAAATTAAATCTTTAGTCTACCAAAAGCCGAGAAGCATAAATGATATTGCAACTGCTTTGAGCAAGAACTGGCGGACTGCGAATAGATACGTTGAAGAAATCATGCTTAGAACCGGTACAATCAAAACAAGAACTTTCAGAGGTGGCACTCGCGGCGCATTAAAAGTAGTCTACTGGAACAATACTGAAAAAATATATGCTACAGATGTGCAGGAAAAGCTATTCAAGCAGATTGAGCTGGGCATTGAAAAAACTGATTTTTCCCCATTTGAAATATATCAATATGTAGATGCTGAAAAGCGGCATTCTTATTATGATTTGATAACTGGAGAAGAAGAATATAATTATAATATCGAAACGCTCATACCTTATTTTAAAAGCTCAGAAAGAGAAATTTGCATATTTTCTGGCAATCTTGCTTTTGTTCATCTGAAATACAAGAACAAGCCGATCTTAAAATACATGAAGGCATGCGTTGATAGAGGCATAATAATTAAGATTATCACAAATATTAATATAGTGGATCTCGAAAATGTTGAATCCGTCATTGCATTAAACGCAGGTCTAAAAGAACCACTAATTGAAATACGGCACGGAATCACACCGCTGAGAGCATATATTTTTGATGATACAATTATCAAGCTAGGAGAAGTGCTTGCTGGCTTCCGAAAAAAAGGTCAAATTCAAGACATAATCGCAATATATTATGAAATAAGAGATTTAAGCTGGATAGAATGGCTTCAGAAGCTATTCTGGAAGAAATTTCAGAACTCAGTTCAGTCAAACTTGCGAGTTGAGAATATTAAGAGCATGCGTAAGCTTAAGTCTTAATCTTTGCTCGCTGGTAAATAACAATCTTATGTTCTATCTTCTTACCATTCACACGCTTAGCAGCGTCTTGACCCCAGATCGAGCAAAAAATTAATTTAGCTTCTTCGAGCGAATCAAACTTAAAGTAAGTACTAAATCGAGCTGCAGGTACGAAACCATTACTTTCTAACCAATCATTATACGCCCTTGTGCGAGAAATATCTGGAAACCTATTGCGAATATACTCAAAGTCCCCGCCAATATCATTCTCAACAAGATACATGCTTCCCTTGTGCTTAAGAATTCTGTCTGCTTCGTCCAGTATTTTCTGGCGTCTAGCTTCAGAATATACTGTTCCTATAACCCATGTAGAAATAATATTATCTATACTCTCAGAAGGCAAGCCAGTATCTTCAGCAGAAGAGCAGACAAACTTGACATTGCTTAGCCCTTTAGCCTTCTTTTTTGCTATCTCCAATTGATCTACAGAAATATCTAATCCATAATAGACTTTTGATAAGGGTGCTAATAGAACTAAATATTTCCCTGTACCGCAGCCCAGATCCAAAACATTTCCTTTAATCACTGATTCTAGAAACTCCAAAACCCTGCTTGGAATATCTTCTACTTGACTAAAACGCTCATAAATACGCGCCTCTGAATGATAGCTCTTTGAGCCTTCAGATAGATTTTGTTTAGCCATTATTCCTCCTCGTCTCTGGAAAGATCATATCAACCATATATTTATCCACATTTCTTGGCTTGCCTCTTCCAGGGCGCATGTGCATATGTATCCCTGGGATCGAATTTACCTCTAATATTCGATACATCTCCGCAGTCTGTTCGGCAGTTATATCCTTGCTTAGAAAATCCATACCCGCATAAGGTAATCCATGAAATACTGCTAACGCTTTCTTAGAGATTTCAATCACAGATGGATGCACTTTATCAGTATAATCCTCACACATTCCCCCTGCAGCAACATTTGAATTATGCCTGAGATAAACTTCCTCGTCTTTCTCAGGAATATAGCTGATGTCTTTTTCACTTCTTCTTAAGTATCTATCTACGACATCATCCAATCTTACTGGGCAAAGGCAAGTCGTTCTTGGATTCATTCGCCGATAACTCTCAATATTAGCTAGCTGCTCAATTGTGCTCTTACCATCTCCGATCACGTGTGCCGGATCTCTGTGAAGTACTGCATAATCATTATTCTTTGTAATAAATACGCGATATTCTTTACCCTCAAATTGCTCTTCAATTAAGAAGTACTTTGAACTCCCTAGTTGAATAATATCATCAATAGCGATCTTAACTTGACACAGATTCTCAAGGTCCATATGTACTCCATCGCCATGAGATCCGAAATTCGGCTTAGCTACAACAGGAAAGCCAATCTCTTGTGCGTAAAGCAAAGCATCATCTATACTATTTGCGCTGAATATCTCACCAGCTGGAACGCTAATTCTCGATTGTCTCATCAGCGCCTTAGCAAGGTGTTTCTTGCCGCTAATTACTGTAGCTGGATAAGGGCAAATAGATGAATCACGATCTAAAATAAACTCTTTATGTCCATTGTACGAAGCCTCAAGAAGCGCCATATTCTTATTAAGTAGCCGAACATAAATACCTCTGCGCTGAAGCTCCATTACTAGCAGCCTTTGATTAGTATGCAACCCCTCTAGTTCTCGTCCTTCTAGCATTTTATCCTCCGTTCCTACCTTGAAGTATAACTACTGCATCTTTTTTCTCAGGGATGACGCTATTAAAAGTCACCTCTTTATACTTCATTCCAGCGCTCTCAAAGATTTCTCTTCTAAGGCCAGGATCATCAATAGTACTCCGATATTGCTCATTAGAGCTCTGCTCTTTCCGTGCATCATAAATGTATGCTGCGCAGATTATTCCTTCTGAGCTTAAGTGCTGCTCCAACGGAACTATTACTCTATCGCAAAAGATCTGCAAGTAGTCCTGCTGGCCAGAAAACATTGTCTTCGCATAATCTGATATATTTGATAGTAATACTACATCAAACTCCTGCTCAACATTTAATCTAGATTCTAAATCTTCTACAGAGCTGCAAATCCATTTTGACTGTTTTCCTTGCAGTTGAAATGCCGCTAATTTATATGCCATTTCTGACTGAAGATAAGGATTATTCATTATCTTTAATTGGCGTTCATCATAGCGATTATTGAATAGCTCAGATTCTCTCATTGCAAAGCCATCCTTCTCAAAATATTGATATGCCTTATCAAAGAAGAACTTATTCTTATTGCTTAACTGAGATCTTAAGCCAGAGTATATTGAGAAATCCAATGCATTAGACCTTCGGAAGAAAAAATCCTTAAATTCAGACAAGGATAATTTCTTATTCGCCTTTATTTTTAGATCAGTTATTGCTGAAGATAGCATATTAATATCAAAAGAGTCCACTTTTCTAGCTCCGTATAAGTATGCGTTGATTATGTGATCTCCAGAACCACTAACTGTGAGCACCCTTTTACCATTCAAGCCTAGCTTAGGAAAATAACCTGCGATGTTCTCAGTAGCAAAGGAATAAATCTGAGAGTACTTACTAAACCTTTCAGCTGACCGAAGGTTCTGGATAAAGTCTCCGCTAAATAATTGCTCTATCTCTTGAAGTACTTTCAACGTGTCTTGTTCCATTATATTCTACCTCCTCGATACGGGACATCCTCGGATCTTATTATGCTCAATATAGGAAAGATATGATTTAATCGGTTCAGAATCCATCACTTCCTCAAAGCTAGCAGTCTTTACAGTCTTCTCAGTACGATACTGCGGATATTTCTCAACAACCCATGTACACGGAGAAATCCTTCCCAAATTGTCAATGTAAAGGAACTTGTTAACTGCTGGACAGATTCCACTTTCACACTGCTTTGGTTTCTCAGTGAAGCTATAGTTAACCTTTATTTTATCTTGGTACTTTTGAGCTAGTTGTTCAAGCGCGTCCTTGACCTCTTCAATTGGCTTATTTGAGATTAGCGAGTAATCATCTTTAGATCGTCCTACGGGCTCCATGTAAGAGAAGATTATTTCATCAGCACCTAGCGAAGCTCCTGACTGAACCATTTCTTCAAGATATTTTTCATTCCCTTTGAAAATCACAGTTCCAATCCGAACGTACGCATCGCTATCAACAAGGTATTTTAAGCCGCGGATCGTCGGTAGATAAGTATTCTGACCTCTTGCTCGCTCATGTAGTTCTCTATTATGGCCGTCGACGCTAACATGAACCATATTTAATCCTATTTCATTTAGTTCACTTGCCATATCTCCAGTAATCCTCGATGCATTTGTTGAAATATCTACTATAAACTCTAAGTCTCTTGATCTCCGCAGAATATCTAGCATATCCCTTCGAATGAAGGGCTCTCCACCAGTGAATTTAATATGAGTAAAGCCTCTCGATTTTAGACCTTCTAGGACTTCAAATGCTTCCTCTGTTGTTAGCTCTCCAGGTATTCTACCTCTTTCTGCACTAAATATACAGTAATTGCAAGAATAATTGCAGCTGTTCGTTATCTCCCATAACACTCTCCCACCTTCTTCAGGTAATCTGAAAAGGCAGAAAGAATAGTTGTTCAGTTCAGACGCGTTGTTTTCTGTCTCAGTTTTCATTGGACATACCTCCTAAAATTCTCTCTAATAGATTAGCGTATTCCTGATCGTAAGGATTATTGCTTGTATCCAAGATGTAGAGTTTACCCCTTCCTGCATTGTTCTGAAGCTGCTTAATACTCTGCG
>JAFCGA010000008.1 GCA_017608345.1 Candidatus Pacearchaeota archaeon | reverse complement strand
ATCCATAGGCAAGCTTTGTAAATTTGATGTTATGCTCGATGTACGGCTTTTCTAAGTTAATTTCATTAGGAGATACTCTAAATGTCTGTACTACGCCGGGTATTAACACCGGACCTACAAAAGCAAATAATATGTAAATTATGACTGCGTATGCTAATACATGTCTTTTCCTGAGTTTGGGTTCTGTAGATATGTAAAATATCCACACATAGAACACTATAGCAACTAATATTGCGAATACAATCAAGATATTCATCATAGGAAGGTAGGCAACAATATCACTGTAACCCGCTCCGACCACTACTCCTTGTCCAGAATACATGATTGAGAATCTTGCAAGATAATGCCTTACTGCTAATAAAATGAAAATAAAAGATAATAACACCGCAAGATGCAGTTTTGCAGCTCTTTTCAACGGAGCAAGCATTTTCTTAGCAGTAACTGGCGATTTGATTCCTTCGGGAGTGACTTCAATAACCTGTTTTTTGAATAGTTCTACTAGCGAAGACCAGAAATAGACAACCGCAGTTACTATGGTCGTTAGTAAGATTAAAATGAAAACAAATCTCCATACGAGCAAGAAGAACGGCAAAGAAAAGATGTAGAATGAAATGTCTTTCAGAAATATCGGATCAGTAAGATTGAAAGCTGTTTTATTCAAATACTGCAAGACAGTAAACCATTGTGCAGATAGATATGTTGCAAATAATAACGAAAGGGCCGCAACTATTGGATATTTGAATGGCAACTTTATCTTCTGGAATTTTGATGCTAGCCCTAAGTTAAGTACTGCAAATCCAAAGAAAATGATAGCCGCTATTAAGAATATCACTACTTTTGCTGTCAAGCTTATTATGAATATTTGCGAGAACTCTAGATTCTTGAACCAGAGAAAATCAGTGACTAGCGTGACTATTTTAGAGATAGAAAAGAACAGTATTATAATTAAAGCAAGAGCCCATTTTTTTATCCAACTTACTTTCTTTGCCACAATCCTACTGAAGCCTTATGGTCTTTTAAATGTTGCTAACTTTGCATTGAGAAACCCGTTTGGGATTTGTTGCATACATTCCTATAACTTCTGAGTCTCCCAAACATCCATAACGCTCCGCGCTTCTCTAGCAATTCTAAGAAGCGCTTTATATTTCAAATCAGGGCGTTTCTTTAAAGATCGATACGCCCATCTAAACGTCTCGCAATAATCAATTAATTCTAGCGGAACTATTAGTTTTATTTCTTTCTTCGAAAGCGAGTTGTATTTTTTATATTCAGTTACGATTTCGTGAATTTTTTCAGGACCAGCGTCCTTCGTAAAATTAAGATCGCTCGCCTTCGGAGCCCATCGAACATGCTCAAAATCCAAGATCCCAGTTAATTTATCTCCGGAAAAAAGTAAATTCGGTTTATGAAAACCCGAGTGCGTGATTAAGATATTATCGTTGTATTCTAACTTCGCGAATTTATTTAGAACGTCTTGGAAGAAATCAACGTGTTTCAGCATCAGTTTATCTAGCGGTGTTTTTGGGCTTATTTGATTCATTTCAACGAATTCTTGAGCTAGCCATTCTCGGTCGTCAGATACGTTTGGCTTTTCAGAAAAACCTTTAATTGTTTTATGATAGATTGCTAGAGCTTTAATCATCTCTTTGAATTGCTTGTCATTGGCGATTTTAATTCGCTTGCCTGGAATCCACACATAGACTTGAAAGATATTACTTCCTAAATGGGAAAGATATTTTTCCTTGTCGTTTCGAAGAAGTTTTGGTATCTGATACGGAAAGTTTTTGCTATGCAAGTATTCTAAAACTTTAAATTCAAGAGATTTCTGACGGGTCCAATACTTATTAAGCGTGTATCCCAGCTTTCGTACGATAAAGTGCCCGCGATCGGTTTCCACGTTAAAATTATAATTTATCATACCACCTTTGATTATTTGTATGTTTTTTATATTGCCAAGATGGTATAATTCAGCTACTTGATTGATTTCTTTGTTTTCTGCCATATTAATAATGCTGAGTAGATAAACGAGGGTGCATGTGAATCTGAGGGGAACTTTCTCTTGCATGCTTCAACGACATGCTCAAGAAATTCTTCAGTTTTTACCAACTCAATTACTTCTTCCACGCAGAGATTCATTTCAGTAAGTCCCGCGCGATTTATTCGAGTATATGCTCGCGGTTGCTGCTCGAAGTCATAGATTCCGGATCGGATATAAGCGATTATGTCAGCTAAATTTTCTGGTAACTCGCCGCCGAATCCGCCAAGATCGTTTTCGCGAAAATACTGTGCAAGGATTACACTTTGCCGCTCTTTATCGTTAAAAGCGTTCAATATTTCTTCTTCTGTTCTCCACATTCTACTTCAAAAAACCCAAGCATCCCTTTATACTCAAAAGCCTTTATCCGCTCAGCATTCTTCAGCACAAAACCATAGCAAGGCTTGTCAAAATACTTATTATCCGCAAGATGCTTGTCAAAGTCTCTGCGGAAGTCTTTCTTGTTTTCGTATATTTTAACATCAACTAATTCCGCTGAACCAATCACCGCTCCAACAAACATTCTGTTAGGATCAACCTTTAGTTTCTTGCAGTCGTCCCACATGACTTTCTTAGCAGCGTGAATCAGAAACTTCCCGCGAAAGCTAGTATTCCAATTTCTAATCTCAATTGTTTTCTTGCCGTCAACAATTAGTTTGGCGAATGGCTGTCTTAGGGATAGTGCTTTCATTATTTTTCTGAGTCTGAAACCTCGCAGCTTGCTGCGGCTTCTCGGGGAAATAATTATAGAAATTCCTGAGGCGGAATTTCTGTTTATTGTAAATCTTGATGTTCCTATTGATTGCGATTTGCAGTTCCAAAAACCTTTGGTTTTTGGTTATTTTTCAAATAGGTAGTTCACAACTAGCTTAACAAAGTCTCTTAAGTTTCCTTGGTGTGCTTTGTCAAGTGATTCGTAGTAGTCTAATCTGCGAGAAGCTTTTATATCTATTGGCGGGAGCCTTTTTTTCATAAGTATGAAATTAAGTAACAGCCTGCCGACTCGTCCATTGCCGTCGATGAATGGATGGATTTCTTCAAATTCCGTATGAACGTAAGATGCTACAATTACTGGATGATATTTCCGCTTATTTTTATCATACCATTTCAGGAGAGCGTTTAATCTGCGACGGACTTCTTTGGCTGGCGGCGGGACAAAATTAGCACCACGAATATAAACTTGGAGCTTTCTTATTTTTCCAGCATCGTTGGGTAGAATATTTGAGAGGATAATTTTATTTAGCTCAAGTATGAATGCTAAGTCAATATCTTTTTTGTATTCTAAAACAAAATCAAACGCTTTCTTGTGACTTTCAGATTCATGTATTTCTCGGAGAGATTTGCCTTTTGGTACGATCCCGTCAAATAAGATTAATCCTGTTTCTTTTTCAGTAAGAGTAGAACCCTCAATCGCATTTGAGTTATAAGTGAATTTTGTGATAAACCATTCATAATAATCATCTTTGTTGTATAATCTGGCTAGCTGAGTCTTGTAGTCTTGCTTTATTTGATCCAGCTTTTTGATTGTCTCTACAGATAATAATGAATAAAAATAATCTTTTGTTTTTATATATGCGTGGATTTTATTTAGCAATATGTCTGCTTTTTCTTGTTTTATGCTAGCTAGCTCTTTTTGAGATTTATCGCCTTTCCCAAGATAGGTTCTAAATTTCTTTTTTTGCTTTCCTAAGCGTATATCTTTGACTAAGTAATAATATTTCCGCCCGTTAATTGTTTTTGATTCTATGTACATATTGTTTTAAGGGGGACAATACTTTATAAGCTTTTCTTATTTGTCCCCGCTATGAATAGCGAAGGGGGAGAGCTTTCATAAAAAGATAATAAAGAGTTAATGTATTATTTTGCTTAATAATTCTTAGCAGCAAACCCTTCGACGCGGTGAATAAATTCAATTAAATCTTCTGAAGTTCCATGATAAAGATCATCTTCTATTACTTTATTCGCAGCATCAACGTTTACCATCGCTTCAATCTCAAGATGAGAAGTTTTATGCTTTTTTTCTGCTCGAGTAAGGAAATTTGGGCGAATTGTAATTAATCTAATTCCTTTACTATTAACAGCAATCAAATCTGTTTGTCTGTCTAAGAATTCTACTAACTTCGAATCTCGTATGTCTGACATATTGCCATAATTACAAAGCAGATCTCGGGTAGACATAAGAGTAAGTCCATCATAAACCGTATGTAAAAGATCTTTTTCTTCGGGAGAGGTTGTTTCGCCTATGTTATCTAATAAAGCATCTAGCTGAGATTGAGCGACCCCACATTTTTTCTTACTATGATGTAATTCAATTAAAATCCGCGGTTTGTACTCTTTAATTCTGCTAGCTATTTCTTTAGTAGCGGGATTAATTTTCTTTAGAGCCGATATTTTAGTACCTTTAGCTAAAAAAATAGACTCAGTAGTTCTTTGGGGCACAGAATTCTCGATGCCCATAATTTGTAATAAGTTTTCTGCGGGAGAAAATCTTTGCAAGTATTCTTCACAAACTCTTTTACCAAACTCTCTTTCTTCAGTATGAAATCCGTAGAGTACTAGAACTTTCATGCAGCCTTTCAGTCGAGAAATCTTTAAAGCCTTTCTAATCTCTTCTGATTAAGCTCTTTAACATAGCCAATACTTAAAGCATACTCTTTTAGCAAGTACCAGCTAGCATATCCTCGCCAGCCTTTCCAGTTCTCAGCGATCTTCCGACATTCTTCAGCTGAAGCTCGCCGACCAAAGTAGAACTTACCAATAGCACTACGCAAACCTAAATCATCCGCAGGAATAGCATCTAATTTCCTCATTCCGCGAACCATGCAATATTCTGCAGTCCACAAACCAACTCCTCTTAGCTTAATCAAAGTTTCAATTACTTCTTCGTCCGGCTTATCTTTCAAAGCTTCCAAATCCAATCCATCGATAACTGCTTGCGAAATTCCTTTGATGTACTCAGCTTTTCTCGTGCTTAAGCCACATTCTCGTAATTCTAAAATCGAAGCTGTGGCCAATCTCTCCGGAGTTGGAATAGCGTAATGCCCTTCAAATTCTTCACCAAACTTTCTAATGATTCTCTTTTCCATAATCACAGCAACTTTCAAAGCTATCTGCTGTTCGACAATTGCATAAATCAATGCTTCAAAAACCGAAGCTGTGGCTGGAGTTCTCAAACCATTCAACTGCGAGGTAAGATTTGTAAGAACCTTATCTTCTGTTACAGCTGAATAAAACTCTTGCAGATCCCTTTTTGTATCAAATATATATCTTACTTTTTCCAAGACTTCTGGATCATCTGAATTAATTACTAACTCACCTTTTTCTTCTCTAACTTTTAATAAAAACAATCCTTGCGAAGTTCGAATAACTTTGCGATACTCACCGTTCTCATAAACTTCTATCTGCGGATCTCCTTTTGAGAATATATTGCAGGTTAGATCAAAACTGAATGGTTGCTTTGGTATGATGCTCATCGTTTATTCTTACTTAATAAGTCTTATAAGCTTTAACTTATTGCCCTCGATATGCTGATTCGCGAAGCCCATAAGAAAGATATACCGCTCTTCATCGAGCTAGCAAAAGCAGACGGTTATGATTATAAGGTAGGTATTTCTAAAGAACGCTATCTTCGTGCATTTGAAGAAGGGTGCAAATTTTATATTGCTGAAGAAAACGGCGTTTCTGTAGGATATGCAGCATTACAACCGATCTTTGCAAAAGGCTCTCGGTTGCGATGGTTGTCAGTTCATAAAGAGCACCATCGGAAAGGAATTGGATCCCAGCTTGTTAATAAAGCTGAGCACGTAGCGCAGACTCTCGGTAAAAATAAATTATATTTGTATACTCATCAGAGTAATACAATCGCAATAATCTTCTATTCGCAGCTTAAATTTAAAGTTACAGGTTTCTTTGCAGATAAATATGGTAAGGGCGAGCATGCTATTCTACTGCGCAAGCAACTATAGTGTTCTCTATTTCTCTGCCCGCTTAAGACTATCCAACAAGCGATACATTCTCTTTTCTTTATGCACAGCTACCCAGTAATATTTCTCATCAATTGTTCCTTTTGTAATTAAAACATAAATCTTACCAATATTAACCCTACCAATCCGACCCCGCCGCTGTATCGACCGCAAAGCAGAAGGAACAGGTTCAAAAAACACACCAATATCCGCGTTTTCAATATGCAAACCTTCCTCAGAAATAGAAGTTGCAACCAAAACATTAAACTCTCCTGAGCGGAACTTATCCAAAACCTCAACTTGCTTTTTCTGACTTAAACCTTCTTTCTGCCCAATAAACTTCGCAGCTTTAACTTTTGGCAGCTCAGAAATCTTCTTCAAAATTTGATTAACTGAGCTTCGGTATTGCGTAAATATTATCAACCGCCGTCCAGCATTCTTGCGGACAATAGCTTCAAGTGCTTTTAGCTTAGGATGCTCTTCATCAACATCTGCAGCAATTATGCGAGCTTTCTTAAAGTTCCAATCTGCCAAAAGGTTCTTAGCAGCCTTTACTTTCTTGCTTTGGATTGCTAGCTTATCAAAGAACTCGTTTAGTGAGGTGATTCCGTGGCTTTGTAATAATTCTGAAGCGTGCATAATCTTTATACATGAAGCAACAACTGAGATCTGCCGGTAAACATCAAAGTCCCCCGCAGTAACTTCTCGACCAAGCCGACCTTGCAGCATAAGCATATCCCGCTTGCGAACTTTGCTAACATCTTTGCTAGTAATTAATTCTTCGTCATACAGAATTGCAATCCTACTCTTCAGAACTTTCTCTAATAAGTCTTTTATTACGCGATACTTTTCTGGCAAATCAACATAAATCCGATTGATAGCTTTTTCCTGAACATAGCTCTCAACATCACCATCTTTCTCAGTCCTAACTTCAATCTTAGAAATAAACAAGTTTTCTTTAACTTCATCTAGCTTTTCTTTATCGCTAGCTGGAGAAGCAGATAAAGCCAAAATTCGGCATTTCTCTTGAGCTTGCTTTGCTAGCCAAACATAAGCATAATCACCAACAGCTCTATGCGCTTCATCAAAGACAACTAATGAAAAAGTATCAAACTTAAACAAACCTTTAATCAAATCATTTGTAACTGTCTGCGGAGTTGCAAAAACAATATCTGAAGTCCAAAGCTCCTTTCGTTTCTCCGGAGGAATAGCTCCTGTCAAAACACAAAGTTCCCCTTCAAACAAATCCCCAAAAGTTTTCGAATGCTGCACACAGAGCGGTTTTGTGGGTGCCATAAATAATATTTGACCTTTATTGCAAAGCAAACCTGCTAGTCCTGCAGCGATAAAGGTTTTGCCAAGTCCAGTCGGAATTACAACTAGCGTATTATTTTCCAAAGTAGTACCGAGAATTGCTTGCTGATATAGTCTAAGTTGTAATTTATCCTTGTGGAACTTCATGAACAGTTCTTAGAGCTAGTATTGATAAGGTTTTTTACCCGGCCACTTTTCAAGATAATATTGCCAAAGAATATAGAAAATAGCACCTACAATAAATCCAAGGACTAGACTTATAATCACTTTTTTAATTAATGCTAGAAGAATACAAGAGACTAAGACGAACATAAACGCAAAAATCCACATCGGCTTTGATCCGAAGAAAACCACTTCACCTTCTGTTCCGGGAATCAGCCGTTCATCGCCCCTCTTCTCTGCAATGAAAGCTCTGCGCGGATTTAACAATTGGAGTTTTCCTGCTACTGAAGCTGGAAGCATTTTGCGTGTTAGAGTATAAGGAATACTTCTAAAGAACGGAAATAAGTTCATCACTGCCAGCCAAGCGTTGATTGTAAATAATTTACTCCATAGAAACTCTGTAGTATACTTAAACATGATCATTGAGAAAATTGCTAGAGCGAAGTTCGTTATCGGACCACTAATAGCAATCTTCGCGCGCTCATACGGTCCGAGTACTGATCCCCAACCAGGTTTAGCTTTCCCTGGTCTATGCACGGTATGGGAAACAATAGTTATTACACCAACCGCCGCAAAAATGAACCAGCCATTTGTGATAAATACAATAATAACTGCGAGCAATAGCCCAAATTTCCATGCTCTATATCTCAAATCTGCTTGAGAATTTCTAGCAATTATTCTATGAACTATCTCATGCACGAAGAAAGAGAAAGCTACCAAAAAAGTGATTAGAACGAAGCTACTAGCTCCAACTTCCCAGCTAAACGGTTCGCCCCAATGTCGGAATGAGAAGCAGAAACCTAAAACTAATATTGATAAAATTAAATCTTGGACTTCAACCCAATCAGTCTTCATGAGATTCTAATTACTTAATTCTTATTAAGGATTTCTTTCTCGCTTTTAGAAAAAGCGAGGCCAAAAATAGATAGTTTAGTGAGCAAGCATTCTTTTAAGCTCCTTAACATGTCCAGCACCAACAACAATTAATATTTTTGATTCGGGTAGTTTTTCAGATATTTTTCTAATCTGGTGAGCCATATAGTTATTTCTCTCTTCAATCAGAACTTTATGCAGCGCAGGAAATTTTTGTTTAATATCATTCATTAAGATCTGAATGAGTTTATCGCTTGGAACTTTAGTTAGATTTATTTGCTTGAGAATTTTACGATTCTTTGGCGAGAATCCTCCGAATAAGATATGTCCAACGAGTTTTGTTTTTTCCCAGCGAGACATATTTTTACTAAGTCTATGCAGTGTTAGCTGTAGCGGACGATCGATTAAGAATATTTTAGCTTTGATTTTTCTAGCTTCATTAACTGCAAGCTTCATATCTGATCCGGGCATGATTCCAACTTTCTTTCCCAGCTCTTTCTGAAGCCAAGAGCCAAATTTAGCAAATATGAATCCGAAGAAGCCCAATTGCCAGATTGCTCTAAGTTCTAGCTTTCTTTCTCCTTGCATTAATGCATGCAGGCGTTGCGGATCTAATTCAACTGCAACAATGTCTGGTCGGAAAGTATGAATCTTTTTTGTTATCTCGTTCATGCTTTGCTTAGCAATATGAGACGTTCCAATAAATTCAATAGCAGCCATTATTTCCTCAGCAAGAGAAATATTTATATTCTCTTTAATACCTTTCTATTATATGGTGATTTTAATATGTTACGACTAAAAAAACTTAGCGACGTTTCGAATTTAATGGTTTATACAGATAATGGCGATCTTTTTGGACAGATCGATGAAGCAGTAGTTATTAAAAACAAAGTAGATAGTTGGAAAGTTAGATCTGTTAAAGATTCATTTCTTTCGAAAACTATGCCAAGTGCAAAAGGCGTTATAATTCCGCATCAACTTGTAAAATCAATTGGAAGTATAATGATTGTTGCGCAAGCTGCAGCACCATCACAGTTTGAAACAGCACCCCAAGCACCAAAATAATTTTTGTTTTGCTTTTATTGCATAATTTTTCCTCTCGAAACTCTTTGAGATTTCTACACTCCCCACAACAATTTAGTTTATGCTAATTTTCGACAAGATTTGTTATTGCACAGTTCTCACTAATATTTATTAATGCGCGTAACAACAACTTAATCAAGATGGCACTATTTGGATTAAAAACAACTAAAAGATCAACTACAAAGAGGAAGACGACTGCCAGAAAGGCAGCGCCAAAAAGAAGGACAACCGCCAGAAAGACTACAACGAGGAAAACAACAAGAAAGGCAGCACCAAAAAGAAAAACTGCAGCAAAGAGAACCGTAGGAAAAACTTCCACAAGTGGAAGAAAACTTTATTCGACCAAGACTAAAGCAAAAACTGCACAGAGAAAAGGACAAAGAATGTACAAGGTTAAGGGCGGATATAAGCTAGCTGCTGTTAAGAAAGCTGCAACAAAGAGAAAGACAGCTGCAAGAAAAACTACTGTCAGAAGAACAACAACTCGAAGAAAGACTACACGAAAAAGATAATTTCCTCTTTAATTCTTTTATTTTTTAATTTTTCTTAGATGGAATAATCTTAAATCCAGTATACTTCCACAAAGCTTTCGGAATCTTAACTGAGCCGTCCTTCTGCTGAAAGTTTTCTAAGATTGCAATGATTGTTCGAGGGGTTGCAATTGCAGTGTTGTTTAGCATGTGCACATATTCTTTTGTTCCGTCCTTACGAACAACTTTTGTGTTAAGAACTTCGGCTTGATAACTTAGACAGTTGCTACATGAACCTTCTTCTCTGTATCGTCCTTTTTTGTTATCTTGTCCAGGCATCCAAAGTTCAATGTCATATTGCAAATGCTGTTTGTTTCCCAAATCTCCAGTACAAATGTTTACGGTTCTAAAATGCAATCCTAAATCTTCAAAAAGTTTCTCTGCATTTCTCTGCATATCTTTAAAGTATTTCTTAGAATCTTCTGGCTTGCAAATTACAACTTGCTCGATCTTGTTGAACTGATGCATTCTAAATATTCCTTTGTCATCTCTTCCGTGCGCACCCAGCTCCATTCTAAAGCAAGAACTAATTCCACCAGTCTTTATTGGTAGTTTGTCTTCCTCAAAAAGTTTCTTGTATCCTAATGCAATCAGCGGAAGTTCTGAAGTTCCAATTAAATAAAGATCTTGGTTTTCTATTTTGTAGATTGTATCTTGAAATTCATGTAAGTTTACTCCACCAGCCAGTGCTGCGCGATTTAGCATTAATGGCGGCCAGATCATACTAAATCCGGATTTAACTAAACGATCAACTGCATACTTTTGCAAAGCCATATCTAACAGCGCAGCTTCGTTCTTGAAGTATACAAACCTGGCTTCTGAAACTCTCGCAGCTGTATCAAAATCAAATAGGTCTAAATCCTTTCCGAGTTCAATATGATCTTTTATTTTGAAACTAAATTTAGGCTTCTTGCCAGAAGTTTTTAGTTGAACATTCTCAGAATCATCCTTTCCTTTTGGAACTGTTTTGTGAAGTAAGTTCCCAATTTGCTTTCTTGCATCATCTCTTTGTTTTAGATACTTTTCAGAAGCTTCATCAAGCTTCTTAATGTCAGCAACAACTTTTTTCATATCGCGAACTTTAGCGGTTACTGCCTTGCTAGCTTTCTTTAGCGCGTTAATCTCTTCAGAAACAACATTTCGTTTATGTTTGAGTTTCCCGACTTTTTGCAGAGCTTGCCGCCAGAGCTTATCATATTTGATAACTTCATCAACTAGCTTGACATCATGTTCCCGTTTCTTTTCCGAGTCTTTGATAGCTTTAGGGTTTTCTCTGAATAACTTTATGTCTAGCATGCTATTCTAATGAAGTGTGAATATAAAAAGTTTGCAGTTAGGAAAGGTTTATATCTTGTTAATCTAAGAATTTTCTATGGAATCTAAAAATACTTGGGATCTTTCACCGCTTCTCAAATCAGATAATGATCTAATTATCAAAAAGCAAAGGAAAATAATCAAAGAACAAAACTATAAATTCATAAACAAATGGAACAAAAGAAGTGATTATCTTACGGATCCGAAAATTCTCAAGCAAGCGCTGGATGAATACAACGACCTGCAAACTTATTATGCTGCAGGTGGAAATGAAGGATATTATTTTGGGTTGAGGGAATCGCAGGAGCAGACTAATCCAAAAATCAAAGCAAAGCTAAATCAAGTAGATGATTTTGCAAAGAAAATTGGAAATGATCTGCAATTCTTCGAACTAAGACTGGCGAAAGTTACTGAAACAATTCAAAGGAAATTTCTAGCTTACAAATCTCTCGGAGATTACAAGCACTTCCTCGAGCGATTATTTGCTAGCGCAAAGTATCAGTTGAGTGAGCCCGAAGAAAAGATTATGACTTTGGTTTCAAAAACTTCTTACGGAAATTGGGTCAGTATGCTCGGGAGCTTTCTGTCTAAAGAAGAGCGCGAGGTATTTGTAGATTCTAAGAAGAAAGAAAAGAAAACTTTCTCAGAGCTGTTCATTTTGATCAATAACCCGAATAAAAAAGCGCGCGATTCTGCGGCAAAGGCGCTTAACGAAGTTCTAGTAAAATATGTTGAAGTAGCTGAATCAGAGCTGAATTCTGTTCTCGAATTTAAGAAAATCGCTGACGAGCTTCGAGGATCTCCTCGACCAGATTTTATGAGACATCTAGGCGATGATGTTGATTCGGAAGTAGTTGATACTTTAATTAAAGCTGTTTCTTCGAAGTTTGATATTGCTAAACGATACTACAAACTCAAAGCTAAATTAATGAACGTAAAGAAGCTAGAGTATCATGAAAGAAATGTTAACTACGGAAAAATTGACAAGAAAATAAAATATTCTGAAGCTGTTGAGCTAGTTAGCAAAGTTCTAGCAAACCTTGACAAGGAATTTTATGAAATTTTCAATGAGTTCGTGAGTAATAATTTAATTGATGTTTATCCGCGCAAAGGCAAGCGAGGCGGAGCATTTTGCACGCACCATTTAATTTCGCAGCCAACTTACCTTTTGTTAAATTATGGACCAGAATTGAGAGAAGTAACAACTTTGGCTCACGAAGTCGGTCATGGAATAAATAATGAGCTAGTAAAGAAGAAACAAAATGCAATTAACTTTGGTACGCCTTTATCGACTGCAGAAGTTGCAAGCACATTTATGGAAGATTTTGTTCTGCAGGAATTAATGGAAGAATCAGACGACGAACTTAGATTAGCTTTGATGATGATGCGACTCAATGACGATGTTTCAACAATCTTCAGGCAGATTGCTTGCTACATGTTCGAGCAAGAACTGCACAAAGAATTTAGAAAAAAAGGATATTTATCAAAAGAAGAAATCGGCAAATTGTTCCAGAAGCACATGGAAGCGTACATGGGCTCTGCTGTCGAGCAGTCAAAAGGTTCTGAGAAATGGTGGGTCTACTGGAGTCACATACGAGCTTTCTTTTACAATTATTCTTATGCAAATGGGTTGCTGATATCAAAAGCTTTGCAAAACTCCGTTAAGAAAGATCCGAAGTTTATTGTTAATGTTAAAGAATTTCTAGCAGCAGGATTATCGGAATCTCCAAAGAGTATTTTTGCTAAATTAGGAATTGATATTACTAAGAAATCTTTCTGGGAAAAAGGTTTGAAAGAGGTTGAAGCGTTGTTGGTGGAGACTGAGAAGCTAGCTAAGAAATTAGGAAAGCTCTAGAACAGCAACTCCCCATCCCGCATAATCACCTTCGTCTTTCCGTCCTTAATAACTTCAATAGTTGGATCATGCGTAACACCATCTAAATGTATAAATGCCGGAGCATCACCTTCATAATTCATGCCAATTGCTAGATGAAAGGTTCCCATAATTTTCTCATCCTCTAAAACTGTTCCAACAATCTTAGCATTTGGATTTAGACCAATACCTAACTCACCGCAGTGGCGAGCGTTCTTGAAATATTTTTCAGCTTTCTTTCCCTTGAACTTTGTCTTAGCTTCTTTTTCAGCCCACTTAATTGATTCCAATAACTTAGCAGCTTGCTTCCCCTTAACTGATTTAATATATCCTTTCTCCCACTTAATTGTCAGCGGATCTTTTTCTAAGAACAATATCTTTCCGGAATGCAAAGGAATCATCCCATCTAATATCCAAGTTCCTTGCATAGAGCCAATCTTCGGGCCTAAAAAGACTTCACCGCAAGGCATATTTCCCGAACCGCCTTTCTTAGAAATATCACCGTTATCTGGCAGCGGCTGCCGACCCTTCAAACTCATTCTTAAATCAGTTCCTTTCTTAGTTGTGATGTGCACGTCAGCATCTTTGAATAATTTAATTAGCTTCTTAACTCTCGATCGCAGCAAGTCATAATCAATATCAATTGTTCGCTCCCAAGTATCTAGCGTTATGTGCGGCGTCCAGAAGCCTCGGAGTTGCTTGGTATCTAATAAGAACATGAGTAAACTGTCCCTCACAATTTTCCCTTTCTTGTAAGGCTTCTCTAAACCAACTCTGTCTTTACCCAATTTGTCAGCGGGGATTGAAATAACAATCTCTGGCTTAGCGATAATTGCATCACGAACATACTCTTCCATAAAGTCTTTCGAGGTTTTCTTTGGCTGAACCAGTATATAATCTCCATCTAAGTGCTTCCTCTGCTCTGCATTAAATTTAGCTGGCTTAGCACCCTTTTCTTTTGCAGCTTTTGCCAGAGCTCTTGCTATTTTGAGCAAGTCAGCACGCGGATTTGCAATGATTAAAATCTTCTCATTCTTCTTAATGTCTAGAACTTTGTCGCAGATTACTCTTGCATTGTTGAGAACTTTGTCCATAAGTTTAAAATAAGTGTTTGGTATTTATAGTTTATGCAAAGTCTCTCGGAGATTTTTTAAGTTTTAGTTTCTTACTTACTTTATGCGCAAGTTAATCTTTGTTATATTCATACTTTTATTTTTGACTACTGCTGTTTATGCAGAAAATCAGACTTGTCAATATACTAAGGAAGTGGTTGATTCAGTTGAGAGCAAATTTCTTCCTTTTGATCTTTCTGGTGCTCCATTAAAGGAGATTATGTTTGAGTTCGATAGCGAATGGAATCAGCCAGCAAAAGTCATTAATCCGAATGATCTTAATTTATCCGTTAGTATTAAACTTAATATAAACGCCAAAAATGACCCTTGGTGTCCGCCACATAGGCGGTCACAAGATCAAATTATAACTAAGGAATTGATAATTCCGGCAAGTGATTTTATCGAAATTCCGGTTGAAGATCCATTCAACACTCGTTATTGTAAGAATTTCCGATGGACTGGAGTACATGAGGTGCAGTATCAAAATACTGGTCCAGTATATGCTGAGTTGGTAGAAATCGAACATAAGAAAGAAGTATGTGCTGGTGCAGATGACGGAGCAGCTTGTACAAAACCCTCAGAATGCGGAGGCGGATATTGCGTAAAAGGTTATTGCTCAAATTCTGAGACTTGCTTCAATAATGATTGTAAGTGTAGCGCTCATGAGATTCAGTGTAGTGATAATACGAGATGTGTTATGAAATCTATTATTTCGCTCGATAATCGTCCAAAGTGTGCAATGAGCGAAGAATGCATTACTGGTTACATTAATCCGAACAGCGGTTTATGTGCTAAATCTCCGAGTCAGCTTAATGCTGAAGCTGATCAACGCCAGGAAAAAGAACAAGCAAGGTTAGATGATATCGTGGATAAAGAAGCTGAAGAAAGAAAGTTTATGATTTATGCAGCCGCTTTGATAATCTCGTTAATAATTGGAGGTGGAATAGCAAGCTACTTGATTAGATTATGGGCTATGAAAAAGGGACTAGAAAAGATTAGGTATGAACTTCAAACGAAAGAAGAGCATCTAGCAGAGTTAAGGGAAAAGTCTAGAAAAACAGAGAATGAAAAAGCCAGAATCAAAAAATTAACAAAAGAATTAGAAAAGAAAAGTAAGGAATATTATTTTAAATTATATTCTGAGCGATACGGTAATAAGATATATTTAGATAAAGAAGGTTATTTTAGATTCGAAAATAAGAATACTGCCCTTCATAGATATTTATATTCGAAGAATGAAGGTCCAATAGGCATTAATGAAGTTATTCACCATATCGATGCGAATCTTCGTAATAATGAATTATGGAATTTGATTAAATTGCCGAGATACTCGCATGGGAAAAAGTTAACTCATGCGAGAATACCGTTTGGAGATTGGGAATCAGGTATTGAACAACTTAAGTCGCAACTCGGCCTGAGAGATAAAGACTTTCCTTCTGCAGTAAGAAAACATCTAAGAGAAATTCAGAAGAAAAAGAAATAGCTATTTAACTCTAAACTTATTTCTAAAAACATGCTAATTATCGACGGCTCTCACGGCGAAGGCGGCGGTCAGCTTTTGCGCTCAGCAATAGCTCTCTCAGCTATCACAAACAAGCCAATAAAAATAATAAATATTAGAAAAAAGAGAAAACAGCCTGGATTAAGACCGCAACACCTAACAGGAATTCTAGCAGCAGCAGAATTATGTCAAGCAAAAACCAATGCTAAATTAGGCTCAACAGAGATTGAATTCATACCAAACAAAATCAAGTCAGGAAAGTTCAAGTTCGACGTTGGAACTGCTGGCTCAATTACGTTAGTTCTGCAAACTTTAGTTCCAATTGCTTCTCAAGCGCCAGGAAAAGTTGAAATAGAAATTATCGGAGGAACAAACGTCTGGATGTCGCCGCCGATAGAGTATTTTCAGCATATTCTTGCAGAACATCTAGCAAGAATGAATCTCAAAATCAGCGCAGAAATAATTAGATACGGTTTCTATCCAAAAGGCGGCGGAAAAGTTAAGGTTCAAATAACTCCAGCTAAACTAAAACCGCTAATTCTAAAAGAGCAAGGAAACTTCGAAAAGATCGACTTGCACGCAGTTGCCTCAAAACCACTACAAAACGCAAAAGTAGCTGAAAGAATGATCAAAGGATTCAAATCTATTTGCCCAGAACAAAATATCTCCGCAAAAATAAATTATGTTGATTCCTTTAGCGGCGGGGCTTGCATGCATGCTCATGCACATTATGATAAATGCAATTTAGGTGCAGACGCTATTGGAGAAAGAGGAAAGCCAGCAGAAACAGTTGGAAAAGAATGCGCAAGAAAGCTAGCAAAAGAAATGGCATCGAAAGCAACTGTTGATCATCGACTAGCTGACCAATTAATCCCTTTCTTAGCTCTTTCTAAAAGAGGAGAGTTCAAGACTTCAAGAATTTCAGAACATTTGAAGACAAACATTTGGGTTGTTGAGCAGTTTCTGCCAGTTAAATTTAATATTAATAATCTAACTGTAACTTGTTCTAAATCATAGAAAGATATTTTATGTTTTCCAAATAATTCTGTGAATGCAATCTAAAGTATTCGAAACCAGAGATAGCGCGAAATTATATCTCTATGAAGCTGGAAATCCCGAGAGCAACACCGCGATTTTCTTACTCCCCGGGTTATTATGCAGCGGCGAGAGCTATTTTAATAAGCAAGTACAAGCTTTCTCTAGATACCACATCTTTTCTCTTGATTTGCGCGGTCATGGCCGATCAGACCCCGATTCAAACAATGGATCGGTATTACGGTGCGCTGCTGATGACGTCATAGAAATACTCGAAAGCTTGCGCAGCAATCACGATCAATTATATTGCGTAGGTCATTCTTTGGGAGGCGGCGTAGTATTAAATGCAACGCTTACTCGTCCGGATTTAGTTGATAAACTAGTCTTGCTTAATACAGCACCAACTTTGAAATTATCGCCCATCAATACACCCTTCTTCGGAGCAGTGTTAATTGTAGCAGAGGCGCATAAGTATTTCTCCCCACCAATCGATAGACTGATTGACTTAACTACAGCGATGTATGGAAAATTGCATGATCTTTCAGGAGAATTAGCGCAGTCAATTTCAAATGAAGTGAAAGCAGCTCATGAAAAAACTGCAATCGAAGAAGTTCGAGAGCTAGCTGACCGGAAAAATAGCTTGGAGAATCGGCTCCATAAAATTGCTAAACCTACTTTAGTAGTTGGCGGATATCTTGATATAATTGCTCTTTATTCTGGCTCGATTACGCTCCACAATAAAATACCTGATTCTAAATTACATCGTATCTTTGGAGGTCACTATTTGAATATAACTCACAGCAAATTAATTAATAAAATACTTATGGATTTTTTTACTAAGCAAGTAGCTTGATAGAAAGACTTTTACGTCTAAGGCTGCTCAAATACTACATGCACACGTTAGTCAAGAAAACATACCAGTTCTTTAGAGAGCTAGAATCAAAGGACAAAATAGCAGTTCTGCATCACTCGGACACAGATGGAATCTGCTCAGGCGTCTTAGCAGCAAAGATTGTTGAAAAGCTTCGAGGAAAAAGAATAGATGTAAGAATGAACACCGAACCTAGCAGAGTTACAATAAGTCACGCACATGTCAAGGATCTTAGAAAAGCAGGAATCACAAAGCTAATTTGTGTTGATTGTTGTGTCGATGAAGATCCCGAAACAATTAAGCTAGTCGAAGAATTCGCAAAAATATTAATTGTGGATCACCATAAGCTCTATCAAGACCTTAATTCTAAGAGAACTGTTCTAATTAAGCCAGTTATGCTAAATAAAAAAGAAGATGGCTCAGAATATTGCGTTTCAAAGTTCCTCTTTGATATTTCTCCAGTAGATATTTCTGATTTAGACTGGATATCTGTAGCTGGATTAATCGGCGATATGAATCATAAACGCTGGAGCAAATTCGTTAAGGCAGTTCATCAAAAGTACAACTTAAAATGGAACAAAGATATTTACAAAACTACGCTCGGAAGGGGCTCTAATTTCTTAAATTTCGCTGCAATTCTCAAAGAATTAGACGCAGCTTTCTGGAAAACTTATTCGGCAAATGGTCCGACAGAGCTTCTAAAACTAACTAAGGAATATGCAATTGTCGAAAAGGAAATTAATTATTGGGTAGATAATCGAGAGAAGTTTGCTGAGCTGCACCCAAAGCAAAACCTCATATTTTACGAACTTGAACCAAAATATCCAATAAAATCAGTGCTAGCTACGCTAATAAGTAATCTGCATCCGAAGACAACAATTATCACAACCGAAGCAAAGGGTGGAGAGGTTACAATCAGTGCACGAAGGCAGGATTTCAAAGTTAAGATGAATGCCTTGCTAGAGAAAGCAGTCAAAGGGTTTGAACATTCTTCAGCAGGCGGACACATACCCGCAGCTGGAGGGCATATTCAAGTAAGAGACTTAGAAAAGTTTAAGAAACGAGTTATTCAGTTGCTTAGCAAAGAACTTAAATAGTTTTGTTCATAACTTCTCTGAAAATGGCAGAAGAAAATAAAGATCAAGAAAAACCAAAGAAGGCTATTAAATTAGATCTTAAAGCACCAAATATTAGCATACCTAAATTAAAACCAAATAAATTGGCAACGATTTTCGGGAGCTTAATTATCGGAATTTTCATTGGAGCTGTTGTAATAACTCTCTTCAATGCAGGTGGAAAAATCTCCGGAGACGCAGCAAGCGTATCAGCTGCAGAATATATAACCGGTAATTTTCTAGCAAAACAAGGCATGTCTGCAGAAGTTTCAGAAGTTACAGAAGAAGAAGACTTTTACGCAGTAGAATTAGATATTAAAGAAGGTGAAGAACAGCGAGATAAAGCTACGGTTTACGTTTCAAGAGATGGCACTCAACTAATTGTCGGCCAATTATATGATATGAATGAAGAAGTAACTCCTGTAACTGAGGAAGCAACTACACCACCTACACCAGATGCTCCGAAATCTGATAAACCGAAAGTAGAGTTATTCGTAATGAGCTATTGTCCGTATGGTTTACAGATGCAGAAAGGATTCTTGCCAGTAATGGAGCTGTTTGGAGATAAAATAGATTCGAGCGTAGATTGGGTTCATTACATTATGCATGGTGAAAAGGAAGCTACCGAGAATACTAGACAGTACTGCATACAGGAAGAATTCAACGATAAATATTTAGCTTATGCAAATTGCTTCGTAGCTTCAGACGATGTTGATAAATGTCTAGAAGAAGCAGACATTGATGCAGATAAGCTTCAGACTTGTATAGATTCAACAACCGAAGAATTTACTATTCAGGAAGACTTGGATTCAGGAGAAAAGTTCCCAAAATATAAAGTAACTGCTGAAGCAAGTGAAGGCTATGGTGTACGTGGCTCACCTACACTAGTAATTAACGGAAAGACTGTGAGTGCAGGAAGATCACCTGAAGCAATAAAACAAGCAGTTTGCGCAGCTTTCAACGATGCACCTGAAGAATGCGATACTGAATTAGACGCAGCTTCACCTTCGCCAGGTATTGGCGGAGGCACTGGCGAAGACAGTGATGCTAGCTGCGGATAGTTTTTATTATTTTTTAAGTTATTTTATTTGCTTACCAATACTTATTTTAATCTTTCCCATATCTAAATTAGTATGAGATTTAAAACAACTGCAGACCTAAAAGTTCCAGATAAAATCGTGAATCAAATTGTTGGTCAGGCTGATGGCGTCTCAATTATCAAAAAAGCTGCAAAACAAAGGAGACATGTTTTATTAATTGGAACTCCTGGTACTGGGAAATCTATGCTCGGCCAAGCGCTAGCGGGGCTATTACCAAAATCTAAGCTAGTGGATATCCTCGCGTTAACTAATCAGAAGGATGGGAATAAACCTCTCGTTAGGACTCTCCCGGCAGGTCAGGGAATTAGCTTAGTGCAGAAAGCCAAATTAAAAGCGATGAGCGGCTCTAAGAATCAGCAGATATTGTTTATGGTTCTAGCGTTCGTAGCACTTCTGATCCCGTGGTGGATGCGAGATATTTATGGCGATATTATGGCTGCAGCGTCTCTACTCGCGGGAATGATGTTTGTTGGAATTGTAGCTTTGTCTTTTGCAATGTCTATGCGGAGGAAGAAAGTAATTGAGCCGAAACTAATCGTTGATAATGCTACGGCAAAGAAGGCCCCATTTATTGAGGCTACTGCTGCGCATTCTGGAGCTCTGCTGGGAGACGTACTTCATGATCCTTTCCAAACCGGCGGATTAGGTACTCCCGCGCATTTAAGAGTTGAATCTGGAATGATTCATAAAGCAAATAGAGGTGTTTTGTTTATTGATGAAATTGCTACCTTGCAGCCAAAGATGCAGCAGGAGTTGCTAACTGCTCTCCAAGAGCGAAAATATCCAATCACCGGTCAATCAGAAAGGTCAGCCGGAGCGATGGTTAGAACCGAGCCCGTGCCGTGTGATTTTATCCTCGTAGCAGCTGGAAATGTGGAAACTGTTCAGAATATGCACCCTGCACTTCGGAGCAGAATCCGAGGATATGGTTATGAAGTGTATATGAATGATATAATTGATGACACTCCTAAGAATCAAGAGCTTTTCGCATATTTCATAGCTCAAGAGATTAAGAAAGACGGAAAAATACCGCATTTTAGCTATGCTGCAGTGCAAGATATTATTAACGAAGCTAGACGGCGAGCAGGTCATAAAGGCAAGCTAACTTTGAAGCTGAGAGATCTCGGCGGATTAATAAGAGCCGCGGGTGATTTAGCTCAGGAACAAGGAGACAAAGTTGTAGAGCCAGCGCATATCATTGAAGCGAAGAAATTAGCTAGAAATTTAGAGCAGCAAATTGCAGATAAGTATATTGAGCGCAAAAAAGAGTATGAAGTTATTCGTACTTCTGGAGCAGAGGTTGGCAGAGTTAATGGATTAGCTGTTCTCGGCGGAGACGGCGAAGCTTCGGGGATAGTCCTGCCAATTGAAGCGGAAGTTACAGTTGGCGGAAGAGAAGCAGAGCAGTTTGTTGCAGCTACTGGAAAGCTAGGAGACATAGCTAAGGAAGCTATCACAAATGTCTCAGCGGTGATTAAAAAGATGTATGGAGAAGATATTGGTGAGACTAAAGATATTTATGTTCAGTTCTTGCAGACTTACGAAGGTGTAGAAGGAGATTCGGCATCCATTGCAGTTGCTGCAGCTATAATTTCAGCCTTAAAGAATAAAGCTATACGGCAAGATACAGCTCTGACCGGTTCATTGTCCGTGAGAGGTGAGGTTCTTCCAGTTGGAGGGATAACGTCTAAAATAGAAGCAGCCATTGAAGCAGGACTAAAACAAGTAATAATTCCAGAAGCCAATACCAAAGACGTTGTTCTAAGCAACGGCATGGCGAAGAAGATTAAAGTAATTCCTGTGAAGAATGTTTCAGAAGTGCTTAAATATGCTTTGAAATAGTAATTAATACACACGTCGGAAAGCCACGAAGTGGGTTACTTTCCTCGTGTCTCCAAAGAAAATCATTTGGATTTTCTTGGCCAAGAGAAATCTTCGATTTCTTTATGGTAGTTTCTGAAATGCAGTCGGAGACGAAAACTAAGATGGAAATAAATCTCCCAAAAGAGCAAGTAGCAAAAATCAAGAAATACATCGAAGAAGGCAGATTCAAATCTTTCGATGACTTTTTTGAGCAAGCTGCTAAGCTACTTTTATATTCCGAGGATCGCAAGGAGCAGTTTAATAAGATACTTGGTTAGGCATTGCAGTAAGCGCGTAAAAAGCTTTTTAAACCGTTTTCTCTATCCTTTTCTTATGAAACCTAAAGTTATAGATTCAAAAAAAGATTTGCTAAAGCTTAGTTTCCAGGAGAAAGATCAGGGATTTATTAATCTGGTTAAGGATCAGCTCTGGAAGGATAAAGCAACAACTTTCGCTGGATACCGCGTGACGCATCCACAAGTAGGTACTCTGGAATTTACATTAAAAACAAAAGGAAAGGACGCAAAAAAGGTTTGGAATTCTGCAGTTGATGCTCTTTCTAAGCAAGTTGATGAGCTTAAGAAGCTAATTAAGTAATAATGCTCGAAGAAAATAAGCTTCAACTAATTAAGCTAGCTCGACAAGCAATAGCGTCAGAGTTTTCTGATAAAGAGATTCATATTCCGATTGAACTTCAAAATATTCTTACTGAGAAGCGAGGAGTTTTTGTAACTTTATATAAAAATAAGTCGCTCAGAGGTTGCATTGGCTTTCCAGAACCTACGTTGCGGTTAGGAATTGCGTTAATCAAAGCCGCAAAATACGCAGCATTTGAGGATTCTAGATTCGCCGCAGTAAAAGAGTCGGAGCTTAAGAGTATCCAGCTAGAAATAACGCTATTAACTAAGCCTAAAAAAATAAAACCAGACCCAAAGAAGATAAAGATTGGTGAAGATGGGTTAATTGTAAGGCAAGGTCATTATTCTGGATTGCTTCTTCCACAAGTTGCTACTGAATATAATTGGGACGCAAAGAAGTTCTTAGAGCAGACTAGCTTAAAAGCAGGTTTGGATAAGGATGCTTGGAAAGATTCTGAAGTTTACACTTTCCAAGGAGAAATAATAAAGGAAAAGCTTTAATTTAATCGCAAAGCTTTCTCTAATTATAAGCCCAGCTAAGCTGTACTTATAATAAAAGAAAAATAAGTTTTTATTGTAGTGTGCTCAGCTGTGTTAGACTTGTAAGAAACGTTGGACCCATTATTGAAATGGCCCATGCTGCTAGCATAGCGATAATTATTAGTGGAATCACTATAGCTACAATTACTGCTCCGACTGCTCTTCCCGTACTTAATTTTTGTAATTTAGTTAGTCCAATAACGGTCAATACGAGATGCCAGATATTTGCGAAGAAACTAACAATCGGGATCCATCCGAGTACATAAACTGGACTGTATGCGTAGAAGACTGTTTTTAGCGTATTCGCAATGCCTTGCTTTCCACCGAAGATAAATACCCAGAGATGTAGCCAAAGTCCGACAAGCATTAATCCAATAAATCCAAAAACTATGACTCCAAAGAATGCTGCAAGAGTTGTGGTTCCAGCTGCCCCTCCGATTGGCTGCGTGATGCTCCATACATCTATTGCGCCAAAGATTGCAGTAATTATTGCAGTTAAAATCGCCATAATTAGTAATCCAAGTAGTCCGTATTTAATCGCATCAACAAAGCTGGTTTTTCGTTCAGCTTTGAAAGTCTTTGTTGGGGTTAGTAAGAAACCCCTCATTTTTTCAATAAATTCCATAGTATGCGAATAGATTTTTATTAAAGTATATAAATCTTCTTAACTATTTTGAGACTGTTTTGATTGGAAATGGGGAGTTAGTTTTGGGCAGATAGCAGAATATATTCTTTGTTGAGCTAGATGGTCTGAGGGAGCAGAGGGAAGTTTTATAAGATTTACTCTCATTTAGTGATTAAAATGGTACTTCAAGATTTAATAGGTAAGATTGATGAGTTCGGCTCTGAATTAGAAAGATATACTTCTGCATGGGAGCCGGTTGTTAAGAGAATTAATGAGTTCTGCGGTACTCTATGTTCAAATGAAAATTTACAAACTGCACTTACGCACTACTTAGCTGGTGAAAATATGTTTATTCTTAATTTCGAGTCCGTAGATAAACGATTTGGGAAAGTTGATTTTTATCAGAACAATGAAAATAAATACAAAATTGGACTCGGACACGGAAATACTTCTAATACAGTGGGTATTACTGATTGGACGAATATGGAACACGCTAATATAAAATCTATCCTAATTCGACTTAAGGATGCTCAGTACCACACAACTGCTACTGAGGAAATTTTTATTAGTAAATGGCAGCGGAAAGATAATACTCCCGAGGACTTTGAGAGATTATTTTATAATGCCGTAACCCACCACATAAATGAATTCTTGAATAAGAAAGATCCCGGATGCGTTACTAAACCTGCTGACGAAGCTGAGGTAGAAAGCGAGTAGTTGGCTAAATAACACAAAAGACAGCATAATACTACTTATCGCAAACAAGTAATTATCAACTAGTAGTCCTAATAGATAGGCTTATAAATGCTAAAAAATACCCATTAATATTAGATTAACAGTTAAGAGACAGCACTTGCTTGAGTTTTCGAACATTTCGCTTTTTCTACCAATCTGTTAACGTAAATAGGACAATACTATGTCGCGAATTAGTCAACGAGGAGCAATTCGCGGATTACATTGCGCTATTGGACAAATAAATCCTCGCTCAATATAATGAAAAAATTCGAAGAATTAGGTCTGAACCCTATGGTACTCAGAGCTATTGAAAAATTAAATATAACCAAACCAACAGCAATACAAGAAAAGACAATTCCGCATATTCTTGCGGGGAAAGATGTGGTCGGAGAATCTGCAACAGGTTCAGGTAAAACCTTGGCATTTGGATGCAGCATTGCTGAAATTGTAAAAGCAAAGGAAGGTATCCAAGTATTAGTACTTACTCCGACTCGCGAGCTAGCAGAACAAGTAAAGGACGCTTTGAAACAGCTTTACCGTTCTCTGAAAATTATGGCAATATATGGCGGAGTTTCTATTAATCCACAGATTCAATATCTGCCAAAAGCAGATGTAGTTGTGGCAACTCCCGGCAGACTATTAGATCATCTTGAACGAAAGACCATAAATCTTTCAAAGCTGAAATTATTAGTTTTGGACGAAGCAGATCGTATGCTAGATATGGGTTTTATCGATGATGTTGAGAAGATTATGCAAGCTTGCCCAGAAAAGCGGCAAACTTTATTTTTCTCAGCGACTATTTCAGAGGAGATTAAAGATTTAGCAGATGACTACATGAATAAACCGAAGATTGTTTCAGTCACAAAACACGTAGACCCGTCTAAACTTAAGCAAGTTTATTACGATGTTCAAAAGAACCTGAAGCTATCGTTACTAGTGCATTTACTGAAGGCTGAAAAGTCAAAGTTAGTGATGGTATTCTGTAATACGCGAAGAAATACAGATTTTGTTGTGAAAAATCTCCGAGCAAATGACGTAAACGCGATAGCAATACATGGCGGTTTGTCGCAAAATAAGCGGACCAAAACTATGAAGCTATTTAATGGAAGCGGCCCAGGTGTGCTGGTTTGCACAGACGTTGCAGCGCGAGGATTACACATCGAAAATGTATCTCACATCTATAATTATGAGATTCCGAAAGATGCTAAAGATTATGTGCATCGGATAGGTCGAACCGCCAGAGCCGGAGAAGCAGGAAAAGCAATTAATCTGTTATGCGAGTATGATCACGAGAATTATGGTCGTATTCAGCAGAGGTATTCTGATTTCGATATAACGCACTTAGACACGCCACGTGTGAAGCGAGTGCTAGCAATTCGAACTATGAATCGGCCTCCCCGCGGAAGGTTTCCGCCTAGACGGAATATGCATCAACGTAGGCGATATTAATTAAACAAGGTAGAATACTACTGAAAGAATTATACAACCCCTCGCAGAGGTACGTCGTTCTGAAGGATTCATTCTAGAGGGTCATTTGCAGTCTTTTCGCTGTTTCAAACAAGTGATTGCGTTTACGAACGTTAGCATTATGTTCTATAGTAGCTGTAGAAGTGCTATCTGTTTGCCCCGACTTATACTTATCAAATAAAGCAGTCTTCTGAGTCATATATTCCGCTAGCTTGTCCATCCATTCTCCTGGAACGACCCGCGTTACTTGGAATTTTTCTTTGTCCCAATATTCAATTTTAAGAACCTCTGATTTATTATATTTTATCCGTAGACCTCTTCCGCCGAACATGCTGAACGCCCCATCTGTTTGAAAATCAAACCCAAAGAAATCAGTGAGCTTATGCGTGCTGCGAGCGTAACTATCATGTAGCTCGTAATCTGTTTCTTCTCCGAGTTCTTCAACAGCCTCCTCTGCAAAGTCAAGTATTCGTCGATATTTGGCCTCAGTTGCTATAACTACTTCTTCTAATCGATTAGTTGGAAGTTTTTCTAATTCTAATCTTACCATACAGTTACTTATAATTCTAGATTTAAAAGAATTTATAGCTTGAATTGAGTAATTAATTGCTTATTTCTGTATTCGATAAAATAACCTCAACTTCGTTTCGGAATTTCATCACGCTGCGCTTAGATAAAATAAAACACAACCGGCAGCACAATACAGCCCATCGCAGGAGTACGTTGTTCTGAAGAACCCCCATTAATTCTTTGCAATATTGCAAAGAATAATTTATTGGATTCAGCTTAAAGAGCAAGCTCAGAGGTCCTAATGCAAGCGTCAGCTTTCATAAGGTTTCCACATTTAATGAGTTTATATGTATTAACATATGGTGGAGATATCGCTATATTTTCGGGCTTACAGTTATCGCAGCTAGCAGATATCTTATAGTTTTCTGTAAAAGATATGTTACTCTCTACATAGTCTGAATAAGTAGCAAATGTAGCAAATTGTCGCTGAGAGTCTTTATTAAAAATGCTCACCGCCATATACCGATAGTTTAACTTTTCGCGTAAAGTAGCTTTTTCATTAGTTAAGAAAGCTATCTTTTCCTTTACAGCGAACTCTTGTCCCTGTCCAGATAATTCAAATTTTATTCTTATATTTCTAGCGGTAGTTGTTGAAGGATTCTGAACGTCAAATACTAAAGTATCATTTTCTAGACTTGGAATTATATATAAGAATAATTCTTCTGGCGATCGAGCTAATACGTGTCCGAAATATGCACCGCCGAATGAACCGCCGAGAGTTCCTATAATTGCAATAACCACTAAAAATAGCTCAAATTTACGCGCTGACACCATCGGAGTTAATGCTTCCTCAAATTACTTAAATAGGAGTTTTACCATTGCTTTCCATACGACAATAATTATTATTACAAAAATAGATATTGTAATGAATATTGTTTGGTAAAGAAATCCGTCATGATTTATTTGCCACCACCATAATATATTAGCTAATACTGAGCCAATGAAACTAAAGAGAGCAAATATAAGCCCCATACCTACAGTAAATCCAACTTGTTGTCTTGATGTGAATTCCCTTCTATTAATGAGCTTCTCTTTCATTCGATATAATAAAGAGGCAAAAACTAAAAAGACTTTCTAGAATATTTTAAAAAATTTCTCTGGCATCCTACCTGCTACGTAGGTGTATTCGATGTTAAGGGTCGCAAGTATTGAAAACTCGAATTGTAGAAAGGTCTTTAAGAGTTACGCGTATATAATTAATACAGCATCATAACGATGGAAGATAAGAAAGATCATAAGGATGTGGAAAAGAAGGAGACAAAAAGCCCGAAGCTAATTATATCTATCCTTGCAGTACTCCTTGTAGTTTCTATAGCTTCTTCAATTTATCTCTATGCGTCCAGGCCGTCTCCTGAAGATCATACTGAGTTCTTCAATGATTATATTATTGCTGTAAATGATTATCATACTGCTTCTAGTTTTCATGATCTTGCTGGTGCAAATTTAGATACTGTTAACTGGTACACACAAACAGAGGACTACTACCAGGATACTGCTATAAATTATATAACTACTGGAAAAGATCAGTCAGGAGATTGCAAAGAACTTCTTCTACATGCAGAAAATAAACTTAACAATCTAAAAGATAACGCTCCGAATGAATTCTATAATACTGAGATCAATAATAGAATAGAACAGGCAAAAATTCTGTCCGAGTTATGCGATCAAACTTTACAGCTATTAGAATATACTCGTTTACAACTAGAAGAAATAAACTATGGCTCAGAGACAGAAGCAATAAGATATTACAATCTTTATGGTGACTTAATTCCGGAGTTTAACGAAAATCTTAAGAATTTAAGTGATATCTCTCAGGAAATAGACTTAGCTTGGGATCAAGACTGGTATGTCTTATTTGAAGACGTTGATGAAAACTAGCTTTTCTGTTCAGTTGCAAGCGGTGTTATTTGGCCAGGAGATTAATGATTACTAACCTTAGGCCTTCATAAAAGACCTAAGGGAGTTAAGACTATTAAGGCTTTTGGCTGAGAATATTAGCTTGCAACTAGCAAGAATCTCTGTACTTTTCAAGAAGTTTAGTGTTAACGTCCTCTATCTGAGCAAGCACATTATCCCATATGCTCTGCTAGCTCCATGATCTTTACATTATCTGGTTCAGTGTATTCTGAGAGAAACAGCAAAGCTAGAATTCCTATCAGCGACCACACTACAGCAACCTTAAGAAGCGTTTTGTCATTCATAGCGGATAGAGTTAACTGAGGATATTTTAATATAATTAGGCTGAAACACACAGATAAATATTACTAATAAGTGACAAGCTTATCCTTATAAGTATTTCAATTTACTTCTAGCTAGTGATTTAATATGGGAAAGAAAGATCGACTTCAAGTTTCGCCAGCAGCGAATAACCGTCAACAGAATGCTCAACATCAAAATAAGCAGAAAATCAGCCACAAGCGAGATACAAAAGTAGCTAAAACACAGGCTAATCAAGCACCCAATGTGCCTGCTCAGCCAACAGTTAACCGCCCTGGACCAAGTGGTAGACAGACAATTTCTAAGCGTAAAGCAATATTAGCTGCGTTATTGGTTTTCGGCGGAGGTCTTGCTATCGAGAAGGTCGCGGATTATTTAGACGACGGTGAAATTAACTGGTCTCCGATTCCAAATGCAGGACATTATTTACAAAATATAGGTAATTCACAAAAAGATGATGCTATTAACCTAGTTGAGGTCGCAAATGGAAAATATGTGGTGGCTCGAGATTCAGCAGAGAGAACAACTCTTAATACAACATCAGTTAAGAACATGCTTGTTGAATCAACCGCAGTAGCAGATAATTTCAATGGTTCATATGATATAGCTAATGCAAGTATTGCTCAACTCGAAGAGTACTTAGCACAACCATCTCAAATAACTGCAAGCGTTTCTGAGAATCTAAGTGCTTTAGCAGGTCTTTTGGGCGAAGACATAGCAGATGTGAATGCATCAGAACTGGCTAAAATAAATTCTAAGGTAAATAACCTAACCTATTTAAAATCAGAAGCAAGCGCTCTTAAGGACTTATTCAGCGCAACACACAGTGTAGTAACTGAGAGAACAATCTATGCCGTAGATGATGCACTTGAAATATATAAACAAGTAGTTGGTTTCAAGGAAAACATCGAAGCTCAGAAGTTGATTTTAACGATTAACCGAGACTTGTTCAATGACTACAAGAGTAATATGGCAGTACTAGAGGATTTAGTAAGTCCAGAACTAGTAGCAAAAGCTGAAGCTCAGATGAATTATGTGGAATCTACTCACGAGAAATACGAACAAGCAATTAATAATTTAGATCGAATGCTTACCCGGTTCGTCAAAGAACAGCAGAATGATCATAACAATCTAAAAGTATTCAATACTATTGCTAGAAGCGCTGACTACCAAGTAAAGTCTCTGGAACGGAATATTACTGCAATGGAGCAAGCAATTCAAGATGGTCAGCAAGTTGCATTAGATTGGCATGATTACGCAAGAGTTGATACCTTCAATCAGAGCGAATTCTCTAGCAGATATGATGCTTTGGACGAATGGCAGCAGTCAGTTGTATTAGATAAATATCAGAAGGATGATTTGACTGACGGCAAGGGTTTGGATATAACGAAGGTCGAAGTAATCACTCCGAATGATACTAGTAAACCAACTGCAGCTAACTTTTACTTTAATGATGGATCTGTAGCAAACGTCCAGTACACTGATGATAACGGAAAAAATGCAGTAGCTGAGCTAGCAGGAGAATAAAATGAAGAAACTTATCTTAACATCCATTTTCTTAGCCGTGCTAATGCTAGTTGCTACTTCAGCATCTGCACTTAGCTTACCAATAATTACAATTAATGACGTAACTCCCGCACAACTAGTCGCTCAGAATCATTATTCTATTGAAGATAATGCTTTCACAATAGCTTTTACTGTAGAAGATATAGGCGGACATCTACAAAACGCGCAAGTTATAAGAAACGGGCAGACCCAACAAACTTATCTCTGTACGGGCGCTTCCTGTTCATTTAATTATGCTGCTTACGAGCCAGTTCCTGGCGATTATACCTATACGTTAAAGGCGTATGCAGATAGCGGAAGTAATCTAATAACAACAACTAAAACAATAACAATAACTGTACCCGATGACGTTCTCCCAAATCATAATCCTGTTATAACTTCAACACCGGGAACTACAGCAACTGTCGGAGAATATTATTCTTATCGGATTACTGCAACTGATGCGGACGGAGATGATTTGCTTTATTTATATTATGATGGCCCGAATTGGATGAATTTCAATGGGAATACAAATACTGTCTCCTGGACACCTGTACTACAACAAGTTGGTATTTCTCACTCCGTTCAGTTGAGAGTCGAAGATGGAAATGGCGGATTAGCGATTCAGCAATTCTCAATATTCGTTAACCCCTCAACTCAGAATAATGCACCAATAATTGTCGGAGATATTCCTGCTCAAACTGAAGACGAAGATGCAGCAACTTGGACAATTGATCTAACTCAATATGAATCCGACACAGAAGATTCAAGTACAGATTTAGACTGGTCCGTTAGCGACTATGATTCAGATTTAATTTATGCAAGTATTACAGATATCGATGCAGATACTTTAAGCATAAAGCCGCAGCAAAATGCCTTCGGTTCAACTAGCTTAAAGCTAACCCTAACAGATAGCGAGGGGACAACTGCTGAGCAAACAATTACAGTTACGCTGACTTCAGTAAATGATAATCCAACAATTGAAGAGTTTAGTGCTAGTCCTACTTCAGGAACAGCACCCTTAACTGTCAATTTCAATTCACTCGGAGCGGATATCGAAGGAGATGTAACGTATTACTGGGCTTTCGGAGACGGCGGAGTTTCTATCCTGGAAGATCCAACGCATACTTATGATACTCCCAGAACCTATCAAGCAGCGCTCACAGTAAGAGACGAAGATGGAGCAGTAGCTTTCGAGACAGTAACAATTAAAGTAATTGATCCTTCTGCGAATTCAGTTCCCGTAGTACATGCATCTGCATCACCTAGCTCAGGAACAGCACCGCTGAGTGTTAAATTTACCAGCAGCGCAACCGGCGGAGATGGTGTAATAAGCTATCTATGGGATTTTGGAGATGGTGTTACTTCTAATTCAAGAAACCCAACGCATATTTACTCAAAACAAGGCACTTATTTTGCAAAGCTAACTGTTTCAGATGCAGATGGTGATAAAGATACAGCAATTGTTAGAATTGTAGTAAGCCCTAAGTCTTTTAGATACTCAAGTTACGGTGGAGGAGGTTCTTCCCGATCATCAGCTTCATACATTATTCCTGACTTTGAAGATGAAGACGACACGACCCCGAGAATAAGTCTTGGCAAGCAAGCGTCAATGTCTTTAGTTAGCAATGAAATTACTCTAGCAAGCGGCGAAACGCAGAGAGTAGATATAACTGTTGTAAATTCAAATAAGCTAAGCACTTACACACTTAAGATAGATGGACTTGCAGGTGTAGCTAGCTACTTTATCGAACCAGCTTCAGTTGTATTAGCACCAAATCAGGAACTGAAAGTTTATGCTTACGTTATAGCAGACGAATCCGGACAATATTTGGCTACCGTTAGTCTAATGTCTGAAGGCAAAGTAGTTGCTACTCAGCCACTGGTTGTAAATGTTGAGCAAGCTAGCTCAATGGATATAATTACGCCATGGGACATAATTAAGTGGATTTTCGCTAAGCTAAGGGCTGCCTTTAGCTTTTAATTCTTTTTTGTTTTTTTTGACTTATTTCTTTAGCTGAATAAATCTTTTTATTAAGCTATTGTAATTCACGTGCATGTCGAGTTCTTATGATCCTGAACCTAATGTAACTCTGATTGCAACTCTTAGTGGTACATCAGAATTTCCATCGCTAAGTCCAGATAAACTAGTAGCAATCGGTGCGATGGGTTGTTTTTCTCAATATTCTTCTGTAGATCTTGCTAAAGCAGACATAATTCGAAAGGTACTATGGGAACGCGAATCTATCCAAAAAAAGTATCCGAATATGGCTGGAATTCCCGCGAGCGAGATCAAAAAAGCTGAGGATGGAGCGATAAGACATAGTTTCCTTGTCGGGCATGGTTCGGTGGGAGATCAGACAACGTTTACCTACTGTATCGAAGGAATTACTCGGGCTGCGACAATATTCCTCTGCGCACCAGAGTATTTAGCACATGAGCAGCAATCCTTTCGTAGAACTAAAGCAAATAGATTTTATCTTTCGCAAGTAATTCTTGATTCAGATTTATCCGACGAAAGTGCACGCGTTCTTAGTGAGTCATATGAATTATACACAAAATTATCCGCAGTTGTTCCTCCTGAAGATGCGAGAAACTTATTACCGCTTTATGCCCTAACAAATATCCAAACAACTGGAAATGCGAGAGAGCTAAATCATCTTTTATCAATGAGTCGAAGACCTTCTGTTCCGTACGCAGTGCATAACGTTGTAGAGGACATGCTAGCTGCTGCGCGAGAAGTAGCGCCAATATCGCTTGAAGAAACTCCCGCGAGTCAAGAGGTTCTTGCATGGTATCCGAGTTCTCAATTTTATTCAGAGAAGAATAAAACATTGGAATCCTTGATTCCGGACGAGCCAGAAGTTGTATTTTTAGGACGATGCGGAATAGCCTTGCCAGAAGAGACAATTAAATCTGCAATCGAAGCTAAGAATGAAGCTGACCTTGCTATGCTAAAACATATGCACTACACTTTCTTAGCACCGATGTCTCTATCTGCGTGGCATCAATCAACGCGGAATAAAACTTTAAATCACGTAGTTGAATCTATCTATTCAGCAGCAGAGCGCAGATGTATAGTTATTCCCCCGAAAATTAGGAATTCACCGCACGTAGATGCATATCTGCGCCAGAATACAATAATGCTTGATTTGTATCGGGATTTAGTTCTTGAGGGCGTTCCGAAACAAGAAGCAATAGGAGTTATTCCGCATTCACTGCAGATATGGGATTTAATGCATGTAAATGGCTGGAACGCAATAGGATTTGTTGGACATAGAACTTGCATTGAAGCGCAATGGGAGATAAGAGGCGTAGCACAAGAAATAGCAAATAAAATAAAATCTGAGGATCCTGGGCTTGGGAACTACGTGCGCCCGAAAGCTATGAATTACAGATATTGCTCGGAAAGAAAACCTTGCAAGTCTTTTACTGCTCGTCAAGTCTGCCCAGTTAGTACAAAAGCGTTTGATCAGAGTATATTTTGTAAGGTATAAATTATGAAAACAATAATCGGACTAACCGGATTAATTGCTTCGGGAAAAGGAACTGTAGCTAAAATTCTTATGGAAAAAGGCTACGAGTATCTCTCCACTTCAGATATTGTTCGGGAAGAAACTAAGAAACGCGGATTATCGGGAATCAGAGATAATTTAATCTCCGTTGCTAACAGTTTAAGGGCAAATCACGGAGAGGGAATTCTTGCGCAAAAGATTATTGATAAAATAAATAATTCAGGAGGAAGCAAGTTCATAGTAGATGGGATTCGTAATGTTGGCGAGGTAAAAGTACTACGGCAGATGGATAATTTCAAGCTGCTTGGAATAACCGCAGAATTAGATACAAGAATTAAGCGAGTTTTAGCCCGCGATCGCTCAAGTGATCCAAATACAGAAGAAGAGATAAAGCAAATGTTTGAGAAAGATAAGGTTACAGGAGTTGATGTTTGCTTTGAGACAGCAGACATAGTTATTGAAAACAATGCAGATGTGCAAGAATTATCCATCAAACTTACTGAAGTATTGTTCCCAACGAACGGAAGACCCTCTTGGAATGAATACTATTTAGAAATTGCCGATGCAACTTCAAGACGTAGTACTTGTTTAAGACGCGCCTTTGGCGCAGTGATTGTAAATAATGGGCAAATTATTAGCACTGGCTACTGCGGTGCACCTAGAGGAACACCGAATTGTTTGGATATCGGAAAATGCTATCGTCAAGAGCGTAAAATTCCTTCGGGAGAGCATTATGAATTATGCAGATCTGTTCATGCGGAAGCTAATGCGATTATTCACGCACCTCGGGAGCTTATGATTGGCGGAACTCTATATCTCCTTGGACGAGATTTAGAAAACGAGAATAAACAGACGGGTAAGCCCTGTAAGATGTGCCGGCGGATGATTATCAACGCCGGAATAACGAAAGTTATAACAAAGAACGAGAATCGAATAATCGAAGTTAATGTTTCTGAATGGGTAAAAGCGGCAAATGAGAATCCATTTAAGGAATTAGACGAGGCGGGCTACTGAAGTTTAAATTGCTCAATAACTTCATAAACAGGTCCATTGGGAGTTAGAGTACTTTTCATCAACTTAAACGCAGAAACTTCGAACTCTCCGAATTCTTCATCTGTAAATAATTCGGCCAGCTTTTTCTTATCTCTCACATTCTTCACTCGAGCAAGTGTTATGTGGCTATTAAACTGGCGGCATTCTTTCATATCTAATTTTTCACATAATTGTTGATTTAGATTTTCAATTTCTTTAGCACCGTCCGAGACGCCAACCCACAAAACTCGAATATTATCTTTAGATGGAAATGCACCAATTCTAGCTAATTCAACTCTAAATTTCTCCGACTTAATTTCGCTACACTTAGCCTTTATTTTATCTGAATCTTTTGTTTCACCGATAAATTTGGCAGTTATGTGCAGGTTCTTAGCAGATACAAATCTAGCATCGAGGACCCCTTCGAATTTCTTAGCGTAAGCTCTTATTTTCAGCTTGATTTCAGCGGGAATCTCAATTGCAATGAATAGCCTCATGAAGTTTTAAGCAAATAAATCTTTAATAAACCTTACTTTGTTAGAAGTATATGGTCGATATTAAGGGATTTGTTGATTCTTCCTTCATTGAGTGGGAAGGTAAGATAACTACGGTTCTTTATCTGCCCGGATGTAATCTTCGCTGCCCGTGGTGTTATACAATTGATTTAGTTGAGAACCCAGATAAGATTCCCACAATTCCTTGGTCGAAAATACGAGATCATTTAATTAACAGTAAGACGTGGGTAGATGGCGTAGTAATAACTGGCGGTGAGCCAACAATTCATAAAGACTTGCCTGAATTATTCGCTAAGATTAAAGCCATTGGCTATCGAATTAAACTAGATACAAACGGGACGAATCCCTCTATGTTGCAGCAGCTTATTGATGAGAAATTAGTAGATTTTATTTCATTAGATATTAAGAATCAGCCAGATCCGGAGAAATATTCGCGGGCAATTGGATTGGAAGCGACGGAGTTTCTAAAAGATATTAAGCGCTCCATTTCGATTTTATTAACTGCCGGAGTTCCGTATGAGTTTAGAACAACTGTTGTACCAAATATCCATGAGATAAAGGACGTTCAGAATATTACTCGCCATACTGGCGTTTGTAAGGGCTATGTTATTCAGCCGTATAAATCTGCAGAGACTATTAATCCGAAGTGCAGTAACATGAAGCCCTTTGATAAATTTAAGTTAGGGAGTTTTCTACGAACTGCGCAAAGGATTATTCCGCATGCCAGAGTGAGATAAGTATTAGAAATCTTTTTAAGGAACTTAATATTCCCTTTAAGTAGTATAATGGTAAATTGGAAAACAATCGGGAATATCGGGTTATACGCTGGTGCAGCTGTTGGTGCTGCTTATTTAGCATATAGATTACTTGATCCAATATTCTTAGCGACAGCAAAAGATCATTTCACTCTCACAGCACAGAATATTACGGGAGACTTAGAAACATTTCTCGCTTTTGATGCTAAGTGGAAATCTATTCCTGAGGTATCACAATGGAGCGTATGGCCGTCTAAGAATGGCGGTATAACACAAGATGATATTATCTATCTTAAGGATACAGCTCCGATTAATGCTATTCAAGTAGACCATACTACTGGAACCGGTCTCGAGGAAGAAGTAATTAATGTAACAGATATGACTTTTAAAAACGGAGTAAACTATAATATCGATGCTGCTAATGGAACCATAAAAGAAGCTGGCGCTAGCAAGCTAACTAAGGATATGGAAAACCTCCGAGGAGCTGTTTATTATGTTCTATCTCCTCTCGGCGGCGTGATTGGAGCAAATAGAATAAAGGCTGGAATAAACCACTTAGTTAGAAAGAAACGAGCTTCCGTTTGCTAGTCAACCCTTTAATTATCCTAACTTCTTTCCCAAAGTGCTTTGATAAGAACTTGATTACTTCTCTATTTGCAGCTCCCTTCTCTGGTTTTGCTTTTACTGCTAGCTTTATTTGATCTTCGGATTCTTCTAGAATTTCAGTTCTTGGCGAGTTTGGTTTGACTATGATTTTCAGTTGCATATCGAAATATATATATTTGGGGAGTTTTATATTTAACTAATGGGATTATTTAGAAAACTGACGCCAGAACAGATTAAGATAATTAGTTCATTGGTTACGAATAAGCAGGTTTTAGAGATAATTCTAGAAAAGCTAAGGCTGCGCGTACCTCGTAAGATAATGCAAGCATTGAACTTATTTCATAAAGCCGGATTAGAGCGCATTAATTTGGAAAAACAATTAAGGATGTTCGAGCGCAGATTAACGCAAGAAGCTTATTCTCCGTTTCATACTTCGACGAAGATGGAGATAAATCATACTAAACATTTGATTATTTCGAAAAATTTGTTGCAAAAAACAGCTAAGACGGTGTTGCTAGTTGAGCTTAAAAAGTTAATAAACTAAATTATTCTTTTGAAGCTGCCTTCTCTTTTGAGTATCCATATCTAGTTACCTTTTTACAATCCTTGCAATTATATTCAACACATTTAGTTTTAGGATTTGTTCTAACCTTAACGTTTTCAGCAGTAAAATAGTGATAGCAATGATGGCAGTAGCTTCTTTTTAATTCGGATGGGATTTTAAGATTGTATTTCTTAGCGATTTTTCTAGCTAAATAAACATACCTCGTACCTTTTTCTGGCCGTTTCTTAGCTTCGCTAAATAGAATTTGGATTCGCTCTTTAGCGATTTTTAGATCTGAAGCTGGCTTTGATCTGCTTCGGTTAACCATACTTAAATCTCCTTTCATAGTCCTTGTGGCTTAGCCATTCAAGAACAATTGCAAGAATCTTAATCTTATCTGCTTCTAAAGTATATAATAACCGCCATGCTCCGGGTAAATTATATTTCCATAAGTTATTTATGCCAAATTTCTGCTTATATTCTTTAGGTATTAATTTACTCAGAATCTTTATACCGCAAGCTGGATTTTGTTTTAGGTCATCTAGTGCGCGGTCAATAAACTTGCGCCGCTCTTTATCTTCTCCAGTCCCATCTTTTAATTCTTGAAATTCTGAATATAATTTCTCATCCCAAAACTGTACAGTTATCTCTTTCTCACTCATCTAACTGTTACTCCGCGTATTAAAGCTCTCTTTACTCCTTTTGGATCCCAGATCCAGACAATTACTCTGTCTCTATCAAAGATTATCTTATTTGATTCTGCTAGATAGTCAATTATTACTTGAAACGTCTGATACATCATTTTTCTCGGCAAGTGCTTCCATAGCTGATATTTGCCGAACTCACCGCTATGCTCGCGTATTGTCTTTTCTACCATCTTTACGCTTTCAAGTGTGGGACTATGTAATATCTGTGATTTCATCTCTTATATATAGTTATATAAGTTTAAAAGCTTTTCTGGCGCTGGCTTTTGTCTAGAACGCATAATTGATCTACTCGCTAGAGCTATTAAAACTTATTTCTTAAATACTCTCGAGAAAGCAGTTGCTACTCCTCCAGTTGGTCGGCTGTCTCGGGAGGTATTCTTCGATAGAGACTTTGCCCAATTTTTTACACCGCTCCCTACTGCACCGACTTTTCCGGGGAAAGTGACTCCAACTCGGTACGCCATTAACGCCGGTAGTGCAAGTACAGCTTGCTTTACGGAGCGAATTTCTTTTTTCTTAGCAGCTAATCCCAATAGTGCGCTGTTGTAGATTGTATCAAAAATAGCGAAGTTCTCTAAATATTCATAATTTCCAGTTTTTATTGCATCATATGTGAGAGCTCCTGCAATTGGTACTGCTGCCCAAACGCCCCACTCGTAGAGGGTTGTAGATGCTAATCTGTGCTTTCCGAATTCTTCTTGAGTATTTGTATATAATCCAAGTACCCAGTCCTTTATTTGATTAAGATAGAATTTGCCTTCTTTTGTGTATGTCTCTAGCGCGCCTAGTTCCCAGCGAATTCTCTGTTTAAGTAGATCTCGATAGGTCTTAGGAGTTTCTGTTTCAAAGACAACTTTGTCAGTATAAGTTACAGAATGCGCGCCATTATCTATCTTCAGAACTAATGCAGTTAGTTCCATATCATCGCCGTTATGGCGCCTGCTGTGATATCTAAAGGCTTCTTCTAGCACGTTTCGGTTCCAGATTCCGCCAGCTCCGGCAATGCATCTAACTTTTGAGTCTTCAGGTTTTACACCAGCTTTTTCACTAGTAGTATATCCATACCATACTCTTCCTTGAGAATAGTCCATATCTTGCAGGATCCTTAAACCCTGTGCCCAGTGGTATTTTGCTTTATTTTTTAGAGTTTCACAGTTATTGAAGTCAGCTTTATTTACTACTGCAGGAACTACCTTAAGCGCTGCTCCCGCGTGTCCTTCAGCTTCGAGCATCTCGATGACTTCTTCGATTCCTTCTGGATTCAAAACCCGAGTATCGTCGTCTGTTAAGAGAACATACTCAATCTCTTTAGGTAGATTTCTTACAGTTTCTTCGATTGCTCCGACTTTCTGACGGTTTTCTGGATATAATATAATATTAATTTTTGAGTTAGGATTTTTAATTTTATATTTAATTAACTCTTCGCGAGAGCCGTCTTCTGATCCATCTTCTGCTAAATAAACATTGTAGCCTTGCTGTGCTAGATCTTCAAGATGCTGAATAGTTTTGCGTAGTCCCTTCTCGCCATCTTCTTTCATACGATTGTACATTGGAGTAACTACAGCAACGTTATTCATTATCATTATGAAGTGACGATTTTACTGTTAAAAGGCTTTCTATCGCTAAATGTTAGGTATAATATTAAAAATCGTGATACATAAGCTTAAAACTGCTGCTCTAAAAAGTAAATTATGAATCCTTTTCAATATATTGTGACGCAATTCCGCACGCTGCGCGAGTCTACAAACGGTCAAAATACAGCTAACTGCGTTGAAGAATCAGAAAAAAGAGTGAATCTTCCTTGGCGGACTCTAGACGAAATTCTTTATAGTCAGCTGAAGCCTCGGCGCGTATCTGGGCAGCAGACGTATTTATTGCCGGAGAAATACAAAAAGTAGAATATAAAGTCAGCAGTCCAATTGCTCGAACTTAGTGAGATTTTATATCTCGGGAGATCACAAACTTTAAAATTATTACTTTGGTGAGAGAAGGGTGGAAACTGAAAAAGAAAGAAGAAAGAACATCCTATCCTTCGCAGGGAAAATATTCTTTCCAGAAAGATTAGCACACGCGAATACACGGATGGCAGTATTTTTAAATAAGTTAATCAGTAATTTTCGTTGTTCTCCGAGCATACCAAAAAGTACAACTTTACATAGCGATGGTTTTTGTTCAATAATCCATTCTAGCGTGATACTTGGAGAAAATGTGCAGATACATCCTTACGTAAGTATTGGAAATTCTCCTGACGGAGAGACAATTATTGGAAATAATGTTACTCTCTTTGAAGGTGCAAAAATATTAGGTGGAGTTAAAATTGGCGATAATTCTCTTATTGGTATTAATGAAATTATTGACCACGATGTTCTACCGAATTCTAAGATAGGTAACTGTAATGTGTATAAGAGAAAATGAATTAGTATAAAGTCAGCAGTCCAATTGCTCGAACTTGGTGAATTTCTTGGGCTTTAAATAATTTGTCTATTGTCGGAGCATAGCGATTTATAAAGGCAAGCTTTTTAAAGCGAGATTAAAGGAACATAATATGTTTAACCGATCCAAAAACTTAGAAGTGCGCATGCACGAAGAACCAATACATAACGAAAAGATTAAGCAAAATAAATCCTTAATTGGTCCGCTAGAAGTCTTCGGAGGTACAGCCTATGCTGGGAGTTGCTATTTAGCTGCTAAAAAATGGGCTGAATTAGGATGGTCGCAAGACCCAAACTTTTTATTCGGGATGGTCACTGGTACCCTGCTTATTATTGGTGGTGCTTATCGCATGATTCGAGGTAGCTGTCTCACGTTTGATATATTGGATGGTATAGATTCCTTAAGATATAAACACTCTTAGCGTAAGAGTAGACGAAGCGCTGAAGCAGAAATTATTAATTCCGGAAGCAACGCTATTCTTAATAGATATGCTCCGCGCAGACAAAAACTTGTTCAGAGATTAGACGATTACAATTCATAATTTCCGATCGACTAATTAATATCTCGAAGTTAAATAAAGCATAGCGATTTCTAAAAGAAAAGAGTTTGAAAGTCAGCAGCTTTATAGCATGAACCCAATAAAGTCTGCTCTTATAGTACTCTATAAGACCTTAAACCTTATAAAGTTTACTATGCTTATTTATAAGGTAATGAAACTCCAGCAATCTAAGAGCCAACTTTTTGTGAATATTCCATCAGCCTTAGCAAGAGCAAAACAGTGGAAGAAAGGCGATGATATAGACGTTAGGATAGATAAGCAAGGCAATATTGTTTTGGTGAAGAAAGAATGAATTACTACGATACACTTAAATTCGCTATGCAAGAAGAGCGCGAAATTATAGTATTTGTGCAAGGAATAGAAGCTGGTGTAAGAGGTATAGTATCATTTATCGATTCAACACAAGTTACGATAAGATCCAAGCGCGAGCGCGGAGTAAATAGGATACAATTAGATAGAATCGGCTATATAAAGATACTCCCGGATAAATCTGGTAGGCTGTCTCCTCTTGATACTTAGATTAAGAAATGGAAAAGAAAAAGAACTCAACTAGTCTAAATGAAGAACAAAAGAAAGCTATATCACAGCTGGAAGAACAAAACAAAAAGATAATTGACGAAGTCGGTAAGCTCTCGCGAGAGTATGAAAAAGCCATATCCTCTTTTGATAGAGATATGGATAATTTCTGGAAATTAATGCATCGGCTAGAGAAAGCGAATTCTCGTTATCCTTTTGGCCATTATGCTGATTACTATTATAAGGGTCTTGAGGAACCTACTTCAGAATCATTTATTTTAGATTATAATAAGAAGAATCCGAATTATATTGCGTTGACTTCAGAAGAACGAAAGCGTATAGAAAAAAGTCTACCGGATTATGAAAAATACGAAAACATAATTTCAGAAAACATAGAAAGAGCCAGATCATTAATTAAAATAGCAATATCTTCAAATAGCTTTATTATCAGAATTGCGGGAATTTCTACAAGGCATAATGAGTTAGAAGAATTAGATAAAACTTGGTGGTGCCCACAGCAGATTGCGAGGAATAAATACAAAGTAAAAGGCAATTTTCTTACTGATGAGCCTCAATTGGGTATCCGATTACCATATCACAGACAGTTAATGATAAAGTATGCTACGCTGCATACTACTGCAAATATCTTAAAATCTAAATTACGCGATATTGAGAAAATATTAGCAACGATTAATTCTTTTTTACCTTTTGCGGAATTGCTGCCTCTTAGCAAAATGCCACGGACAATAGTAAATGTTGACGCTTCGGTAAATGATTCTATAACGATTGGAAGCGAAAATGAATTTGCTGGTGATGCTTCTTTTGGAGACGGGAAAATTGAAAAATAATCATAGAGATTCTTCTATACGGATCGGTTCAAAAAACAAGTTTCAAGGAGACACAGTTATCGGCGATCATGCTAAGATTGTTAAGAAAAAGATAGTACATGATAGCTCTATAAATTATCCAATAGGGAAAATTGATGTTACGAATTTAGAAAAAAGTTCTATTTGGATAATTAATAAGTATGGTGAAAAGAAACCGATAGTTGTTGGAGTCATCTCAATGAGTACAAGTATTATAACCATACTCTCTGGTCTCAATTCCTTGCTCGAAAACAATAAACTTATTTCTTGGTTTCCATCTTGGTTAACTATTCCAAGCAATTATGCGATTTATGTCCTTATTGTTGGTTTTGTATTACTTTCCTTCGGAGCTTATCTACTCTCCCTGGTCCACTATAAGTATGATAGTCAGTGCCTAAAATGCAAGAAGCATTATGCAATGAGGGAAGTTGGAACTCCAAATGTACGAGAAGTTAAAGCGCTTGATGGAATTAAAAGGACAACTACTCGCGAGCATAAATGTCGCTATTGTAGTTTCTTTAAGAAAACTGCACATATAGAAACAGTGCCTTATGAACATACAAACAATTCAAAGTAGATTAATATGCATCTTTCAGGTAAAGAACGCGCTCGATCTTTGTCATTTATCTGCTAATTCTGTAAAGATATTTATAGCCTTTCGATAACTGTACTCTTTTATTAAGAACGTGAAAGAAACCACCACCGACTAATCTGGGCCAAATCTTATCAAAGGTCTTTTGAGAAAATCCTACCAGTGCTCTCAAGCGGTTAACCTTAATTAATTTTTGCTCACCGACTAATCTTATAAGTTTGATTACTTTTCGAATATTTTGATGGCGTGTCGCATAGGGATAAAGATTAGCCATAAGACATAAAGTTAGTAAGAATATCGCTCCGTAAAATACAATTTGAGGCAAATTAGATAAAAAAGGAATCATACTGAAGAAGGAGACCAGTCCGATAGAATAAACTGCAATCCTTGAATATGCATATATTCTTATTATTTGCATAAACTCTCCGAGCTCCGAATTAAATAGCGCTTCGCTAAACTGTATTAATGCTCTTGTAGAGCCACTTAAAAACCAAAGAACAGCGGTAATCCATCCATATAATTCATTACCCGAAAAATAAACGAACGTGCTCGAAATAATTATCGTAGCGGAGATTCCCCACAGTAATAACCAATTAAACTTCAAATATCTTCTAAGAAATTTAAAAATTAATAATCTTTCTCTAAAAAGGAGCCAAATAGCAGCAGCTACTATCATTGTTGCAAGACCAATGAATACGTAGGATATGTTTACTAATTCACCTACTAATATAAATCTAAGAAGCGCGGCGAGTAGAGCTGTTAATATCGCATAAATAATTGATTTCCAACTATAATTTGCGTCTACTAAGAAAATATTACCTGCCGACTTAATACCCAACATATTATAATATTTTAGTGTTTGCTAAACTCCTTTTCATATTTCCTTACTAACCACCATTGATTTTGCCTGCCCACTTTACGATATTTGATTTTGCCTTCTGCTTGAAGTTTAAACAGATGGATCTGAGCAGTATGCCAAGTAACACCAACTGCATTAGCTGTATCTTCAGTAGTGCTCGGCCATTCTTGCTCTTCTAAGAATTTGAGGATCATATAACCAATTGTTGCTTTTTCTAATTCTTTTCTCTGCTTATTAACCAGAGTTATTTCTTCTTTTGTCCATTTCGCTTTGCAATATTGACAATGGTCTTCAGCTTTAGTCTTCCTGCTACATCTTGGGCAAGGTATAGGAAGCGACCGAAGCGTTCCTTCCACCCAGCTCTTAGTAGTTTCTCTTATAGATTTTGTCCCTACCATCTTAAAATACCTCGTTACTATATGTCGTACGCTAGATTTAAATAACTTCCGTTTTAATATATACTATGACGTTAAGCGCTTTGGCGAAGTCCAAATCAAAGAGTAAGTCATCCTTCATTCGGAAGATCCCCGGCTTCCGTTCAGGCAAGCCATGGAAGATGGTACTGGCTAGTATCGGCTATTTTTTCTTGATAATAATTATTATCGCTTTACTGGTTCCCAGTAAGCAATCGTCCACAGGAGGTACCACTACATATAATAGTAATCCCCCGTCATTAATTAATGAATTTGTTGTTCTAGAGAAGCCAAGCGGAGACTTGCAAGTTCAGTTCTCAATCGCAGGCGTTCAGGGAGGCTATACTTACGCCGAAGGAGATCTAACTATTACAATCACTGACAATACAGGCAGAGATTTATATAAACATACTAAGAGAATAACTAAAAGCGATTTCGGAACTCTTACTCGGACGTTAACAGGCGCAGAATCATATGGTTATTTAGACATAATCTCAGTCTATAGTATAGATAAAGGATATTCCAACTACGGAAGTGCTAAGTTAAAGATAGATACTGGAGAGGGAGTATTAACTGCTGAAAATGATTTTGTGTCAATACCACATTATTCAGATGAGGAGATAGAGGAGAGATTAGCAGCACGATTCAGAGCTTCTGCGAAGGAGATTAGCATGACAAGAAGCTGTGGCGACTTTCAAATAACTCTCGAAAGAGCAGGTTTCTATACAGTACAATCTTATTCTGGCTCTGAACAGATGTTCAGAATAGATCTAGCAGCAAAAAACGCAGATGCTCAGACAGCAGATTTATACACTTACGACGCTGCGATAATACAAAAAGGTAAGCAATATAAAAGAGATTATGGGAGCGAGTTCGATGCTTCAGATGTGCATGGCGGTGTAACAGTTAATGGTTACTTGTTGTTTGATACTCCTGAAACACTTCAAGGAGATATGAAGATCTTTATTGGAAAAACATATACAGAAGATTATGACGAATATGAGTGCTATTTTAATATTGAATATTATTTAGGATGAAAAGGCAAGTAG
>JAFCGA010000007.1 GCA_017608345.1 Candidatus Pacearchaeota archaeon | reverse complement strand
GCTGATAATGCTCATGCAGCTTTTCCAGTCACCAGATATGATAACCCTAATTATATTCCTTTATGTCTAAAGTCAAGCGTATCAGCAGGATATGATATAGATTTAGACTGCGTTAATGCGTATACTTGTAAAAGCGGATATGAATGTGTAGCTTCTCTGTCTTCTGAATCTAACGCACATATCGGAGAATGTGGGTCTTATGCTGAGAAAATATGCTGTAAACTCGAAGTAGAAGCAATTCAGCCAAGCGTGCAAATAAGTGCGATAACTTCTAGGGAGAATATTCCAATTAATACTGAACAGAGTATTACGATATATGCAGAAGGCGAAGAATATACTGTAATTATCGATAGTGGAATACGAAATAATCCATGGGGAATATTAGAAATCAGGAACAATCAGCGATTCTGTAGCGGAGAAACTCTCTGTAAGGTAGAGGATGCGTTTATTACAAATATAAATAAAGAAGGAAGTGCTTGTGCGTGTAAAGACTCAGATAGAGATTATCTCCTTCCAGAAGTAGCTTATATTTTCCCAAATAATGTAGAGATTTCTTCAGGTCTTACGGGAATTCAACCTATTTCAGCGACTTTCAATTATCCGAATGTCTCAAGCTGCGGAGCAGACAAATGCACAATAACCGTAACAGTAGTCTCAGCGAATGGACTTACTGCCTCAGACTCAGTAGAGCTTCGCTTGGTAGATCCTTGTAGTGCTAACGGAGCAAACTCCTGCCAGATCGGCGACTTCTCATTAGTAAGTAATGCTCAATGTTGTTGCCTAGGGGATACTCATGCAGTTGTCTCAACAACTGGACAATATTCCTGCGAGCAATTAGCTTGTGGCTTAGAGCCATTCCCTAACTCGCAGTCTTGCGAATTAGGAGAAAAGGGTAGATTCGGTATTGGATGCTGCTGTGATCAAGGCTATTCACCGCAAATTCAATCAGAAATAGATCAAACTACTGGAGAGCAAGTTAGATCTTGTGTTAGGGATTTAGATGAAGATGGAGTTCCAGACGATATTGATTCTTGTCCGAATACAGAGCTAGGAGAAGTAGACGAGTATGGTTGTTCGAAGTATGATGTAGATAGCGATGGTGATGGGTTATGTGATCAAGATATTTCAGTTGTAACAGCGTGGTGCGAAGCGGATGATCAATGTCCGAATACACCTCCAGCTGAAGCCGTAAACGAATATGGTTGCTCTTGTTCGCAAATAGATTATCCTGAACTAGAAAGAAGTAATATCTGTTCAGTCGCATTATGTGCTAATGGAGTCGTCGAATATATAAATAATGATACTTATTCTAAAGTAATAGACTGTCCGGAAGATTCCTGCGAATCTGGTAAATGGTATGATTTCCCCGAAGATGGAGTTACTTCTTGCATTGATAAAGAATTAACGATTTATACTTGCGAGCCGTTAGAAATAACTGACTCTTGTGATGACGACGGAGATTTAATTTGGGGCGAAGAAGATAACTGCCCATTAGTCTATAATCCCGATCAATCTGATCAAGATATATATTTAGGGATAGAATCTGATGGCGGAGATGCATGTGATAATTGCTGGAAGGATCATAATCCTTCTCAATCAGACTCAGATGGAGATTGTATTGTCCTAAAGAGCGATCCTGTTTATTGGGCAGATAATGCTGGCTGGATTAAGAACCCTGCTTGTGGTGATGCTTGCGATGGTTCAGCAGACATTGAAATAAAGATATCTACTTCAACAACTTCTCCGGAGTTATATGAAGATGTGGTTTTTAATGTAGATGTTCCTTCAGCGCTAGAGCTAAGTGATTTAGTAATAGCTTGGGACAATGGGCAGAAAGTAGATCCGTGGGGCAGGTTAGAATATCGCGAGGGCGTGGTTAAATGTGTCGGAGAAGATGGTGTATGTGAATTAGACAGAATACCACCAACTAATGCTGAAGTGGAAGGAACTATAACGTTAGCTAACTTAACTAGCGTAGATAATCCTTGTGTATGTATTGGGGAAGATTATCCGGATTCGATTTATCCACCAAAACAAACAGCGGGAACTATTTTTATAACTAGCTATGATGATCTGTATATATGTACTGAGGCAGGAAAGGAAAAGACAAATAAATGTAAGGTTATAGTTAAAGTAAGTGATTCTGTAGGGAATTCTGTCTCAGATTCAGTAGTTATTACTCTTACTGAACCTGAAATTATTAGCCCTTGCGATAAATACTCGAATTCGCATGTGTGTAATCCGGAAGTAGATATACTGCTAGATAGCGATGAAGAATCTAATCAGCTTTATAGTGGTGAGGATATCGACTGTTGCTGTGATGCAGATTTCATACCTCAAGATAAACCTAATATGGATTCTGCTTTCACTGGAGAATATCAAGAGTGTATTAAAATACCTGTAGAGTGCACAGAAGATGCAGACTGTACGGATGTAAGTTTGCCTTATTGTGATTTATCTACTGGAGCGTGCATATCTTGCATAAATAGCTCAGATTGTGAAACTGGAGAATATTGTTATGCTGGAGAGTGCATACTCGAAACAGTAACTGATGAATCTGATGAGTATGATGAAGATGAAGACGAGGATACCCACTGCGGCAATGGCATATGCGAGCCAGACAATTATGGCGAAACAGATAGAACTTGCCCAGAGGATTGCGCATGCGGAAATAAAATATGCGAGCCGCTATACGGTGAAACACCGGATACTTGCCCCGGAGATTGCAAGAAAAGCTCAGCTTTCTTAATAGTTACGTTAATTATCGTATTAATCGCGGGCATAGGATTATACTTTGCATATACCAAAGGATTATTCGGAAAGCTCTTTAAGGGTGGAGAAAGTGACAAGGGAGAGCTAGGCTCATCCTTTCAGTCAGTATCAGGCACTCCGCCGAATGCGCTTGCAGTACAGCATAACGTGAATGTCCCAAGTAATAGCACAGCCTCGCTAGTAAGATATATAAAAGCAGGTAGGGCGCAAGGTTTCTCTTATTCTTCGATTAAGAAGGAATTGCTATCAAAAGGCTGGCGAGAAGAGCAAGTAAATAAGGTCTTTGGTCAGGTTGCTTGATTAATTGTCGTTATAACTCGATCAAGATTCGAGAATAAACCTTTTGGAAAGGTTTACAACCCAAATCAAAGATTTGGGAGTAAAACTTGCTACCGCAAGTTTTATAAACTCTCTTTAGACTTTCTTAGTATAATAAGAAGAAATTAGACGATTAACTTCATCTTGTTCATCAGTACGGGTGTGAAAACGCCTTGCTTCACTTGAACGCGGATATACCGCAGAAATAATGGAAAAACTAGCTAAGTTAGAGCAGTAATAGAACCAGCTTACTTAGCAGTACTTCTAGTTTCTTCTTGTAAATACCAAATGAGGTAAATTAAAATGGGAAAAATAACACCAGTATCAATAAAATATATAGTTCACGCAGATATAAAGCTGACAAGTATAGCAGAAAAACCAGATGTAATCGGAGCAATCTTCGGTCAGACAGAAGGGTTACTCGGATCAGAATTGGAGCTCAGAGAGCTACAAAAATCTGGTAAAATCGGTAGAATCGAAGTTAATTTGGAGTCAAAGAAAGGTAGGACTTCCGGAGAAATCCTATTGCCTTCTAGTCTAGCTAAATCCGAGACAGCGATTGTTGCGGCATCGCTAGAGACCATCGAAAAAGTTGGTCCGTGTGATTCTAAGATATTTGTAACTAAAATCGAAGACGTGCGAGTATCAAAGAGAAACAAGATACTCATAAGAGCAAAAGAATTACTTAGGAACCTCGTCGAGACGCTTCCAGATTCGCAAGAATTCACAAATATCGTAACTCGCCAGGTCAGGGCGCTCGAAATTAAGGAATATGGAAAAGATCGCCTACCGGCAGGTCCTGCAATCGATGATTCAGAAGAAATAATCGTTGTTGAGGGTCGTGCAGATGTTATAACTATGTTAAAACACGGTATTAGAAATGTTATTGCTCTAAATGGCGCAAGAGCTACCGATACGATTCTTGAACTTATTCCTCGGAAGATAACAACTCTTTTTGTAGATGGAGATCGTGGCGGGGATTTGATAATTAAGAATCTATCGAATCTAAGCGAGCTAGATTTCGTATGTAAAGCACCTGACGGAAAAGAAGTTGAAGAGCTAACAATGAAAGAAATACAGAAAGCGCTTAGATCTAAAATCACTTGGGATCAAATTGCAGCTGAGGCCGTGGAAAAAGGCAGAGATAGCCGGAGCGATAGGGGTGATAGGAACTCTGATCGGAGCTCTCGCAGCGATAAAAGATACGAGCCAAGAAGAGAGCGAAGAGATACACCTGCGCGTAAGGTCGAATTATCAAAGAAAAATGCGAAGATCCTGAAAGATATGGCTGAAGAGCTAATCGGAACAAGAGGAGCATTTATTCTCGATGAAGCGCTGAGCATTTTAGGCAAAGTACCAAACAAAGAGCTTACTGACACACTCGAAAATATTTCTGAAAGTATTTACGCGATTGTCGTTGATGGAACTGCTGACTCGAAGTTAGTAAGAGTAGCTGAAAATAAGAATATTCAATTGATTGTTGCAAAAGATTCAAGCGCAGGAAGATCAAGAATAAAGATAGTTAGTCCGAAGGACTTATAGCTACTTTTTCTTCTTTCTTATTTTATTATTTTTCTGGCTTGGAGTTCCTGCAGCTTGCTGCGACTTCTCAGAAAAATAATTACGGAAACTCGGAAGTTTCTGTTTATTATTTATTAGGCTCCTTAGTCGATAGTTTAGTACGCGGATCTTCAGATAGTCGGCAATAATTATACCAAAAGCAGCTCCTGCGACTATGTCTGAGAAGTAGTGCAGATCAAGCCACATTCTTGAGAATGCTACGAGTCCTGCCCAAATTACTAGCGGAATATTATATTTCTTTAGCGTCGTCCAGAAATAAACGATGAAGAAGAAAGCTAGCGTCGCATGCAGGCTAGGAAAGGATAGCGCTTCACTCATATCTGGCCTCCAGCGTCCGATAGCTATTTTCATAGCCATAACTATTATTACCACTGCGCCAATAGCTACGAAAAAGACAGTGCCTCTCTTTAGTTCTTTGTTTTTAACTAAATAGCTAATTCCCAGAAAATAAGCGATAAATACCGAGAAGCTAATAATTTGGAATAGAATATCCAACTGCGATATTCTGTAGTTCTGAACCAAGTTGATTAATAAGTGGTCGATTCTTAGGGCTTCGCTTATCATAAGTTAGATTGTATTTAGAACTTTATTACTTTTCTGGTTCCGAACCCTGCAGCTTACTGCGGTCTTTTTGGAAAGTAATTACAGAAATTCACCACGAATTTCTGTTTATGTAGTTTTCTGAACTATTGCTATTAGGTTGTTATTTATATCTTCTAGCTTGACTAATTCTAAGCCAGCTTTCGAAATTAGCATAGTTAATTCTTTCTTTGTAAATAAATGGTAAAATCTTTTGTATTTTCCCCAAGGGACTTTAGAGTTAGCAGATAATAAATTCTGCGGGAAGAATCTCTTCTGCCAGCGTTTCCATACAGTGATTATTGCTTTGCCTTTCAGAACTCTTTTGATTTCTAAGAGCGCCATTAATCTTTCTTGCTCAGTTGGTAGATGGTGCAAGGTAGCAATCAGTGAGATTTGCTGGAACTTATTGTTTTTGATAGGTAAATTGGCTGCATCTGCTTGGATTAATAGCTTTGAGAATTGTTTCCCCTTTCTTAAAGATTCGAATGAAAAGTCTATTCCTACAACTTTTCTTTTTTGAGTGTAATCCTTTAAGTATCCTAAACTGGCACATCCAATATCTAAAATCGGGGATTTAGAGTTGTTTAGAAACCGAAGAACTGCAGGGAATCGCTTTCTTCTATAGCCACCATATTCTTTAGAGATGTTATCATAGGCTTGCATTAGTTGTTTTTTTATTTGCATAAAACAAGTAAGAAAAGATAGAAGATAAGGTTTTCTAATTTGACTCGCGTTTATAGTAACTCAAAGAATTCTTCTCTTGTTATACCTATATCTTTTTTTATTATCTTATTTAGCAAGCCTCTGTCGATCTTTTCGCCAGGGTGACACGGAACAGTTGTCGTCCTTCCGTCCGCGTGTCTGAAAAACATATGGCTGCTTGCTTTGTGTCTAATTTTATCAAAACCTAGCTTCTTTAGAATCTTTTCTAGCTGGCTAGCTGATAATAAAGGAAGCTTAGTCATCTAAACTGCAATCTTCTGTATCCCTAAGAATTTCTGCTCTACTGTTTCTGGCTTCATGCATTCGAGATAAAGAGAAATCACTTCTTTTGTTCTCTTTAATAGCTGATCAAAGCTCTTTGCTTGTGTGTGACAACCCGGGAGCTCAATTACTTCGGATAGTAAATATCCATCTTCTCCCTGTTCTATTATTATATTAAATTCTTTCATGCATTTCTATCTGATTGTATCTTTATAAAACTTGTTTTTCACTTATGAAAACCTGAAACTCTTCAGCGCCGTATCCTTCTTCAAATACGAAACAATCTCTTCAACACTCCGCCACTTTCTTTCAAGATCCACATACAACTTTCCAGAAGAAACCTTCACACCTTTCCATTCTTTCTTGAAAGCCACACAGTGAGATTCCATTTCAACGGGAGGTCCCCAATGTCTTTTAACTTGAGATAATCTCTTAGAATCTAAATATATCCAAAGCAAAGCATCCTTGCGCTTATCCCACTGCCAATCAGCTTTCAGGATATTAAAGTCAGCTTCGGATAAAAGCTCTTTAACCTGCTCAAACTTCTTCAGAATCTTAGCGCCAGCAATATCTATCTTATCCTCAATCGGCTTAGCTCGCATCAATATCAATTTCCGATTCTTAACTCTCGCTAGAAGTTCTTCAACCGTCCGCCATTTCCGAGCAAACTTATCAATCGAAGGTGATCGCAAGAATTTAGTGCAATATTTCTTAATCTTTTCAAAGTTATCTAAACTAACAACTGCAGCTGCATTTCTCTCTGGCTGCACTGGATCAACTACAACTAGCGGTCCAACGCGTTTGTCCGGGTTGATCCCTGCCAAAATCTGCTTCTTAGATTTATAGTATTTTTCTGTATCAATTATCTGCTCGGAGCCCCACTTAGCAATAGTTTTTATTAGCTTCTCGAACGAGCCGTAATGCGCGGTTAAGATTTCAATCACATGCCCGGAGAATCCGCGGATGTAGCTCTCTGCACCGTAGACTCCAGCGGCTTTGAAGAATTGCTTTGCTAGGCGGATTTCTTTACTTAGCTTTCGATTAGTTCTTTCTCTTTTCCTCAACCACTTGACATGCAGCGGAGAAACATCCGTAATGTTCAGCGCTTGAGTATGCTTGCTAATTCTCAGCACCGGAACAAACTCAATATCAAATCCAAAGTGATTCGTTTTAAAATAATCGCGAGAGCCGTGCAGCTTATCAATATCAAAGCATCTCTTGAGCAGCTTCTCAGCTAGCTTAGAAATATCCTTATTTTTATATTTAGCATAGTCAAACCTCAGAAAGAAATCCATGTCTGAGATTCCTGGAAGCCAGGTTCCTTTTGCAATGGAGCCGCCTTCAAACAGCAAGACATCAAGTTTAAGTTTCTCAGCTTCAGTTGATACTTTCCAGTTGATAGCTTTCAGAGATTCTTCTACTAGTTTCTGCTCGTCTTTAGTCGGGGTTACTAGCTTCGCAGCTAACATTAGAACTTCTTTTAGCGGGTTCATAAGTATAGTAAGTATAAGTAATATAAAAATTGTCTGTATCGATAAACTTATAATTCGCTCCGACAATATATTTACATGAAGAAACTGCTCGCGATAGTTGTTCTACTCTTATTACTGCCAATAGCTTCTGCTCAACTTTATTCTTCTTCTGGAAGGGGGTTGTTTAGCGGCATCTTTGGTAGGCTTGATGAAGCTGAGAGAGTAACTGAGCGGCAAATGGGCGAGATTATAGCGCATGCGGAGAGGTTTGGTAGTGGTGAGACTAATTTGATACTCGGTCCACACTGCGTGCATTATACTATTGGACAAACTAGAGCAGTGCAAGCAAGATACGGCCGAGATCTCGTAAAAACAGACTTGACACCGCAACAATTAGAAATGATGGTAAGAAAGCTAGCGCCAGAGATTACTAGCGATTTGGGTAACGTACGACCAACTTATAGAGAATTAGTGATTTGCTAATATTTATAAGGTTTCTATTGATTATTCTTTTATGGACTGGTGGTCTAGTGGTACGTATCTATGAACGCACTAAATGACGCCACTCTCACACAGTGGAGATTGTGAGTTCAATTCTCACCCAGTCCATTCAGCAAGCTTTAAATAAAATAGCGCGCTGCTATAATATATGAAAAATGATAGATTCATTGTTTCAGTTTTTATTTTGCTAGTTGCTCTACTAATGCTCGGGATAATGCCGCGGCATTATATTGAGAATTCTATTACTGGACATGCTGTCTCAGACCTTTCTTTAGCATCTTTTAGTAATATTGATATAGTTACATTGATAGTAATTATCGCAGTAGTAATAGTTATATCACTTTTACTGCTATTTAGATCCCGCAGTTCTAAATTTAAGAAGATAGTCTCAGAAAGTCCGTCGAAGCAGCCAAGACCAGTTCAGCATTCAAATCCCCATCATCAGAAACTTCACGCGTACGTTCAGAATAGTCGGGCAAAGGGTAAATCTCATAGCGAGATTCGTGATTCACTCCGCTCTGTTGGCTGGCCAAGTCATATGATTGATAAAGTTATTAAGAAATAATTTATTCTCGGAAATATTAACTAGTTAGTAGTCCCATGCCGCTTGATTTTATGAGAAAACTTAAATACGAGCACTAACTCCTTATTCTTATTATCGTCTTTGGAGCAGTAAATATGAAAAATAATCTTGTAAAATCCCTATTAGTTCTATCTATAATTGCCTTTGTTCTTGTTGCTAGTACTCCCGTAGTAGTAGCTCAAGGAAAAGAGGACACTTCCTTGTTCGGATCTGTTCTGGAAAGCGGTTCGGGAGGTAGATCCTCGTTATTACAGTCAATTGTTCAGTTCTTTAGAGATTTATTTAGTGGTTCTCCAATAACTGGCGCAGCAGTCACCGATCCGGTCTGTGCTTCTACGGTTTTGGATGATTTCGAAGATGGAAATGACCAAGGACCAAATGCTTGGTGGTGGAGAGTAAATGAAGCTGGCGGAATCGTTAATTATAAGCAACATACTGGAACCTATTCTTATCTTATTCAAGATGCCAATGCCGACTGGGGCGCAGATGCAGCAATCTTCAATTACTTAGGTAAGCAATACAATGATTATGATCAGCTTTCTTTTTGGGTAATGCAAGATGATTGCAATGCTCAGAATAATAAAATTTTAGTAAAGTTCTACTATAATGCTTTAGTTGAGGGTTATCCTAAAGTGAATATTACTCCCGGTGTTAACTGGGAGGAACATGAAGTACAATCAACAGCAGCTTGCAATGAATGGCAGCAATTAAGAGTGCCATATCATGTACCTGTAGAAATTCATCCAGAAGCATACGTTGATAAAGTCGAGATTATTATGAATGGCGCTTCTGCTCAAGCTCCTAGCTGGGTCTTTACGTTCTTTGATGATGTTCAGTTAGAAGCTACTGATTGTGGTGTTTTATGTGGAAATGGACTTCTCGAAGCTGGAGAAGAATGCGATGATGGTAATACTCAAGATGGCGACGGTTGTTCTTCTACTTGCACAATTGAAGCTCAAGTAGGGATACCAATAACCAATTGCCAAGAATTGCAGAATATGAGAAATGCTCCTGCAGAAGATTATTATTTAGCAAATGATATTGATTGTTCTGAAACAGTTTTTTGGAATGATGGAAAAGGCTTTGAGCCAATTGGAAATTACATACAATGTTATAGTTCATGTGATCCAGTTGAAAATGCATTTTTCTCGGGTTCATTAAATGGAAATAATAAAGTAATAAGTAATTTGTATATCAATCGTCCAGATGCAGATTATGCTGGTTTGTTTGGTTCAGTTCGAACTTTTGAAATGGGCGGACAATCAGAGCCAGGAAATGGTGAGATATTTGATCTGAGAATAGAAAACGCAAAAGTCCGCGGGAAAAATTCTGCTGGAATTTTGGTTGGTTTACATGCAGGCAAGATCTCTAATGTTGCTACTAGTGGAATTGTAAAGGGTGTTGTCCTGTACCAAGGAGCACCATATAATTATTATTATGGAACTAGGTCAGGAGGTTTGGTTGGATCCGATGCTGACGGTGAAATTTACAATTGTTTTTCAAATGCAGAAATTAATGGATTTGAATCAGGTGGTTTAGTTGGAGCTATGCAAGATGGTATACTTTCAAATTCCTATGCTAGAGGCAAAGTATTTGGTAATAGGACTGCAGGAGGTTTATTAGCAGGTGCCACATATAGAGGAACAATAGAAAATTCTTATGCTACGGGATATGTCACGGGAAATGTAGATAAAGGCGGTTTAATTTACTCCGTATATAGTTATCCTGTTACAGTCACAGACTCTTATTGGGATGTCCAAACTACGGAACAAAGTAGTTCTGAGGGTGGAACAGGAAAAACCACCCTGGAAATGAAGCAACAATCCACTTTCAATACATGGGATTTCCCAAACACCTGGAGAATTTGTGAAGGTGTTTCTTATCCGTGGTTAGCATGGGAAAATGTTGATTGTCAATTAGATACAGATGGTGACACTATAATTGATTATGTTGATAACTGTCCTTATGAATCTAATCCCTCACAAGAAGATGATGATAGAAATGGAATCGGAAATATTTGTGAAGTCTACGATGATGATTGGGATTATGTTCCTGCTTCTTCAGATAATTGTCCTTTAAAGTTTAATCCGGGCCAAGAAGATTCTGATAACGATGGAATCGGAGATGTGTGCGAATGTAGTGATATAGACAACGATGGTGTTTGTGATGATGGAGATAATTGTCCAAATGATCCAAATCCAAATCAATTAGATTCTGATAATGATGGAATCGGAGACGCCTGCGATAATTGCCCTGAGAATCCTAATCCCGGACAAGAAAACAGTGATGAAGTATATCAATTCGAACGTACTTGGGGATCTGAAGGTACTGGCGACGGACAATTTAATCTGCCTTTGGACATTGCTAGAGATTCTAATGATAATATCTATGTTGTAGATGGAAGCAATAATCGAGTTCAGAAATTTGACTCAAATGGAAACTTCCTTCTCGAATGGGGATCTGTTGGTACGGGAGATGGACAATTCTCGTTCCCAATAACTATTGGAATAGACTCTAACGATAATATTTATGTTGGTGATCAAAATGGATATAGAGTTCAAAAATTCAATAGTAATGGAAACTTCCTCTTAGACTGGGGATCTTCGGGTACTGGTCAAGGTCAATTTCATCAGGTAAGAGATATAACCGTTGATGCTTCAGGAAATGTTTATACTATTGAAGGTTATAATCAGAGAGTTCAGAAATTTGACTCAAACGGGAATTTCCTTTTAGAGTGGGGTTCTTCTGGAACTGGAGATGAACAATTTGGAACTACCAATTCGATAACTGTAGACGCTTCAGGAGATGTCTATGTCTTAGAAGGCTTTTATATATTTCCTCATACTTTCCGTGGCGTTAAAAAATTCGATAGTAATGGAAATTTCTTATTAAAATGGGGAGAATATGAAGGTGATTTAGACGAGTTTGTTAGCTCAAGTTCTATTGAAGCAGATTCGGAGAATAATATTTACATTACAGATTCTTCTGCAGATAAAATATTCAAATATGATTCAGCGGGAAATCTAATTTTAGAGTTTGGTGTTTCTGGCACAGGGGATGATCAATTTGATTCTATTCGGGAGTCAACTACCGATTCCTTTGGAAGTTTATATGTGATTGATAGTTCTCTTAATCGTGTGCAGAAGTTTATTTTTGGAGATGGAGTAGGAGATGCTTGTGATAATTGCGAGTATGTTGCGAACCCTGATCAGCTAGATTCGGATAACGATGGCATTGGAGATGCTTGTGAATGTATTGATACAGATAACGACGGTGTATGTGATGTAGATGATAATTGTCCAAATGATCCGAATCCAGATCAAGAAGACGACGATGGTATTATTGCGAGCGCAGATGAAGTTTTCTTAGTTAATCACCAATTTGAAGTTTTAACTCCGACGAGTTTTGTTGAATATTATAGTGGTGATTGTGATGGAACTGGACCTATCTTCCTACTTGATGGTCAGCAGCAAGAGATTTCTTTTGTAAATGATCAGAATACATATGTTGTTTCGACTTGCAGTCCATTGAATGCTGATACTATCGGCACAACCAATTGGGAGATTAGAGATACGTCCAATAATCTTATAAGTCAAGGAGATGGATTTAGGATTGTTGATGAGTTCCATTGGGTCGAGCCAGTATTCGGCGAAGTAAGAGATAATGATATTGTCGAAACTAGCAGAGGAACCTCTAGAGTGGATAGTTGTGGTGATCTTACTTTTTTTAGTATAGGTAATCCTAATTATTTGGAATTTGCTAATGATGATACTTCTTGGAAAGTGATTAAACAAGAAGGTTCGGATGGAATAGGAGATATTTGCGATAATTGTCCAAATGTATATAATCCAGATCAGTCAGATATTGATTCTGATGGCATCGGCGATGCTTGTGATGACTGCCCAACTAGCTTGATTACTTACTATACACAATTAAGTCATTACCCAACTGCAGTTTATAGCTTCTCTGATGTTTTAGATTATGAAATCATTCCTGAAGATTATGGCTGGAGCTTCCAAACAGAAGATTTTAATTTTAAGGATTACGATATCATGTATGGCTATCTTATAATGCGGAATGAAAGCGGTCAAGCAACCGGCACTATAGAAATTGACTATGATTATTCTGGCGGCAATATTGTAGAGTATCCAACTTTTAGTTATGGCTTTGTGGATGTTGATGGCGACGGAATTGATGATGGCTGCGATGATTGCATAGACTCAGACCGAGATGGGGATGGAGTAGGTGATATTTGCGAAGGAGATAATTGTCCCGGCGTTTATAATCCCGATCAAACAAATACTGATTCGGATAATTTTGGAGACGCTTGCGATAATTGTCCTTATGTAAATAATCCAGGACAAGAAAATTCAGATTCTAATCCGCTAGGAGACGCCTGCCAAGATTCTGATAATGACACAATTATCGATGCTAATGATAATTGTGTAAATACTCCAAATATAAATCAAACAGATTTAGACAAAGACGGAGTTGGAGATGCTTGCGATTCAGTGTTTAATCCAGTTCTTGGCTCTGGATTTATTTTCCCGCAAGGTGCTTGTACTTACTTCAATAATTTTGTTGATTTAGATGGAGACACTGTCAATGATTGCGGAACAAATGATCTTTGTGTTTGGGGAATAAATTGTGATAGTGATGAGACTTGCTATGATCCTAGCAACACAAATAGTGATAATGATTTCGATGGCAATGTCTGCGATAATTGCACCGATACAGATAAGGATGGTTTTGGAGATTCTAGCTATTCTGCGAATATCTGTCCTAACGATAACTGTATGACTGTCTACAATCCTGGGCAAGAAAATACACTCTGTGAAAGCATTGAACTCGAAAGACAAGGCATAGCCTCAGATGATTTTGTTTTTAATGACAACTTTGACTATAGCATTTATACTGGACATACTTTTAGAATTGATGGAAAAGAATCAATAATTGAATATGGTGAAGAGAATTATGTTGACTTATTTGATAGGCTCTATTTTGAGGATACTTCTTGGGAACTTTTTGGCGTTGAGCCTCTGATGGCTTATAATGCACAGGACATATCTACTACAGTCACACCCGGGAATAACGAGCCACATATGCAAATAACCTCTATGGGATCTGGAGGCTGTGAGTTTATCATCTTAGAAGGCATAGATTTTAGTGATAAGTTTACTCAGCCACAGTGTTTTGTAGACGCACCAGGTGCACCGATGTTACTTTACCTGCTAGATGTTATAATTAATGAAGGAGATACAATTACGTTAACTTACAATGATGGTCAAATTTTAACAATTTATCTTCCACAGATAGAGGAATATGAGTTTACTTTATATTTAGCATCTGATGGCTCGACATATTATGATAAGCAGAGAACTCAGCTAGCAGCAGGACCCGGAGGACAAGGAATAGTTAGATCAGGCAGCGGTTTTAGGATTATGGATGCTATTTATTTCGATGAGAATATCGACTTTAGCGAGTATAATGATATGTATTTTGTAATGAATAATCAAGAAGCGGCAATTTCATTTGGAGAGCCAAACTATCTCGAATTGCACAGTGCGATAGGATTTACAGAAGATGTCTCATGGAAAATTATAAGTAAGGATATTGATGAACAAGGTGATGCCTGCGATTGTGATTATGATGGACTATGCACCGCGCAGCAATATTGTGGAGAGCAAGGAACACCCGATCCTGATTGTGACACTTCTTCGGATGAGGATGGAGACGGAGTTGATGATTATCTAGATAAATGCCCTGGAACTACTATGGATAATATTGATAGTGCAGATCTAAGACCACAGCATTATGCGATTGATGAATACGGCGTCTTCGAATGGAATTCCGGGAGTAAGAGTAGTCCAAACATAGTTAAGAGCAGTATAAGTCTAGCAGATACTTACGGGTGTAGTTGCGAGCAGATACTCTTCTGTAAACCGGGCAGCAATGGCGGGGAGCTAATGTATGGTTGCACTGGCGGAAAAGATCCTTTGACAAAAGCAACAATGGGGATATGGGTACAACAGAGAGCATGGGCGGTAGACTGCCAAGATAGCACTGGGCAAATGACTATCGAAGGAGAAGCCAAGCCAATATTTGCTGATAGCGATGGCGCAGGAGTAGGAGATCTTTTTGATTGGAACGATGATAATGACTTAGTGACAGATGGGCTAGACAGTGCGGATGATGACGCAGAAATCGTTGATGGCCAAGAGAATCATGATGATGAAGATTCGGGTATACCTGATTGGAACAAGCATTCAAAACACAAAAAGTAATAAATACCCTTTCTCTTTTTTATCTTTATTATGAAACTCCTAAATGATTCAATGAAGAAGTTTCATGTTTCTAATTTTAATAAGTATTGGTTCTGGATATTCATAATTCCCATCGAAATTTATAGTCTTATCAAGCTAATTATCCCTTTCATTAGCAAGAATAATCTTATGATTTGGGACATGGCTGGCCATTATTTCTCAGCAGTATATCTAAAAGAATATCTCTTACCTTTTGTTAGTGGATGGAATCCATTCTTTTTCTTAGGCTACCCTCAGAATTACTTCTACTCACCTTTGTATTCGTATCTTTCAGCTATATTTGGAACAATAATTGGTGTAAAGCTAGCTTTCAAGCTTATTTTAGCATTAGTTATTCTATTAACTCCTGTATCTTTCTATTACTTTGGTCGGAAATTTAACTTTTCGAAATTAAACTCTGCTGTTTTGATGCTATTAATGTATTCAGTGTTATTTATCGTCCCGTTAGATAAACATTTGGGAGGTAATATGCATACTACTTTTAATATTGGTTTAGTTGGTAATGCGCTCGCCTTAATGATTTTATTTTTTTATTTAGGTAAGTTGAGGGAATCTTGGAAAACTAAGAAATTCATTGGAGTCTCAATTTTACTTTCATTAATAATTCTTAGTCATTTGTTTATAGCAATAATTGCAGCAATTGCGTTTATTGCTTTTGCTATAGCATACTTAAGAAAGAGAGAAGATATTTATTTTGCTCTTAAGCATATTGCACTAACTTTTGGTTTAACCGCATTTTGGGTAGTTCCATTTCTGATTAATCTTAGTTACACACATACGATTCAGATGCCCTTTGGTTTTGCTATACCTATTTGGGCTGTGCTACTCTTTTCTACAGCTTATTTGATTTACACCGCTGTTTCCAAGCGAAAAGACGCACTTCCAATCGCAATATTGGTGTTTATGCTATTATCCTTCATGTTTGTGGGCTATAATTTTTTAAACCTACAATTACATTTCTACCGCTTTGAGCTATTCTTTTATTTAATAATCCCGTTTGTAATTGTAAACTTCTTTAAAGAAAGAGATAAGGCGCTCGCTATTTTGTTGATTATTATGAGCATTTTTATTCTTATGAATGTGCGGGAATTGCATCCAGAGGGTTCATTAGATCTTCCCCTAATAAATAAGGTTCCGCAGTTTGAAGATGGACGCATGTTAATTCTCGCTTCTCCAGGAAATCAAGCATCTCCGCATATTTATCAGCATAAGGTTCCATTAGAATCTCGCAACCATGTCGTGAAAGGCTTATTCGTAGAATCAAGTCCGAATTCAAAATATCTGTTTGAGCTAGAAAAATCGCTGGATAGATATAGTACTGTCTGGGGGATTCTGATCAATGGATCTACAGCGAGCGATCTTAATTATTCAATTATTCAGAAACAATTAGATTTGTTTAACATTAATTACGCTTTCTCTTTTTACAAGGCAGAGGAATCCTGGGAAAGTTTAAAGCAAATAACTTTTTTTAATAATAAGCTTCATGATGAATTTAAGAGATATATCTATGAGGTTTACCGAGTAAGCAGTTCTTCTATAATTGAGGTTCTTAATTATACTCCGAGAGTCGTGGAGCAGAACTGGGAAGCTGAAGTAAATAAATGGTTCTTATCTGAAGCGGTTGATAACGTGCTAGTCTCAGAGAAAGTTCCGAATTATGTTGGAACTGGTCGCGAAACTGTTGAGCTGCTAGAGGTTTCAGAGCGGCAGGATTACTTGCGGTTCCGAGTTGATTCTCCAGAGCCAGTTCCGATCTTGATAAAAATTTCTGAGTTTCCTAATTGGAGAGCATATCAAGATGGAGCGAGAATTAAGATTTATCGCGCATCACCATATCTGATGTTAGTTTATGGGCACGGAGAGATTGAATTAAACTTCTCTCGTCAATGGTACGAAATCATTTCAATAATTATTAGCTGGGGAACCGTACTTATGATATTCTTTGTTAGCTATAGAAAGATTAAAGAGCGAAAAGGGTGCTTTGGAAGAATATGGCGCAAATTCTTAAGAAAATAAAAGGCTGGCACATAGCAGTACTTGCATTTATTATATTCTCTGCGTTTATACTTGTTAATGTTGAATCCGGAACTTTAACTGGGGATGAAGTTTTCTATTACTTTCAAGCTCAGAATCTTAAAGAAGGAAAACTTGTATGGTTTGAGTATACGCAGCCAATCTTTACACCCCTCGTCTTAGCTTTGTATCCCTTTACCGACCCAGTGATTCTCAAGATCTTGTTCTCTGCTTTGCTATTCTCGCTCTCCGCGCTTGTTTTGTATCTGCTTGCTCGCAAAGTTGTAAACCAAGAAGTAGCAGTCATAGCTTCGCTGATATTTATTCTGCACCGAGCTACGATTAATATGTCAGGGTGGTTATATACTGAAGCGCTATTCGTTCTTCTATTGCTACTATCTTTCTTATTATTTTATGATATTTATCGCAGAGATAATGAGAAATGGTGGAAATATATTGCTCTAGGAATCGTCATTGGACTAGCAATCCAAACTCGAGTCATTGGATTTATTATTCCTCTGTTCTTTATTGTTATTTTACTCCTTGAGAAATGGAGGAAGTTATTCGGCAAGAAAGTGATTGCAAGTTTTGTGATTGCAGGATTAATCACTCTCGGCTATATTTTTACTAATACTCTTAATTTCTTATCTGAGAAGAGCGGAGGACTCTTTTTGTTGAGCAATCTAAAGAGTCTATATGATATTGCTCCGAAATATTTGACCTTGCCTTTCATCATATTATTTGTGATCTCGTTATTTTTGAAGCATAAAGATGAAGAACGGTTTTTGCTTTATTTTATTGTTTATTATCTATTGCTCTTGTTTTTAATATCAAATATCTTCTTCCCGCGCTATTTGTATATAATTATTCCATTTGCTTCAATCTTTATTGCTAAGCTATTCTTTGAGAAGGGGATAAAGTATGTTGCGATTGTGTTATTTGTAGTTCTTATTGGATACACTATTTATTCCGCGCCGAATCTGCCAGGGACTTTAAGTCAGAATTATTACGTGCAGGCGCCAGAAGGCTGCGAGGAGATCAAGGAATTTACATATTCTTGTCGAGGACATGGCTTTGAGGCGAAGGTTAGTTTACCGCTCTTTGATATGCCTGTCGGAGCAGATTGTAATCTGCGAACGGATTTTGAGCTAGCTGAGAATAAGAGCTATATTTATATTGGTTATATTGATGATTACGGAACAGTTTTCTTAGATGGTTCTTGGAAGAGCATTCAGACAAGAGATATGTGGGTTCCGACAATATTAGCGCAGAATTTGTCTAAAGGGAATCATTCGGTCTCAATAGATATACATAATGGTATAAACATTGGCGGACTTGGGCAAGTTCTTTTATGTGATGAACTCGGGGAATCTAAATTCTTAAATATTAGCCATTTCTTTTATGTGTGATGGAGATCACAGTCGTTATACCTACATATAATGAAGTTAGAAATATCAAAAAAGGTCTTACTGAGATCATAAAGTACTGCAAAGAGAATTTCGACAAGTATGAGATAATTGTTGTTGATGATTCTGATGATGACACTGCAAGGATTGCTAGATCTTATAGCGATAAGAATATAAAAGTCATTAAGAATAAAATACGACGAGGAAAGGGCTATTCTGTCAAGCAAGGAGTATTGGCTTCTCAATATTCATTGGTTCTATTCTGCGATATTGATCTAGCCACGCCAATACGGGAATTAGGGAAGATGTTAGAATATATCGCGGAGGGATATGATATAGTGATTGGCTCCCGTAATCTGGAGAATTCGATTATCCGCGAAAGGCAGCCGTTCCACCGACGATTCATGGGTAAGAGCTTTGCTTCGTTAGTAAAGTTTATTGCTGTAAGTGGTTTTGAAGATACGCAGTGCGGTTTTAAATTGTTCAAAGCTGATGCTGCAAAAGAGATCTTTCCTTTGCAAACAATTAGCAGATTTTCTTTTGATGTCGAGCTATTATTTATCGCTAAGAAATTAGGATATAAAATCAAAGAAGTTCCTGTAACATGGAATAATGATCCCGATAGCAGAGTTAATGTAATTAAGGATACTACCCGAATGCTTGCTGATTTATTTCGAATTAGATCTAATGACTTGCTAGGAAAATATAGAAAATAACCAAAAATCTCCCTTTTAGTCAGCGAGTCCGATCTCTGCACTAAAGTACTGAATTTTCCCGGACACGCATATGCCGGGCAGATTTTTGGAATTGCACTCGCACGGAAATGCGGGGTTTTAGACTCACGTGCGAGTTCAATAATTATCTCGTTATCACAACGATTCCAATTATGATTAATGCTATTCCAGCCCATTTAAATGCTGGAAAGGATTCTTTCAAGAAGAAGATAGCAAATAAGCTAACCCAAATGTAGCTTGTAGCGATGATTGGGTATAGAAGTGAGAGATTGCCATATTTTAGAGCAAAGACGAATAGAAATGTAGCTGTTGCGTATAATCCCACGCCAACTATGAACTTCCAGTTAGTAAGTAGGGCGGGACCGAATGAGAAGGTTCCTGAAGCTAGCTTAAAGAAAACTTGTCCAACCGCGCCAAGTAGCGCGCAGAAGAGTACTAACAGGTAAATAAGAATTGTTCTTGGCATGTTAATGAGTTGTATCTACTTTCAAATAAAAGCTTTCCGAGACTTAGAAAGATACTTTTTTAAACCCATTATTTTTTCACTAATTAATGGCAAACTATCTGATAATCGGTATAGAATCAAGTTCAGCAAGTTATAAGCGCAAAAGCTTTGATCCACGTAGCTTGTTGGAAGTAAGGATGTTAATGCAGTCAGATAATTCTTTTACTCCAAGTAGAGATGGACACGTATTTGAGAAAGAAGGCAAAAAGATACAAATACTAGAAGATAGAATACAGATAGATGAGGATTTAATGCAGGATCAGAGGGTGAGAGATATAGCTATGATCACTGGTTCTAATTATATACAAGATCGCAAGGGAAATATAATTAATATTTTAAAATATTATGGTGCTTATGCTCGCCAGAGAACGCTAGTAAGTTAGCAAACCTTTTTTAATTCTTAATAGACTTAGTTCCTTATGTTCACTTTAGCCGAAATAATAGATCTAGTAGTTACGGTCTTTGCATTAGGTTACATCTTTTCTGGTTTTATTCGCAAGCCCACAGATCCATTGCGTGCTGTACTAAAGAGCAGGTATTTCAATTGGGAGGATGTAAAATATTCAGCTATAATCGTAGCACCAGCAGTTATTCTTCACGAGCTAGGACATAAATTCGTGGGAATGGCTATGGGATATGTATCCACTTTCCATGCATCATATTTCGGTTTAGGAATTGGAGCTTTCCTGAGAATCGTCGGATCACCTTTCTTATTCTTCATTCCCGGCTATGTTTCTGTCCCGGCAGTTAGCACTCCAATTCACTTAGCTTGGATCGCCGTAGCTGGCCCGCTAGTTAATCTTGCTCTCTATTTCATCTCTTGGGGCTTGCTGAATAGCGACAAATACCCAAAATATAATCGAGCGTTTTGGCTATCAAAGCAAATTAATTTATTATTATTTGCATTTAACATGATACCGTTTGGATTCTTTGACGGAGCTAAAGTCATTAAGGGTTCTTGGCAGCTCTATCTCGGAACAGTGGGTATCTCTGCCGCAGCGATTTATGCTACGTTTAAGATGAAGTTTAAGTCGAAAAGAAGAAAAGATTTGCCAGTTTATAGGTTCTAAAACAAAATCCTTAAACAAAGCGGAAAATCATTAATGTAGTTCGTTTCCGCTAGCTTAAATCTTTCGCTTAGCAAAAGATTTAAATATAACCCTAACTAGGGTTATAATAACCTGAATGGTGGTTATCTTAAAAATGAGTCTGCTAAACTTCCTAAGCGAAAGCGAAAAAGCAAGAAAGGTATTTGGTAAGCGAGAATTAAAAATAATCGAGAAGCAATTACTTGGGGTTAATTTAACGCAGTCAGAGAAAAACCGGCTCTCAAGAGATATTAGAAAAAAATTTGAATTTATTAGCAAGGTTGCTAGATTCGAAGAAGAATTTGAATTAAAAAAGGGACTCGAAATTAAAAAGAAGATAAACGAAGCAAAAAAAGAGATATTAACTGATAAATTATCTAAGTGTATCAAAGAAATCTGGTTATTTGGTTCTGTTGTTGAAAACAAACTTACTTTCCGTTCAGATATAGATATTGCTGTGATCTTTGATGAGATCGGTTTACGAGAAGCAACAAAATTTAGGATTAGGGTTTCTGGGAGAGTATCAGATAAAATAGATGTTCAGGTTTTTAATGTTTTGCCAAAAAAGATAAAAGAATCAATATTACAAATGCATAAAGTATTGTACAAAAGATGATGAGCAGAATAAATGATAAGATTCAGGAAATAGAGAAATATCTCTCAGAGCTTGAGTCGATTCTGCCACCTACTTTTAGGAATTACCATACGAATTTTGAGAAAAGAGCTGAATGTGAGAGGTATTTCGAAAAGATTATTGAAGCTGCCGTAGATCTAGCTTTTTTAGTAATAAAAGAAAAAGGGTTGAAAATTCCTGAGAGCGACAAAGGAGCGTTTGAAATTCTTGCAAGGGGAAAGATTATATCTGATAAGCTGTCTACTAAGCTAAAAGCTGCTAAAGGTATGAGGAATATAATCGCTCATGAATATGGGAAGGTAGATGATGAAATAGTATTTCGTTCAATAACCGATGAGCTACTGCAAGATATAAAAGAACTTATTGAACATATTTAATTGGTAGGAATAAAAGTGAAAACCGTTCGAGCCTATATGCTAGTTTCAGGAAGAGTTCACGGAGTTTTCTTTAGAGAGCGGATTGTTCAGGATGCTAGAGAGCTAGGCTTGACTGGCTGGGTTAAGAATACCTCCGAGGGCAAGGTAGAAGCTGTATTTGAAGGCGAGGAAAATAAGATTCGAGAGATTCTTTTATTCTGCAAAGAAGGGCCGAGGCTGGCTGAAATTGAGAACGTGGAAGTTAAATATTTGTCTGCTACAGGGGAGTTTGAGAAGTTTACTCGTCGCTAGAACCGTAATATTTATATCTCTCGATTAATTAAGTATATAGTAATGCCAAGTTATCTATTTAGTAGTAGAGGAATCCGCGCAAGCGTCACTAATTTTCTTACAGAATCCGGTTTCATCTGGATATTATGGATCGGCGTTGGTATTTTTACAATCATGGCTGTTTTCTCTACGCTTAAAGCAGTAAGAGAGGGATCTTATCATGATTCTTTTAAGGCTTTCTTGTTTTTCTTAATAGCTGGAGTGATCTCGTGGGTTACTATTGGAAATGCTTTGATTATGCTCGCTCCAATAGTTATTGGAGTTGGGATATTTCTTGCTTCTAGTAGGATGGCTGGCGCTGGAAGAAAGGCTGATGCTGAAATTCATAAGGGACAATTTCTTATACCGGAGATACGGCAGGAAACTATAGATGCGGCGCAAAAGGCAAGGCTTAAGGAAGCAGAAACCTCAGAAGAAGAGGCAGTAGAGAAAGATGAAGAGCAAGAAGAGAGAATAGAAGAATTTATACTTACGGATGAATTTGCTGAGAAGAAACCATTAATAGATCAGATTAAGTCACGAATTATACTGGTTAGAAAATATGGGCTAGCTAAGAGAGATACAGTATATACGAATTATGGACTTGGCCCAGTTTTGCTAGAATATTTAACAAAATTGAGAACTTTTACTGAACAAGAAATCACTCGGCTTAAAGAGGAGCTGTCTCTCGAATCACATACAGAGCGAATAAAAAAACTACAGAAGCATCAGCAACAAATGGAAATAAAACTTGGTTATGCAGAAGTTAACGTAGAAAAAGGCGTATTTGATGAGATTGATATTGAAAAAGAGAAACTAGGAACAGAAACAAGACCTCTCGCTGAGACTGTGGAGCGCATGGAAGGAATTGTTAAAAAGCTTGAAACTAAAGAAGTAAAAGTAAGTAAAGAAATTATTGAAGAAAGCCGTAAATTGATGACCGATACAAGTAGGCTAAGTAAGTCAATTAAAGAGATTGAAGAAGCTACTGTAACTCAGCTTAAGGAATTAAATGAGCTTTCTGAAGAGATAAAAGCAAATAACCTTCCACCTGAGACATTGAGGAATATATACAAAGCATTTTGTACTGCTCTGAAACAATCTGCTAAAGCATTTCGTGATCTATTTGAGGTACAACATTCAGAAATTAAAGATAATATCGCAGTTCTAAATCAATTTAAGAGAAGAATAACTATTAAGAGAGAAATTTATGGTGCTTTAACTAAAAGAAATACTACGCTTGAAAGGTTATTACAGCTTATGGGAGAGAATATAGCTGTGAGACAAGCAAATCAGACTATCGCCGCAGCTAAACGATTTAAGATTGAAGAGCTAAATAAGAGCTGGGAAAAGATTCAAATAAAAACAAAAGAAATACAGGAAGAGCTGGTAGAAATGCAAAAGGCGAGAACGGCCGAAATGACTCTTGCAAGAGAGGCTACACGTGGAGTTTAATCCTTCAAATATTCAACCAAATCCTTAATCTTAACCCGTTTTTGCTTCATAGAATCTCTCTCACGAATAGTAACATCTTTCTTCTTAATAGAATCATGATCAATAGTTACACAATAAGGGCAGCCGCTTTCATCCATTCGCCGATATCTCTTACCAATCGAGCCGGTTTCGTCATAGAAAGCTAAAGATTCTTCTCTTAACATCTCATAAACTTCTCTAGCTAACTCCCTGTGCTGTTTTTTAACTAGCGGAAATACCGCAACTTCAATCGGGGCTAACTCTTGCTTGAATTTTAGTACAATTCGATCCTTATCAACTTTAAACGCATCTAACAGAACAGCTAAAAAAGCTCGGCTAACTCCTTGAGATGGTTCAGCGACTACTGCAGGAACTACTTTCTTCTCTCCATCGAAGTAAGTTAGATCTTCTTTAGAGAATTTGATATGCTGGCTTAAATCAAACTGACTTCGATCTGCATTACCGCCTAGCTCCTTCCAGCCAAATGGAAACTCATACTCTATGTCGAATGTAGCTGACGAATAATGCGACAATTCATCTGGTCGATGCTCACGGAATCTCAGTTTCTTTTCACTTACACCTAATTCCAAGAACCAATTGTAATGCTGATAAATCCAGTACGCGTGCCACTTCGTTTTTACAAGATTCTTGCTAAATAGCTCTTTGAATTTGAACTTCTGGAGTTTAGGTTTCTTCTTAATCTGTTCTTTGGCAGTAAGTACATTGACAGACTTATTTGGAATCTTGTAAGGAAATTCACTTAGCTTATCTGGGTGGACAAAATATTCTATCTCTAGCTGCTCGAATTCTCTAGCCCTAAATAGGAAGTCTCGAGGAGCAATCTCATTCCGAAATGCTTTACCAATTTGAGTAATACCAAAAGGCAGCTTTACTCGAGAAGAATTAACTACATTCTTGAAGTTTGTAAATATCGTCTGGCAAGTTTCTGGTCGAAGATATGCTTTTGTCGGGTTTGTCGGACCGACTTGAACATCGAACATTAGCCCGAAATACTTTGGCTCAGCTAGCTTGCCTTTGCATTTTGTGCAGACTAACTTATGTTTCTTGATTATGTTAGATAATTCCTTGATTGGAAGTCCCTCAACTGGAATTTTTAATTGATCCTCGATTAAGTGATCAACTCTGATGACTTTCTTGCATTTAGTACAAGTTGAAAAAGCATCCTTGAAAGAATCAACGTGTCCGGAAGCTTTCCAAACATCCTCTCGAGTTATAATCGCACCATCAATAAGAACCATATCATCTCGCTTCTGAACGAAATACTTGATCCAGTGCTGCTTTATTTTGTTTTTTAGAACAGTTCCTAATGGACCATAATCCCAAAAACCTGCTAGCCCGCCGTAGATCTCAGAACCTTGAAATACAAAACCCTTACGCTTGCAGAATGCAGCAACATCCTCAATTGACTTAATCTCTTTGATGTCCATATTATTTAGTACAGCGAGAAATTATTAAACCTTTCTCCCGCCAATAGATTTAAATACGATTCTGGATTTTATATTATTATGTCAACGAAAGACTTTGTAGGGATGCATAATTATTCTCTTTTAGTGTTCTCGCTAGCAGCTTTAGCCTTCGGATTAAGGCAATTATTAATGTTAAACACGCCAATAGCTATTGCATTCGCGTGCGTCTCGTTATTTCTCGCAGGAATTGTTATAGTTCTAGCGTTAGTTCACTATTGGCGCCACGGATAAGTATAATTAATCTTCACTTCTATTCGATCTAAGGTTTTTCCACCTCCGCTTTTGCGAGCCGCGCTAAGCTGGCGAGTAAAAGGGGAGCGATAGTTCACTATTGGCGACACGGATAATTACTTAGCATATTTTATCTTTATGTTCTCTTTCTTAACTGTGCTACCTATGCCAACTGGCCAGTTAGCTCCCGTATCAGATTCATATAGTGTGTAGTCGCCAGATGAGCCAGCTTCACTTGCTGAACTCTTGGCTTTTCTGAATTCTTCAGTAAGATCAAAATCAACTTCTGTTCTAAAATATGGATCTAGAATATATTCGAACATGTATTTCTCACTGCTAATTTTGATAGCAGATTCATATTCTGCAGTTATTTCAACAACATCTTCGACATCGCTAGTCTGTTCACCAGTATTTTCATTTATTTTATAGATTTCTTCGAAATAAGTTATAGTATTTTGAGTAGGTAATCCTTCAATGATTATAATTCCACCGTCAGTATCTATTTTGAAATTATATTCAACAATATCATATAAGCTATATTCTGGCTCTTTCTCAGAATCTAATGTCGGCAGGATAGATTTTTCTTCCTTGTAAACTGGCAGTTTAAACTGACGAAGATAAACGTCAAAGTTGTAAGTAAATAACTCTTCGAAATTACTCTGAATCTCTTCGCTAGATGGTTCGCATCCGCTAGTCCAAAGAGCATATCCATTAACTTCTCCACAGCCGTCAGAATACTTTGCAGTTCCGCCCTGAGAAGCTAGTTTGTAAATAGCTTGCTTGGCTGCCATATTTGCAGCATCTTGCGTGTATCTGCGAGCTTGCTCTCCAATAGAATAAGATTCCATTATCGCAGCTTGCTGCTTTCCTAGAACTTCGCTAGTAGAGTATGGCTTGTAATAAGCAAAAACAATTACGCTCATAACTATTCCGAGTATAATGACTGTTGTTATTGCTACCCACGCCTTTTTCTGAGTTCTAATTCGCATTGTAGCTTAGTTCTAATTCAACCTCCATAGTACATTTCTCCAGCACCAAGTCACATGGCAGCGGAACCATAAAATTACAAGTTTGAGTGTGTTTGTTATTTATAATATTACTAAAATTAGCTAGTTGCGTTGGTTTCTCTTCTTCTGGAACCGCTTGTAGAAGTCTTATTTTCCACGTTCCAGTGTCTAGAGCCCTGCTAAAAATTGAAGACAGTTCTTTCTCAAATCGAGGATACTCAGTTAGTGTAGGATCGTCAGAATATTCATCTAAAAGAAGATCCTTTAATTTTATGTTCTCAGAAGTTGGAAATTCCATCGCTGCATTTAGATTATTTTGGCAAATTAATGCAGCATTGGCTCCCTCTACTGTTGCGTGTACTTCCATAAGCTTGCTGCCTCCGATTAGCCAGATTATCGTGAAGAAAAGCGTAAAAATTATGATTGCGTAGGCTATATCTGCGATTTGGGATATCCCTCTCTTGTTTCTTTGTAATTTATACATAGATTGTTAGTTCAGCTAAGCCTTGCTTAACTACTCCCCCATCGTTTATCATGACTAGCATTTTTCGAGTGGCTCTAGATTCGCTAATATCTTCTAAGTGTTTCCGGATTTCTTCAGGTAATTGTGGCAGTTTGAAGAAAAATTGAGCCTTTTCTTCGCCGAGCATCTGGATTAAATTTGCCTTTTCGACAGTGGTTCCCACAAAAGTCTCTACTTCGTCAGATCCGGAATTGATAATAGTTATCTTGCTAGTTGCTTTAGCATTGCCGAGACAGCTAATTAGCCGATTATTTTTTCTCAGCTTATCTGCGTCTAGAATTCCGGCATGGACTTGATGTCTTTTCTGTCCGTCTAGCAGATACTCTGTCTCCAGCGCATAGCAGTCCGAAGAGTAGAGTATCTTGGACGCAATGGTATTATACTTTAGATTAGCAATTCGATATTCGTTAACTGCTTCCATGTCGGACATTAAGTTGTAGATTATTACAATATTAAATACTAGAATAATCGCTACGAATAGCATGCGGACTACTTCTTGAGGATGCTCCATAGCTCTCTTGTTTCGCATATTAGAATAATTCAGTGGAGAGATAAAAGTGTTTCTGAAGGGAAAGCTTTTTAGAAGTTCACTTCTTGTAAGTAATATGTCACTGCCGGAACTACAAGCAATATTAGCAAATATTGAAGAGCGTCCGAGAATGGTTAGGAAAGCTATTCTTAATCCAGCGGTTGAGTTGTCTCCTACTGAAAGAGAGTTTGCTTTAGCCGATTATTTGATTGTACAACGAGTCTATCCGGAAGGACTATCTATTCTAGATGAATTAATTGAAGATACTCAAACTCCGCTTGAGTTGCGAATTTTATCTGCTAAACGCGTGAGTAATATATATGCGGATTTAGAAAACCAATCGTTAAGTGAAAAATATTTAAAGAAATCTGATGCGCTGCGATGCGAATTTCAGCGAGACACAGCTCAATTTAGTGTAACAAATATGCATGCCGAAGAGGTTGTGCAGACTGAACCTATTAACCCGCAATCATATGGGAATGAGGATAGCACTCCGAAAAAATCAAAATCAATTCCTGAGCTGCTAGCTGAAGCAGCACGAGATCGCGAACTCGCGCTTGAACAGAGCCGCAATCCGCCAAATATAGAAATACAACTAACTGAACCAATCGAGTACGAAGTGGTGGAAGCTGATGATGAGGTTGATGAGCTTTTTGCATCGGTTGATGTCGAGCCAGAGCAGGATAATATTGGCGAGCTTTTTGCTCCAATTGGACCTAAGATGAATGCGCCGCAAAAAATATATCGACGAGTTCCGGTTTCTGGACCACAGAGTATTCAACCCGAAGTTCCAGCTAGATCTTTGGATTCAGTTGTTAATTCTCCGCAAATAAGTCAGCCAATTTCTTTCCAAAATCCTCAGAGATACCAACCCCAAGCGCCAGCTAGAGCATTAGAGTCGGTTGTTTCTAATCTTTCTGGTGCGCAAAAACATTTAGTAGCCGCTTATGTTATGTTTGGTAGATCTCCCTATACCAAAGAGGGTGGTATCCTTCTGTTAGATGACGAAATAAATAATTGTGTTAGAATCGAGGGAATTAAGCAGGTCGATATAAAATTTGGAGCTTATAAAATGTCTGTGCAAGCGAAAAATCCCGAAGTAATTGTTACTCCGTATCGAATCGCAGCGATTGGTAGGGTGAGTTTTAGTCGTGGTAAGGGTGCAATTATGGCCTCAGCTATTGCCGCAGCTGCAGATATGAAAAGAGCATTAAGCGTATGGTTTGTTTTTGATCCAGAGGCAGAAGTATTTATGCGAGGAGAATTTATGAAAAGAGAATATGGATATACTAGCTATGATGTGCAACCTCCGACAACAAATTCTCGAATGTTTGGTGAGAGCGTATTAGTAGTACAACGGTTAAAAAATCTGAAAGGCAAGGCAAAGAATAATACATATGATTTTATGCTTAGACGCGGCGTTAACGCAGATCAATTCTTAGAGACAGTTCGGTATTTCCAAGAACTAAATCCTAGAACAATCACACTCAGCCGAGCTTATGATTATTTTACGGGTGCTGCAAAAACAGCTAAAACTTTAGACAAATACAAGGATAAAGAAAAACCTCCTGCGGTGTATAAGCTTTTTTAGTTATTCTGCATGAATGATTGTTAGCTTATTTTCGCCAGTCTTGGCGTCATATATTCGTTCTATATCTATTCTTGAAGGGAAAGTTATATAGTAATACTTTTCTCTGGGAAGAATATTTGCACCGGTGAATAAATTGACCGTCCAGTCCGGTCTCGCGTAAAGAGCTCCAATAATCGCGAAATAGTATCCTGCCGAGCAAATAGCTCCTGCTGTTGCGGATGCTACCGTTGCCGCAGAGCACGCAAGTTTCGGACCAAGAAGTATAATTTTAGCCATATTTAAATTATCCGTAGAATCTTCTCCGAGTATTTTAAATTCCCAGTTTCTTAATTCATTACGTGACTGCGATACAAAATAATTCGGACAGGAATAGCAGAATTCTGATTCAGATATTATTCCGCCTTGCTGATCCGCTAGCTGATCATAATTGCAGTCGGGAATTAATGGTATTTCTATGATGCCAGGTAGATACTTTGAATAGTCTCCAGCTAAGGCACTCAGTGGTAGACTTGTCACTTTTGGCTGGCAGTTTGCAGGTTCTGCATATTTAATTCTATGCGTAGTTGAATAACATTCAATTCTATCTTCTTCTGCGTTAGCAGTACTATGTCCCATACTTATCATTGCTATTATTGGTAAGTCTGTCCATATGAAATTTATTATAAACATCGTTATCGCCATAGCTTTAGCAGCAATCCATCCCCAAGGACCAGATGCTTCAGTAGGGGCGGTAGCTACAGCTGTAGAACTAGATCTAGTTGCTCCTTGTCCGAATAAACTTCCGATTTTCTGGGCTAGATCTTTTCCAAGTCGTAAGGCTTTCCCTCCGATTATCTTCCCAATTTTTTTTAACCACGGGCCGCTTTTGACTATTCTCTTCCCGATTACTTTCCCGATTTTTCCAGCGAATTTAGCTCCTGGAATTTTGCGGCCGATCCAGCGTATTCCCGCGAATTTCCAAGTTCTCTGGAAGCTAATAAATCTCTTGGTAATTACACCACCAACCCATCCAGATACTGATGCATCGGAAATTATCGAAAACATTTCATCTTCCGAATGCGGACCAACGCAAATCTCATCCTTGCTCAACAAAACAGAACCTGCCTTCGGAAAGCCGTCATTCCCAAAAGGAATTTTATAAGAAGCTCGCATTGTTTCTGGCGCAGCATCAACTACATCTATCAAGCTGCCTGTATCTCTAGCCATATAGCCAGCATTTCCTTTTACCGCTGAGCCGACAGCGAAGTTAAATATAGATACAATCAGAATTACTATAAGTGCCGCACATAATAGCATAACTAAGATTAATGGCGGATCAATTGCACCGCGCTTTGATCTAATCTTAAATAGTTTAATCATAGTACTAATTTTCTTAGCCAGTTCTTTACTCGCTCGTACGCTTCTACTGCGGAGGATTTGAGTCTGCTGCCAACTGTATCGCCTACTGAGCCAACCACATCTTCTGCAAAGCCTACACATGTTGGAGACCAGCCTTTTGGATAAATATAAACTGCGCCAGTTCCAGTGATTATGTTAGTAATTGCGCATACACAATAAGTCCCGATTATTTTATCATCTCCATTTTTATTAATAACTAGATAATCATCCCCATTGAACCTCTGTCCACCTAAGAAATCTATCCGGCTTTCTTTAATCCCGCAGTGAGTAGTGTGATCTGACGGATCTTGAGAATAAGGACTGCATACTGCATCATTCCAGAGAATATTTAGCGAGAAACCCGGCCGTTCTAGTGTCGGATAAGAATCGTCTTCTTTATGCTGTACTAAAACTTTCCTTCCGGTTCGATTAACAACTAATCTATAATCTGGAAAAAGTGCTATTTTCACTTCATTGCATTGGAGCGGGTCATTCGGTGCCATAATTGTGTCAATCCCCTTAGCTAAATTCCTCCCGCTATTCTTAGCATTCTCTTCCGGAGAAATCATCTTTCCAGACAAAGCAAACAGAACAGAAACAGCTACAATAGTTAAAACAACTGTAATTAAGATAGCTCCGATTAGCTCGCCCATAGGCCTAACGCCTTTCTTGTTACGTCGTGTACACATCTTATTTTGGCACGTTTGCTAGCGCACTATCTTCTAGCCCACCGAAAATTCCTACTAGCCTTGACCAACTGCCAGTTAAGAATAGCAAGAAAATCACAAGAGCAATTACTATAATAATAATAGCAGCTAGCATTCCCATGCTAAACTCTACGCCTTTCTTGGATCTCAAGTGTTTTAGAAGCAATAATGTCTTTATCATATATTCTTATCTCTATCTAATTATAAATAGTTTACTTCGTGCGAAGTTATTTATTAGTCATTGATTGACAATATTTCTGCATACTATCTATCTCTTTTATTTCATTGAATGCGTTAAGAACATTGCAATAAGGACTGCCTTCCCTGCTCGTACCAACAGTTCCTGCTTTTCCGAGTAGTACTCCTTGACCAAAGTCGAATCTGCATTCATTAGCTAGGATGCCGTCTCCTAGCTCGCTCTGCGGATCACAAAGAGCGACTTCAAATAATGTATTTGGATTAATCTTTAATTCTTCCAGTAATCTAAAATCATCCTTTGAATTGAAGCTGCGACTATACTTTACTCCTTCCTGTGTGACGCTTTCCTTATCTGCTAATGCTTTTCGTATGTCGCTTTCAGTTATTGCTCCAATATTAGGTAATTGCCCGCCAATCACGAGTGTGGACTCGAATAAGTCTTCTAATCGTGGTCTAAATTCTGCTACGTGATCGCTTTCCTCGTCTTCAGGAGCTTCAGTCTTAATCTCAACGTCCTCATCAGGATTAACGAGATGTGATTGAAGGAGTGAGCTAATTTTTTTGTTTATATCCAATATCTTATTTTGATATTCTTCTACTATTCTAGCATTCTCCTCTGCGTAACTAACAATATCCAAACATCCTGTTTTCTGTAGAATCTTACGGTCTAGAACTTCAGCAGCTGTTTTTTCTCTAACGAATCTACCATTAACGTCTTTCATAGTTATTAGCTCAGTGATCAAGTCAGAGGGATTAGCAAGTTCTATTGCGCAAAGTTCCAGACTATTCTCTACTACTTGGCTATTTCCTGAATCTTTAACTTCGCCATATAGTATTTTATCTTTATAGTATTCAATAACTGCTTCATCAGTTAATTTTGAGTGCAATTTTTCTGCAAGCTGTGCAGCGAGGGCTGTGCAAGATATACCTGTAAGTTCCACTTGTTCTATTCCGTAACCACATTTTAACTTATCTTTCACTTGCCGGGTAAGTTCTTCCCTAACTTTTATGGCACTCTCCTCACCCGCATATTGATTCATAACAATCTTCCCCGTAAAGCACTTCCAAGAACCAATTCTATCCCAAGAACCTTCACCACTCATCCACCAGCAGCGCCAGGCTAGTTCAGCGATTTGATGAGCAGCGCACTCTCTGAGTCCATCTATTGTTTTGAGCCGCGCAGGATCTACGTCGCATTTATTCGCGTCGCTAGCATCTATTGTTTCATACTGTGTTGCGCAGCCAACTCGCGGTTTTCCAAAAACTAGTTTGGGTCGAACTTCATCTAGCCCAGGTATCGTCGAACTTTGACGCCACCGATTTGACTGGCGACAGAGATTATCCTCAACATTACCTGATTCAGATTTGCTCATATCATATAACACATAGCTAACCACCACTAAAGCTACGATTGCTAGGATTAGAAGAACTAATTGCCATGCTGCCATTCCGCGCCGATTTTTCATTGTAAATTAAGTGATCTGAAGCCCCCACACTTCAACGCAATTGCACTGATTTGCAATACCAAAAGTTTGCTGGAATTCATTACTAATAGCAAATTTTTGGTCATGTTATCATACTCCATCCTAAGACCGCTATTAATATGAAAACAATGCAATTTATGAAGAGAATGAAGATAGAACTAGCAGGAGCCAAGGTATAAGTACTTGAAATGCCGCGAATCAGTGCGCGTATCGAAATTATAATTAGAAATATAGCAAGAATTATACTTAATGTAATAAATAGTCCTGTTTTTAGCAAGACAGTTAGCGTAAAAATAGGAAATATTGCTGCGAATAAAACTAAGAGAGGCAGCAATAAGGAAGTTAATACTAATATGTCTAGAAAGTTTGCTTGTCCTCGAGTTATAAACGCGAGCCCGTGAGTTATTCCCGTTCCGATTAGCCATATAACTGTAATTATTACCAAAAGTAGGATGAGTTGCCATGTATTACTGAGCAAATAATCAGAGAAATTAGTTGGAAGGGCAGCTATCATTACTCGCCGCAGTCCTTCGTCTAAATCAGGAGATAGCACGGGTGCTTTGAAACTCTGGAAGAGTATAAATTGACCGAGAATAAACATAATTATTATTCCAAATATCGACAAAAAGAGGTTATAGTATATAATTCTTACTTAGCACTTGCATTTGATAATATCATCTGAGCTAGAATCCCTTTTCTTCTTAACGTCATTACAAAAGTCCTTCTCCCAACACATGAGTTCTGTCTTGCCATATCTTACGTCGCAGAAGGATTTTTTCCAATCCTCGCAATTGCTAGTAAGACTTGCAGTGTTACAGGCAATTAAGCACTTGTTATTAGCTAATTCAGTATCTCCTGGCTCTACCTGCTTCCAAGAAGAAAATAATCCCGCACTTCTTCCTGTAAAGAAAATAAGAAAAATGGTCATAGCTATCAGAGCTATGATTATTGCAAAGACCATGTAAATACTTATGCTGCCTCTTTTCATAACGGGCTACAAATTCCACTTATGCAGCTATCAGTATTGCAGGTAACTAATTCTTCTTTTTTGATTGTATTTCCGTCTTCATCTACTGTATCTACATAAGCCAGGGTTGTTGCTGAACAATCTACATTTATTGGTGATTCCCAGCAATTATATGCCTCATCTGTCGATATGTCTCCACTATTATCCGAATCAAATTTCCTAAGCGAGTCACAGTAGTTAGAGCGTTTCCAAGCAGTAGTTCCGATTGAGTCTACAGCTGCTTTAGCTTTACTACAATCATTAGTGCATACAGATCTGATCGACTCTAGATCCTTAGGTGCTGTCCGACTGATTCCCGCAAACATTTGAGTGAACCCTCCGCTAACGAATGCTACAATTAAAACAAGGATAAGGAGAGCAATAGCTATGTATACAATCATGTTCATACTAATTTGCGCTTTTTTCATTTTTATTTTAATTCATTTGGTAAATTTAAATGTTTGTATTATTGCTAGCCAATAACATTCTTCCAGATAGTATCGATCGTGCCTACTGACGAGCTCTCTGGTCCAAGAAACTTGTATAGAAAGAATATTACTAGTATTATTAATATTATAAACATGATTAGCTTAGCGATATTGCTCATTGTCCATTCTACCATATTGGTTTATGTTCGTGTTTAGATAAAACTCTTTCTAATCAATCTCTTCTCATGCTAGTAGCTATGCTCGGATAAGATAACTTTTAAAAGAGCGATTATTTATATTACTTTATAATGAAAACCGAGGTTTCAGCACTAGCTAAATTTCGAACTAAATACTCGGACAAATACGGTTCTAAGATATTTGACGTTTTGAATAATCTCCGAGCGAGCACTTCAGAGTATCAAGCGTATTCGGAACTTGAGAAGCTGGGAGTTAGCGTTCAGCTAGCAGATATAGACCTTTGCGGCGATCAATTCAAGGTGCTTGAGTTCGTAGGCAAGGTGGATACAGATAAATTGCCATACTGCCAGACATATATTACTCCAACTGATCCGAATGAAGATCGAATGGGTCCGATGCTGCTAACAGAGTTTGCCGAATACCTTCAGTCTGGCGCGCTTGACTATGCAGACAATTTCAAAGATAGGATTCTAAAGCGAATACAACTGTCGAATCCTGAAGGACTGGATCGGCAAGAATTCTGGAATTTGAGAGCTAAATTCTATGATTTTGAAGAGCTGGATGATTCACCGGTAGCGCAACGATACCTGTTAGAGATACGCGATTCAATTAATTCTGCTAAATCTGACGTAGTTCCATATCAGACCTTGAAAACAGATGTAGCTAATAATATTATGGGGGTTTGTTCTTCTGCATTTACTTCTCCAGAGATTCGCGACCAGCAAGATATTACTCGGCTGTTCATGAACATTCAGCGGGATTGGGAAGTAGATGGGATAAATATCGGTCCGGAAGTCTATTCCGTCATTAAAGCAGCATATAATCAGCTTTACGATGAATTGGACACAGGTCTAGTTTCTGCCTTAGCGCCGAAAATGGAGGCGCTGGTAGCGAGGAAGCTAGAGACACTTGAAGACAAATTAGCAGTAAGCAATCCAACAACTGAAAGCAGACTAAAAAGATTTGTCAAAGCAATGAACCCGCATAATTGGTCTGAGCTCACTGTCAAGCGGGCAAAGATTGCGGTGATGGCTGCTTCTATGACTCTGGCTGCGACTGCAGTTCCTTACGTTGTAAATACCTTCGGCGGGGCAGCTAGAGACGTGCGCGATGGTCTTAAGGGGCTTGGTTCTGCGGGTGCTAGCGGAGCGCAAAATAATACTGCTCCAATCGCTGTTTCTGGAAATTCTACTGATTATAATACTAGCACTGAGCGAGAGAGTTCTACGCGGGGAAGAGGTGATTTGCCTGAAGAGCTTCCGGTTTGTACTGCTTCGAGGGATCAAGCATATCCAAAAATTTACAATAATCGAATTGTTTGGCAAGATGAAAGAAATGGAGATTGGGATATTTATCTGTATGATCTCTCGATCGGGAAAGAAACACAAATAACCAAAGATCCTTCAGATCAACGGGACCCAGCAATATATGGTAACAAAATTGTTTGGCAAGATGAAAGAAATGGAGCTTGGGATATCTATATGTATGATATCTCAACTGGAAAAGAAACGCAAATAACAAAAGATCCTTCGAATCAAGGATTTCCAGAAATATACAGTAATAGAATTGTTTGGCAGGATGCGAGAAATGGAAGATCGGATATCTATATGTATGATATCTCAACTGGAAAAGAAACGCAAATTACCGACAATGATTCTTGGCAGGAGGCTCCAGCAATTTATGATAATAAAATTGTTTGGCAGGATGAAAGAAATGGAGACCGGGATATCTATATGTATGATATCTCAACTGGAAAAGAAACGCAAATAACTGATGATGATTCTCAGCAGAAAGTTCCGCTTATTTATGGTAATAAAATTGTTTGGGCAGATAATCATGCAGAGAATTATGATGTTTATATTTATGATATCTCAACCGGGAAAAAAACGCGAATAACAAATGATTTTGTAGATCAGGCGCCACTATCGATTTATGGCAACAAGATTACATTGGAGGATGAAAGAAATGGAAATTGGGATATCTATATATATGATATCTCAACCGGTAAAGAAACGCAGATAACTGAAGACTCTTCAAACCAACTGTGGTCGGCAATCTATGGGAATAAGATAGTGTGGCACACAGATCAAAATGGCGGCTGGGACATCTACATGATGGATCTCTCCGGCCAGACCCAGCCAGACCCACCAACTGAGTGGAGTGTTTCTGATTTAAATCTAGAAGAAATCTGCAAGCTACCTGATGGCTATGATGGAATTAACCTGCTCCATCTGCTAGCTAAGGATCACGAGACTGGAGAATTCTTGTATCCTGATGAGCTAGCATTTTATCGAATGAATAGCGAGCTAGAATTGGAAGTAAAGCAAGATGCAGATAAAGTAGTATCTGTGAAAATCGAACTCGAATATGATTATGGCAAATGGGGGCACGATAAAACAGAAATTGTTGATTTAGTTGAAAAAGAGCCCGGAGTTTATAGTGCGGAAATAATCGAAAAAACACTTCGCAGTGAAGTTAAGGCGGCAATTTTATTAGCTTTTAATTCTGTGGCTTTCTTAGACACAATTATGGATGTTGTAGATAAGGGCCCAGAAGTAACTGCTACTTATGCAATAATTAATGGACAGCGAATTAATATTCCGGATGAAGAATTAGAGAGAGCCTCTGAGAAACTCGATATCCTGCCAATGCCACGTTATATTAGAGAGGCGGGAATTATGTGCGCACCTGATTTTAGGATACTTAATCTGGCCGGTAGAGATATTATAGATTCTCAAGATGTTATTCATAGTGGCGAAAATTCTGAGCCAGAGATTGTTATTTATCCCGCTGAGGCGAAGCTGAAACTCAGAAGCAACGAGTATTGTACTTATGAATTTGTTACTAATCGATTAGTCAATGGGCGGTTAGTAGAATCTCACGACGGTTTCCGAGAAGCTGAACCTTCGGTATTATATACTCTTGAAGATATAATTGAAGGTCCGTCTAAAGAAGAGACCCCGTCTTCTTCCTCTGCTGAGCCGAATTATGATTATCTCTGGGCTATTCCAGTAATAGCAACTATTGCAGCAATCACCGGTGTGGCTATTGGAGTTAATGAACATAAGAAGAAATCTGAATCTAAGAAGTCTAAGCAGACTAAACCGGCACCGCTCCCAATAGTTCCAGCTGCATATCCGCCAATTGCTCCGCAAGTCATACCTGTAATTTCTCAACCCCCTTTAGTACCTGTGCAAAACTATGAGTCGCTAATTACTAACTCCCTCCGCTTGGCTCAGCAGAATATTGTTAAAATAAGAGTTTCAGATCCAAACAGTTCAAAATTGCTTTCTGGTGAAAACGCATTAATCAGTGCGAGATACTTTTATCATCAGGGAAATTTACCCGCAGCTCTCGAGTGTGCTAATCAAGCTAAGAATATAACTTCAGGATATCCACCGAAAATTATAATTCCGAGTTCATATAACTCAGAGCTTGGCGGAAACCCCTTGCTTAAGCAAGGGGAGGAGCTCCGAGAATGTGAATTACCAAACGTTAAGACGCCTTGGACTTTAATCCGAGGTAATTCACATAATCTGTCTAATCCGACATCGCGAGTATATGCTTCAGGTTCTCAAGGTCAGCAATTATTGCTTCCTCCTGCGCAATCTACGCCAATAGTGCAGCAATTATGCTTGCCGCCTGCTAAACCGAAAGTAGTGATAGTACCACCGCTAGAATCAGAGTCGGATAAAGCATTGCTGAGAGCTCAAGAAAATATAATTCTTTTGAAGAAACTTAGACCGGATTTGGATCTAAGAGTGTGTGAGAATGGGCTGCTAAGCGGATCAGATTTCTTTCGGCAGGAACAGTATCGCTCAGCGTTAAAATGTGCTAAAGATGCTAATGGAATAGCGTTAGATATCGCTGGGAGAGCTTGTACTAATCTGTTTATACAGACTCAGAATTATATGTTGAGTTTAGAGCAGCTTAATCCAGCTAGTCCGAATATACGAAAGAGCAAACAAGCGCTTCTTCTGGCAGCAGACTTATCAAAGCAAGAGAAGCATATCTCAGCACTTAGCCAGTTAATAGAAGCGAATGATCTGGCGCTGCTCCGACGATAATTAGAAATTTATAAGATTCTTTATGAATCCCGTACCTTCTACTGAAGCTGTCTTCCATTTCCAATACAAAAATAGGATTATTGACGCAGCTACGATTGCTATTAATAGCTTCGTTACCCATTCCATCTGAGCTTTTTTTTTGAACGTTGCAGGGTGTTTAGCGCTAGTCCCGCGACGTTCAATTCCGAAATTTACTCTTAAATTTTGGTTATTTCTCATTTTAGCAAGTTATTTTACTTTCTAATTTTATCCCATCTTTATCGAGGCGAATGACACTATATGGACCAATGTTTCCTATTTTGACATCATCGATGAACCATATACTTATCACTTGTCCATCAGTTATTTTGCCTTTTTCTAATCCTTTGGTTGTGAAAGCTTCATTTAATGGTGGAAACTTCTCTTTAGTAAATACTTCATCCCAGTAGTCCATTTCATCGATCCTTCCGCTCGAAAGCAAATCAGAATAGTGTACCCGATCGTTATTTTTAATTGTTGCTTCTCTCATGACTGCTTCTATATCTCCAATCTTGAGGGAGACAGTAGGTCTACCTGAATCTAAGAGATTATCTAATTTCCTTTGAGCATCTCCTAATTCTTTTTCAAGTTCGTTTAGATCTTCAGGAGTTGGATGTTGTGTAGTTAATGCCCATTTAGATGTGTTGTATGTTGTTGAATCTATTCCGAATTCTTCTTTGTCTCTATCTGCAGCAACTTGCTTCTTCGCTACGTCTTCAATAGCTTGCTCAGATGATACATTTAATCTTGCTAGCTCTGCTCTTGCAATCCGAACAAATTCATCTGAACTTACGCAGACCGTGTAACATTCGAAGTTACCCGAATCTCCTTCTCCAGAACCCTTTAGTCCCCAGCATTTGACCATTAGTTTTGCAAACTGTTCTGCAGCACAGTCATTATAATAATCCTTTTCTTCGTGTTCTGGATGCTCTGCAAGCTGTTTCTTATAATAAGGACAGTTATTCCAATCATTGGCAGCTATTGTTTTTGGTTTAGTGGAGCATAAGTCTGGAAAAAGGCTCTCCTGCCCCGCCTTTGATAAAGTTCTAGCGCTAGAACTCAAAGAGCAAATCCCATCTGATGCTTTGTCCGTAAGACCTTCATCTTCTAAATATAATTTATATGCTACCAATAACGAGATTACTATTGCTACAACTATCGTTACTAATACTAGAACTGTGAATGGAATCCCCGCTCGTTTGTTTAGTCTCATCTTAATTTGGAATATAGCTTTTAAATTTTAGCCAGAAGATCGCGACAGCTATTCCTGCTACGATTGCAGAAAGTGCAATATAGACTATAACTGTATTGAAGTCAGCTTTCTTCATAAATAAAGAAAGAACTCAGAAGTAATTAAGGTTTTTGCTACTGTCCGTTTTTAGCTATTGTTAAGATGTCTGCTATTGTTTGCGCGGACCAAGATCCTCTTAATTCAGAACGGATTTGAAAATCATCGAGCGTGCCGTCCTTCAGTCCATTTGATGCCCAATCAACCCAAGTTTGTGCATTCCCAGCAAATTCATGTAAGTTTAATCTATCGCTTGCAGCTTTTACTGGATCAACTATTGCTGGCTGAGGTTTCGGAGCATATCTTGATTGTTCAGCCGGAGCTGGTTGCTGGTAAGCTATCTGCGGTAGATCGTCAGGTGGAGGAAGCTGCTCAGGATCTTTTTTAGGAATAATTAGCACTTTCTTAGGTTTTAATGCTTCTCTCTCTGCTAGCTGTTCAAGTCCTTTATCTAAATATCTTTGCGCGAAACTATCTGGAATAATTCTAAATCCGAGCTCTTTGTACAGCTCTGGAAGTAGTCCAGAATCTACTCCAGTAAGAGTATATACTCCGATTCCTCCAGTTAGTGGGTTCTTAGTAGGATCAAAAACTACTGCTATCTGATAATTATGTTTGAACATTCTCTTTTGTGTAGTAACGTCCTGTTCGCTCATAAAAACCGTATGCCCGGGGTGAGTGTGATACCAACCAGTAAGAATATACTCATATTCAAGGCCGTCTAGTAAAGGCATTAGCTCAAGGAAGGAGTCCTGATTGAATCCGACTCTTATCTCATTAGCATATAATTCTTTAGGTATAGTAACATCTTTGATTAGAGTATATACAACATTGTCCTCTACTAGCCAATGTCCTGCAATTAGACCCATTATTTCTAAATTAGTTGCTGTGCCCGCGTCGATCATTTGCTGATATGCATTATTTGTTATCAGTACAACATGATTCGGATCTTCCTGACCCACATATATGATTTCTTCCTTAGAAGTCCTGCTTAGATAATCTAATCTTGCTTCTAGATCGACTTGCCGCTGTTTGAGTGCTCTGATTTCTTGACTCTGCGCTTTTATTAGCGTTTTAGCTTCAGCGACATAACCTTCTGTTTCATCAGTAAATGTGTTAGAATATGCGTCGGGATATTTGTATGCTTCATATGCTCGAATAGCAACCTTAATATCTATGTCATCTTCTTTTTTAGTGATAAATGGTAATGTAGCAATTACCAGCTTCTCTGATAAATTAAAACCCTTAAGCTGATCACACATTCCGTCCGATTCAACACAGTATTCGTTTTCATATAAGTAATTGAGAATTAGCTCTTGATCTACCGGATCAAGTTCATCCACTGCAGCGAATGTACTGTTTATAAGTGCTAACCTGGCTTCATATTTATCTTCATCTCCCCGTGGACCCGAGTTGTATTCTGAAAGTATTGCTTCGTTGAATTTCTGGATTATATCCAATACACTGTCGTTATCAGTAGTTGTCATAGTATGAATGAATATTCGTGCTTAGGATGTTACTCGAGTAAACGCACTTTTCTTACCGCGTCTTGGTCCGGGAATTGGTTTAGTGGTCTGTACAGTATTTTTCGCTTCTTCTATTCTTTGATCATAGTGCGATAGTCTTTCTTCTACAGTCGTAGTGATAGATGTAGTTAGATCTTCCATCTCTGTTCGAATTGATTCTTCACTTGTCTTAAGTCGGTCAGCAAACTCACCAGTATCATTCTTTATATCTGCGATATCATTTGTTATTCTTGCTAGATCTGTTCCATTTACAAAAGTCTTAGCTTTCTTTTCGAAATCCTTGAACCTAAATTCAAGGCTAGCTATATCATCTGGCAAATCCCCAACAGTTTCTGTTAGAGCATAAGGAGATAGATCTGGAGCTCCGGGTAAGCCATTTACTGTCGTAGTTAGCTCTTCGAGTTTAGTTGAGACCCCACTTACTTGTTCGCGGATATCTGCTACTTCTGCTAGTGTTTCTCCATATTTTATTAGTATTTTCTCTTGACTATTCATTAATTCTTGTCTAGCAATATGCTGATTATATCTTGCGGTGATTGCAGTAAGCGCAAGCTCCAAGCTAACCTCATTTTCCGAAGTTAGTGAATAAATTACTGCTGCAGAAGTAAACAATGGACTTGCTGTTGCATCCAGAACTTGTTTTATATCCATAGCTCGCGTAAATGTGGAATAAATTTCTTGTTCTGGATCGGATTTGCTTATTTCAGTAGCGATATTCTCGAGAGTTATATCCTCTGTAGATAAGAACTCATTTACTGTTGTAAAATGTCCGTAGCGATCAGTTAAGTCAGCATCAATATCTCCTAGATTATCATCCACGTAATCTAATTCATCTTGAATTAGTATGGTTACTAATTCTTCAGTCTGATTTAGCGACAATGAGCCAATATATTCTACTACTGCTTGTTGTAGATAATTATTTGGTCCGAATCTTCCGAATTCATTTTTAGCTTCAGCATGTTCTTTTAAAGTTGCGTAACTATTCTGTATCTCATTATTTACTTCATTTAGATCTATCATATTATTACCTCGTAACTCGATTAAACGTGGATTTCCTACCCGAACCTCTTGATCTTTTTGGTGTAGCAGGTTGTGAAGGCTCCGCTTCGATAGTGCTCCTATCACGAACTGCTTCAGAGCTTTTAAGCTTTTGTTCAGCATCGTGATATAATTGCTCCATATTCTGTTTTATTTTTTCTTGCGCTTGAGTTAGAGCCTGCATTTTTTCTAATTCTGAATCATAGTGCTGCTGAGTTACACTTAGTGCAGTTAAATTTGTATTAAGCAAGCCTAATGTTTCTTCTACTCTCCCGATTAAGTCAGAAAATTCTGCCGACTCGGTCGTAGATGTAGCTGGTCCGCTACTAATTTCTTGCTTTATTTCTGTAATTAAACCCTTAATCTCCGGAACTTGCTCGTTTACGTAAGTATCTATCTGCGTGAGCTGTTCCCGTAGCTCTTCGATGTCTTCTAGGCCTTCACCTAATCCCGAATGAGTATGACGTGACATAAAGATATCTAAGTCGGATCTAAGCTCATCAATTCTAGGTATTATGCTCGTAACATCCTTCTCTAATTTTAGAACATAAGGTCTTAGGAATTCAAGTTCTTCTTCTAGATCGTTTCTGCTCTTAACATTAGCAGTTATAATTGGAGTAAGTCCTTCGACTTTTTCTTTAATCTTATAAAATTCTGATTTAGAAATATATTCGAATTCTTCTCCTTCGCCGAGAAGCAAAGTGCTCTGCAAATCTCTAAATTCTTCAGCGCTTTCTGCTAAGAATCCGTCAAAGCGCTTTTTATGCTGTTCAATTAAGTTAGAATATTCCTGCTCTTGTTGATATAGAGTTCTCTCTCTTTCATCTAGTGCTCTTTCTTTCTGAGCTAGCTGCTGCAGCGTCTGCTTAGCAGTTTGTAACGTTTGTTCTAAATTCATAGAACTCTTATCATCTAAGACTTGCTCTCTTGATCTCTGCTGCTGCGGAGGCATAGGCATTTGCCCAGCTGTTAATCCATACGGTTCTCTCAAAGATCCGTGGATCTCCTTTCCCATAGTTCTCTGACAAGCTAAGCCGTGTTCGTGCTCCCTTTTTTTGTTAATAATATTATGGAAGGGTACCCACTTAGGCAAGTATTTCGGTTGAGTCGGCGAACCCATTGTCATTCCCATAGTATCACTAACAGATGATTCGAAAAAAAAGCTTTTAAACTTATGTATAGCGTAATAATTATATGGAAATCGCTGCGGAGATATGTTTAGCTGAAGAAAGATTGCTTAGATCTGCTCATCTTCTGGCCGGGTCTGAAATTCTGTTAGGTATTGCAAATGGAGATTCTCTAGAACATATTGAAGAAAAAGTTGCTAGAATAGCAGATGAAACTCGCGATCTGATTCCATATTATTATTCTCCTCCCCATACAGAACATATTCCTCAGCTAGGTTATTTTCCGAAACGAGTTAAGAAAGTCAAAAAGAAAGTAGTAAGGCGGTACGTAAGAGTTAAGAAAATAAGCAAGCCGCAAAAGGTAGACTATACTCTAACAAGAAAGCGATTAGTTCGAGATGCTCTAGCAGGAGTATATAACTTCCGAACTCTTGAAGAAAAGCTCAGGGAAACTAACTTGACAGATTTAGGTATAAATCTGTGGCTGAATAATTACAAGAATCATATCCTGAATCACGCTAAGCAGAATCATTATTCGAGTTGGAAATTCAGAAAATACGTAAAATCACTCGGATTTAAAAACGTTAGAGAATTTACAAAACCGTATTCTATCCAAACCCTGTAACGGTCATAGCAATCTGACCGAATGCAAAGCTTAATATTGATACAACAATGCCATATATCGCCATTGCAGCGAGCAAGTTCTTAGCAGTCATCCACTTCCTTTCGATTTCATCTTCACCGTGAATAATCTTAGAGAGTAAGTAGGATAATATAATCACAACTTGTATAACATATATGCCTACGATTAATTGAAAGAGTGCTGAAGGCATTATTGCTTCGGGATTTACAAATCCAACTAGTCCGCTCATACCTCCGAATCCGGCGCTTTCGGGACCACTACCAGTACTAAGGCTGCTTAACTGCTCCCCTAAATTAACTAACACATTTGTGATTAATACGGATAAGCTAACAACAATTCCCGCAACAAGTGGCGCAAAAAAGCTAGCCTGAGTCTGCATCTCAGCAAGAGTGTCTGCGAGTAAATCTTTAAGTCGCTCCATGACTCGGTGGACATTCTTAAGATATCTGGAAAGAGTAAGTAAGCTGTCTGCGACTACTTGCGGGCTTTTCTTAACGCCCTCGATGAATAATTTCATTATTGATTGAATTGTAGCTGAAGGGAAGGCTAGAATAGCACCATTTTTACTATCAAATATAGCATCATTTAGGCTCATACCTAGCCGCCGCAGATTATCATCAACCTTCGCAAAGAAACTGCTAACTTCTGTGCCTTTTGTTCCCTCAGCGACATTAGAAAATGCTAGCTCAGCAGGAATATCTTCAGATATACGGCTGCCTAGCTGGAACATTGCTGAGGAAAATTGATCATCTATTTTCTCGATTTTTCGTTTCCATTTGATAATGTGCTTAGTCGAGTACCAGAAGTAAACTGCAGCCGCGAGCCCGATAGCAACGACGACGCTAATTGACATATAAAATGCAGCTTCTGAGAATTTGAATGCTTCCCACGCGGCTGGACTGCTCAGATAAATATTCAACGTGTAGAACAGGACAGGTATAATTGCAATCGAAGCAATTCCCGCGGCGAGCATCTTAGCCGGTAAATACAACTTTCCTTTTCCTATTTTTATGAATGGCTTTGATTTGCTTCGGATGTACTCGGAAATGTCTGTAGTTGCAATTCCTGCAGGTCGTGTAGATACGATCTCTCTAGCTAGCAAGAACACAATTATTGGCAGCGTGATATTGTATAGAATTATGATATACGCGGGCTTGATCATATCTCCGAGGAATGCTCCGATCATCGGAAGCATAACCATACCTAATATTGGCAGAACGATTCCAAGCATGTGCAGTGTTTTAATCGGGCTCTGAAGTGAATGAGCGTAATGAGTCATATGATCTTGCGTTCCATCTATGACTACGTCAATTGCTTTCTCGAGAAGGGCTTTTACTTTCTCTGAATCAGGTTCATACAGCGAAGCTTCAACAAGATGTATGGCTTCTATGAACTCATCTTCTTTGTCTCTCCAGGTCTGTACATATGCATCTAGCGACTCAGCGACAGTTGGATATTTGCCCGATTCAAAGTCCCAAAGTACTTTCATAAAGTCGAGACTCAGGGGCGGAGGCATCTGTTTTGCTACAAATAGAACTGCTCGTTCTAAGTTCTGCTCGCGTTTCATGTAAATTACGAGATAAAGGACAGCAAGTAATAATTGATCAGAAGCTTTTGCTCGCCAAGAAGTAAATGTGTGTTTAGGTATTCTCGGAAGGTAAAATATTGCAAATAAGGTTAGCCCGAATCCAACTAGCAGCGAGAATAATCTGTATTCTGGAGCGAACAGGAGGCTGCTAATAAACAATCCAAGAGTAGCTAGTATTCCTAGCGTAGTCATAAGATAAGTATAAGAATAAACTCCTTCAGGAGTGATGTTAAGGTGTGTTAATGCTGCGTAAGTTCTTATTTCTTCAGCTTTCTTTTCCTTGACTTTTGAGCTAATAAGTCGCTCAGAGAATGCACAAGCTTTTTCATAAGAATTAAGAGCTCGTGGTACTTGCTCTCGCTTGAATATCTGATACGCTCGCGAATAATTGACTTTTCCTTGTGATTGGAATTCTGAAGGATGCAGAAGCTGGTTTAGTTCTTCTTCGTATTTGGAATATTTATTTGCCATCTCTAAGCTTTCTTAATGTTCTTCTTTAGCCAATCTAGCCAGTTTGCTAGAATCTGCTTAGGATCTGATGATCCGAATTCCTTTTTGACTAGCTCGCTAATCTTGTGGAATTCATCATTTGCAGCAATCACAAACTTTGCTTCTAGAATGTTCTTATTCTTCGATTTGATTGCAGCGTTCAGTAATTCTTGCTTAATCTTCGTTCGAAGCAGTATATTCTCCCAGACTGCATCCCAATCGCCAGCCCACTCTTTTACTCTTCCCGCGATTGCTTTTATTATCTCGCTTTCACCTTCGATTAGCTCGGCGGTAGGTTCTAGTATATCTGTAGTAGGATTGTATTTCATTAAGTCAACAAACGCATGCTCTGCTAGCGGATCATCTGTCCATTCCTTTCGGATTTCAGTTATTTGAGTTACTCTTCGGACTTTTTCTAATCCTGAAGCAGACTTCACTGGATTGCAAATTACAATAATATCTGTGGCCTTGAAACTAGTTTTAGGAACTCCGAGATCATTAACAACTCTGTCAAATACACCATATGGCGAGGCGCCATGTATTGTTCCTGCGACTACGTTTGCTAGCGCACCAACTCGCATAGCTTCATATAGCGCAATAGTTTCTGGACCCCTAACTTCTCCGACAATAAGGCAAGAATCACCCATCCTAAGCGAAGTTCTTATTCCTTCGGCTGCAGAGATTTCGGTTTTGCTGCCAGTAATGACAGATTGAACTTTAAATGACTGAATATCATATTTTAATTGCTTTAATTGCTGAACTGGCAGTTCTAATGTGTCTTCTACAGTTAGTATGCGGTTCGATCGCATGATTTCAATCATCAGCGAGCCGAGAAGAGATGTTTTTCCTGCAGATCGAGTTCCTGCAACAAGTAGTGTACGAGCCCCGTCGATTATGAAACTAAGCAGACCTGCACCTAGCGCGGAAATCATTTTGTTTTCAATAAATAACGGCGTTGTCCATGGCTTACTGCGATGTCTTCTGAATGCGTAAGCTAAACCAGAAGGGCTTAAGGGCGGCTGCACAGCAGCAACTCTTGCATTTCCGCCAGGTACGATAAGTTGAGTGTCCAATACTGGATTAGCTTCATCGAGTGGTCTTCCTGAGAGCATTCTTAGCTTAGTTGCCCAGCTTTCCATTTCCCGAGGAGTAATTGTTATGTTTGTGACACATTCTCCGAATTCAGAATGTACTATTGTTATTGGATTTATTCCTGCTGGAGAATTTACAGTTATGTCTTGGATTTTATCATCAGATAATAGAACTTCTATGACTCCGAAGCCAATTGTGTGTCTTACAAGAACTTCAGCTAGTTCCCCTAGCTCATCGTAGTTGATTGATAGTTTATTTGCTCGACTCATATCTTCTAGCATGTCTTTTGCGACACTTAGAAATATGTCTCGAGTCCTCTCTGGATCGACAAATTCCGATTGGCGAGGTTTATGCTGCGCGATTATTTCTTTAGCGGTTCCAATGAGGCGATATTTATCTTCACTAAGCTTGAATTCCGGAGGAGTTAAGTGATATAATGGACGGATTTCATCCTTAGTTTTTAGGATAACTACGCTGGTTTTTTCTTTTAAATTGTACGCGCTTAGTTCTTCTGCTCCTGCAGGATAGCTTGTGACTAGTTTTACGTATAAGAAGTTTGGTTTTACAACAGGACGTAATATTTCTTTATAGACTTCTCGGGTTTTGGGATCGTAATTTTTAAGGAATGGCGTAGCTGCCTTGATTAAACTAGTAGTTGCCAGTGAGTCGCGGATATATATTAATGTATTAATGAATGTCTGATAGCAGCCAGGGCATTGCTGGAAGAGGATAATCTTAGCTTTTGTTTCCTCTTTTTTAATTTGTTCGATCACGTGTAAATATGCTCCAATTGGATCTTCTCGTAATTCATATAGAACGAGGATTCTAAGCAAGTCAGATCTCGCAGGATAGCATCTCTCGCAACCTTTTCCATCTCCGAGCGCAGAGTAAGACAGGATGTTCCTCCGGTGCACTAGATCATTTAGCAAATTCGCAATCTGCAAGAGCATTTGTGTTTGCGTATAATCATAGATATAATCCTCCTTCTGCGAGAAGACCACCTCATTTACTTGCCCGACTTCCATTAGCTTGTTAATTGTTCTAGCCATACAGAGGGGGTTGGTTTCTAAATCCGGAGAATAAATGCATTTGTCGCAGTTTGCTCTAAGAATACGCTGTCCAGTTTTAGTATCTAGCGAAAACTTACAACTATTCGTGTTATTTACCATTTCTACAGGATTACATTAATATTATTAGTGACTATAGGTAATATATAGTATCCCAGATAAAATACTTTTCGCTGCCATTTTCTTTTCTTAGGAAGAAAAGAAACTAGGCGTCCAAAGAAAAGAAGAATTATTGCTCGCTTCGCTCGGGAATAAACGAGCGGGAATTTCCAAGGGAGTTAAGATAATATGTCAAATCAGCCACAGCCTGCAATTCCACCGCCGCTAGCTGCAGAACTAGCAAATCTAAACCGGAGATTGCGAGTTATGGAAGAGCACATTAGCACGTTGCGTAGTCATATGGAATTGATTGATGCTAGCTTAAATGAGAAACATAAGTCGAATATTGATGATATACGTGAGATGCAGGCAAATATTCGAGAAATTAAGGTAGAAGTACTGGAAAATAAGCAATTCTCTGAGAGAATTACTAATAAATTATCTGATTTTGCGAATAAGGAGAGCATAAAAGTTTTGGAAAGATATATAAACTTCTGGGACCCTTTACATTATGTTACAAAACAAGAGGTGGAAGACCTTATTAAGACTAGGAAGAGATAAAATTGGGAGAACTACAGGTTTTCCGTCCACGCTTTTGCGAGTCGGCGATAAGCTCACGAGGAAAAGGGTGGGTGCGATGACCTTATTAAGCTTGGAAGGAGGAAATAATGGCATTATTTGGTAAAAAGAAAGATGAGTTATCAGATATTCCGCAATTACCCCCTTTAGATTTATCTCAAGTACCTTCTGGCCCGCCGCTAGCTGGTGCTACTCAGAGATTAGCTGCTGCTGAAGCTTCTAGATTAACTCCGGGAGGTCCGATTGCTAATCCACAAATGAACCCCACGAATCCTATTCCTGCGCAGGCAGGTCCGATAGGTCCGGCAGGGCAGCTACCACCCGCACCGTCACCTGGCCCGAACAATCTGCCTGGTGCTAGTCCTTATTCTTTATCACCTGTTCCGCCTCAGCCAGCAATTCCATTTATGCAGCCTCAAGTTCCGATGGCTCCAAGCGCACCTCGAGGTCCTAGCGATCATGTTACTTTAATGACCGAAGATATTGAGAAGATAGCTGAGGAGATTATTGATCAGAAGTGGAGCCGGCTAGTTGGAGAGGTAAACGAGATAAAGAACTGGAAAGAAGGCGTTGCTGGTGAGATAACCGAGTTCAAAAATCTAATTTCTAAGATCGATGCGAAGATAGATAGTGTTCAGAAAGCTATGATCAGTAAAGTTAGTGAGTATAATGATAGTATAAAGGATGTTAATGTTGAATTAAAAGCAATGGGACAGGTCTTTGAGAAGATTCTCCCAACGTTTACAGATAATGTAAAGAAGCTATCGGAGATCACCGACCGAGCAAGCAGTCCGTCTCCAGCTAAACGCGCAGGTAGACCAAAGAGGAAATAAGAAATTCTAATATATTATTCACTGCCGCCTTTATGTGTTATCATATAGACTGTAATTGCGAATATTGCGAACATAATTACGATAGCTACGATTGTTGGGTGCATCAAGGTTTGAACTGTCTGTTTTAGCTGAGCTGAAGGTGTGAGTGCAAAACCTTCTGGGCTTACTTCTGATGCATTCGCAGGGGTCATGAAAGTATAGATATCTGGCTGAGTGTATATTACGGTTAGCGCTATCAATAGGATAAATACTCCAGCTAGTATTCCCCATCCTGCTGGATGCTTAAGAACAGCCGTTATTGTTTCGTCTTTAATCCCCCCGAATTTGAAGGCCATTATTAGGAAAAGGAATAGAATTAATGCTATAATCAGGAATGGCATGAACAAATTAATGAAGCTGACTGCTGCAGAGAAAGATATAACTAAGAAGCCTAAGACCATCGAAATGATTATGTTAACTTTTTGGTCTTCTCCGAATGGCTTGAACTTTGCTAGCATCCCAAAGCACATAGCAAAAACCAAGATAAACGGGAATATGTAAGCATAGAAGCCGAGTGATTCTAGTATTTCTACTGCGCTTAAGAACGTTGCCATATTACGTTGAGGGTGATGTCTTGCCTTTCCACATAACGATTATAAGAACTGCGATTGGTATTCCAAAGATTAGTGCAAAGCTAATCAGCATGTCAATCGCTTCCTGAGACATGGCCAAACTTGCGCCTAATCCTGCTTCGGCACCTCTACCAACCATCGACATAGCTAGCTGATGAATAATTGGTATCTGTATATTCGTAGCAAGATCAATCATCATTAGAAACACAAGGATTAATATTGTTACTCCAACTATTGCTATCTTTGGAGTCCCTTGCCCAAACATACTTTCTGTCTTGAATCCCCAGAAAGCTAGCAGCATAAGGATTAGCATAGATATTATTAAGAGTAAGCTAGCGCTTGGAAGTATACTATTAATAGCATCTACAACTGGCGTCGAAGATATTACAAAGAACGCAGCTATGAAAGATATGATTGTATTAATTATCTGCCGGTTATCTACGTCTTCAAATATCTTTGTTTTTTCTAAGACTGCGAAGAAGACTGCAAATACTAATATCAGTGGGAGAATTACACTAAAGAATCCGAAATTTCGGAGCAAGTCTAATGCATTTTGGAAAGGATTAATCATCTTAGTAAAAGAAGCGAATAGTAGAATAAAAGCTTTTTGGAAGCTCGCAGTTTAAAAAGGGTTTTAAAACTTTGTGTTTTATATTTTGTTATGCGTAATATCACAATAGCAGATAGAGCCGATACCAGTATTATCGAAGTCAATTTAGAAGAGCTAATTAGTAAGGCTCTGACTGGAGAATCATTAACTCAGTTTGCTGCGATGATATTAAACAAGTACATTTCTATGAAGAGTTGTGCTCATAACTTTGTGGGTTGTAATATGGATTCGAAGGCTACGAACAAGATTCTTCATCGCTGGAAGCCCTTCGGGCTCGAAACTAGAAATATTCGACCTTTACAAATGAGAGATAATATTTGCTATGAAAAGACAATATACTTGAAAGACACAGATATTGCTGCAGATATCGAAGATGTACTTTTATTCAATTTTATTAGAGACAGTGTGAACGGAGGAGTAATCTATGAGACTCATCGAGCGAAAGACACACAGTATAAAGTACAATATCCAATGGACCGAAGAGCGGGATCGTAGAGGCTATGCTCCCAGAGAAATTTGAATATACTATCTTAATACTTGAGGGAGTAATAGACCGGCCATTAATCGTTGGATTTACTGATTTTGAATTTCCTAGATCGCTATGGAGGAGTAAGAAGAATGTTTCTAAAGTAGTCAATGTGAAGAATCAGCATTTAGAATTATTAGATGTTTATTCTATACTGCATCAGCGAGAAAATTATCATATTATTGCTCGCATTCAGCAAGAGTTAGATATTGGCGGAAGAGACAGAATTAATATTCCTTTAGAAGTAGCACCATCTCCTTTAGCTCGGGTTCCAATTACTATCTCTGGAGATCTATATGGAGATATATATCTTCACGATGAAGTTAGTATTCAGGATTCTGTACTTAATCGATCTAACATCGGCTAGTTATCACTTCCAAGAGGCGGAATCACAAGCTTTTTAAGCTTTATTTATTTAGTCTTATTCGGTAATAACTTAGTGGATATAAAATGAAATTTAAAGGACACAAAAAACTGAATGAACGCGCCGAAAATCAATTCGAGCAACAGTTCGGCGTTAAAGATTCTTGGAAGAACCGAAACTTCAAGCACCAGTATGCTGAAGGTGCTTTAGAAAGGTTTTACGAAGCAGAGATGACTTCAGCTGATGCTGAACATATTATAAAAGCCGTTTATGCGGGAGTAATCCCAAATATCGAAGACTTAAGAGTAGAGGACATAGCAACTATTGAAAAGGCAGATCTTAAGTGTGGACATCAAAGAAAAGCGATGTTCGGACGTCACGTTTGGGTAGCAAACGGTATGCCAAAATCCGGTGCATTAGGTATTCTTGAAGTTCAGGAAACTTATGATGATCAGAAAAATCTAACTGTAAATTTAGCTTATAATTTACCTTATGATGGAAGCGGAAATATGTGTGGACTTGAAGCTATGATCAAGCAGAGAATAGTCAGACCAGAAGATGTTCCACATACACAGATATCTGTTACACGACCACGCAAATATGCATTAGAAGAATTGACACTTAATAACGGACAGCATGTTCTGATGTGGGCAGATCTAGCACCAACAATGAGACAGACTGTTTCAGCAGAAAAGGATATGTACCATGTTCCTCTAGATGAAGACGGAATATATGTTGCAGGAATAGTTGGATGGCCAGCTAAAGCTACTTGCGTAGCTCCAAATGCAGCTGGACACGTAGGTGCACAAGGTTACACTGCTCCACAATCACCTTCAAACCCAGTAGTATCAAAGACCAAACGGACAATTACTACTACGACAACTAAGAAAGGGCCAGCTAAACAGCAAACACCTTAGAACCAGAGACGCTGAAAAGCGTTCTCACCACTTCTTATTTTTAAATTATTTTCTTAATAATTCTAGATCTTAATAAAATACTGGGGTAATTCCTTGTGGTCTAACTCTTCCACGTATACGTGATCTGCTAGAATCTTCTTTTAATAATCCATTAGTCTGAATTAGTTTAGTTAATGCTAGAGTATCTAGCTCCCGGATCTTCTCTTCGAGGTCACCTAGCAATAATAGCTCTGTTTCTGTCTCTCTGTCTTCTTCGGCAAGTGCTCGAGCATTTTTTATTATTTCATTTGCTGCAGCAACTCCTTTTTGGAACAAGTATCCCATATTTTTGCGTCTCCCAGCTGCTTTATCTAACGCATTTTCTATTTGTACGAATGTTTTGGAAGCTCCGCGAATTTCTCTCCGTATAGCTTTCTTTTTCGCTTCTATTTTATCAAGTACCGTTTCTGCTTTACGAACTTTCTTAAGATATTGATTTATATCTTGAACTATTTGAGTTTCATTTATAGCTAATCTCTCACTTCCGAGCGCAGTTTGATGCTCCTTTTTGTATTTCTCATGATTAGCTATATGCTCTATTTTAATCTCATCAGCTAACAGTCGTCGATCCGTACCATAAATGAATCTAGCTATAGCTATTTCTTCTCTTGTTATTTTATTTAACTTGGACTTAAGTTTATCATACTTATTATCATATTTGGCTAGAATCTCAGAAACTTTATTTATCCACTGCGAATTATGATATATTTCTTTGAGCTCTTGGCGTGCCGCTTGCGCACCTTTTCCAAAGTAAGGTTGATTACCTAGCGAGCGGAGACCTTGCATGAATAACTCTCTAATTCGCTCACCTGCTACTACAAGATCTTTATCAATTCTTTCAATGTCTCCTTCTATTCCGCGCATCTGTCCAATAATATCTATATCTTCCTGAGCAAGATAGCCTTCTCTTCGTACGCCAGCAATATCTCTTTCAGCGTCCTGTAAAGCATTTCTCCGAGCAGATACTCCTTCTCTATGTTCTTGCCAAAGGTCTCCAAATAGAGCTCGGCCTTTTGTATATGAACCAAAAGCGAGGTAAACAGCAATACCAATAAGTAGAGCAATTACTCCATAAAATCCTACGCCGGTAACCCAAATAGCTATAGAAGTTTTATAGACTGCTAGGGTACCAAATGAGATAGCAATAACTGCTATTACTACGTCTTCTACTTGTCCGCCAGCACCCGCGCCACTAATCTTAGAGAAGACACCATTCTTTAATGTGAGGAATACCAGCAAAGTAATAATTAATATGGTCATCGGGACCATAAACCAGTCGCTAGCATCCACACCACCAAAGTCTCCGACAGCTTTAGCAGCTCCAGAAAAATCAATCGGACCAGGAATGTAAGACGGACGGTCACTTTCAGCAAAACCAGTTATAGACATAAGGTCTGTTTTAAATCCAATAGCAATACTACTCACTAAAAGTATACTTAAGATAATTATAGCAGCCTTCTGCGTACGCATGTATAAATAAAAGGCTAACTCGTATTTAAGTCTTATTATTTTTCTGAGTCTAAAATAAAGTAGCTTGCTAGGGTTTTCCGGAAAAATAATTACCGAAATTCCTTCTTAAGGATTCGCTAAAACCCCGCAGCTTGCTGCGATTGAGATAGGAATTTCTGTTTATGTCCAACCAAAACCAAATCTTTATATACACTAAGTATATACCATATATACGCCTAAGACACCGAAGAAGCAAATTTCCTTGCTTATCTCGATTATCTGAGCGATGAAGTTAGAAATTGACTTTTTCTTAGTGTCTAATCTTATTTGGAGTAAAACAAAATGGTACAAGCGATGATTAATATCTCAGAGAGATCAAATAGAATGCTGAATATTGTTAAAGCAAAATTCGGACTAAGAGATAAATCTCAGGCAATAAATAAGCTAACTGAGTTATTTGGTCAGGAAATTGAGCACATAGATGCCCGAGAGGAATATGTAAAAGAGATAATTCAGCTTTGCGATGAGCATTCTAAGAAATATCCTGCTCGTAAGATGACTTTATCTGAATTAGATGAGCTTTGCGAGGCAAATTAATGTTCGACTTTGATTTAACAGACAAGCTTCGCCTCAAACTCAAGAAACTCGCTAAGAAATCACCTAAAATTGCTCAAATTCTAAATAAGAAGATAAAGCAAATAATTAACAACGATACTGAAACAATAGACCATTATAAACATCTGCGGCATGATCATAAGGAGTACAAGCGAGTTCATATTTCTAGAAGCTTCGTATTGACTTTCAAAGTCGATAAAGAAAAGAACTTTATTTTGTTCGCTGACTTTGATCATCACGATAAGATTTACTAAGCACCGACCAAGATCTCAATATCTTTGCCGAGCAAGTCCCGAAGCGATTTAAGCATCTTATCATTTAGCTTTGTAGGAGTTCCTGCGAAAGTCTTGAGCTTCTTCTCGATAGCAGATAATGTGCTCCGCTGTTTATCCACTAATGCGCCCTTAGAATCGATCTTGAACTTGTAAATTGCAGTGTCTGTGCGAGTAGAGTCTTCGATAACAAAAGCGCTATCTGTGAATAGCCATAATCCTGCAGATTTCTTGTCTTTATCATACTTTAGCGTAACTTTGCATCTATCGAATTTCTGCCCTTTCTCTGCCCGAATTAAGTTAAATACATCCTGTGCTAGCTTAGATTGCTCAAAAGCTAGGGACGCAAGTTCTTGTCTGCTGGTTTTTAAGCTATCTTTAATTTCGAAGACCAGAGATAGCACATCTTTATATCGGGATGGTGCTAATTTTTTATCGACAAGTTCTTGCTGTAGCATTTTCAAAGCGTTCTTTTTAGTAACTTTGATTCCCACCATCTTCAGAGCAGCTTGTATGTCTTCCATGCTCTTTTCATATAAATCTGCGGCTTCCTCAGAGATTTTTTCCTTTTCTAGCTGTGTGAATAGTTTCTCCAAGCGTTTTAGATATTTCTCAGAAGCTTCTAATTGCTCGCTGATATACTTCGGATCGACGGTTTTAATCTCTCCGTGCTCGATCTTTTTTCTAGTTTGAACATTCTTTTCTAATATTTTAATCCACTTTTCTTCAATTAGTCCGGGTTTGACAAAGTGCTCTCTCATCTGAGGAGCTAGTTCTTTGTGAGTTGGCGGTGGAAAACCAGCAAGCATAAGTGCGCCTTGAGATGGTAACGAAGTTGCCCAGAAGAAATCTTCAATAGCCATTTCTCGGAGCTTTAGGCGAGTTCTTTCTAGCATTTGCTTACCTGATTTCATATAATTATCAACTGCTTCAGGTGTAGGCGATATTTTTCCTTTCTTCAGCAGCATCTTCCATGGAACAAACATACCTCTGTCGTATAGCGGAATGCCGTCCCGCAAGGAAGTGAATATAACTGGATGAGCGTTCTTTATGGAATCCCACATATCTGTTAGAACCCAAATTTGCACGTTTAGTTTGTTCTCAACGCCAGCTTGCATTGCAGCTTCGCTAGCCATTCCGAGTATGATTTGCTGAAGTTTAGCTTTAAGCTCAGCAGAAGTCATTCGAGTAACGTCGGTATCATCAATGACTATGAACGCGTCAACATCAGACCCCTTGACTGTATCTCCTCGAACCATCGAGCCAGTCATTACGTAAGCGATTACGTACTTCTCGAATTTTTCTAGCACGCGCATTTTATGTATTTCTAATGCTCGCATAGCACCTATCCAGCCTATATCGAAAATAGGTACTCCGAGAGTTAATAGTTTAAGAATTTCGTACTTTCCTTTAGTACACATATCCCAGATTTCATCAATTAGCACGCAATTAATCCTTATGCCGCGGGTTTCTTCGTTGAATGGCGGACGTGCAATCTTCCCAATAGTTTTATCTCCAATAGTCCAAATCGTGTCCTCGAATTTCCGCTTCTTCTCGAACTTGTCCCGTAGGTCCTTAGCGTTCTTGAAATCGACCACAACAAGCAAATCTGTTGAAGCCTGAGGCTCTTTTGGCGGTAAAATTAGAATTCCGATTAATTCTTTTTTATATTTTGATAGAACTTGCTTTTTGAAACCAGTAGCTTTCTTCTTCATAGCGTCCATTGATTTCCGCATTTTCTTAGCTAGCTCAGCTCGCTTTTCTAGCTCCTTTTTAGCGTTAGGAGGCATAGTTTTCGGCGTAGGGGGTAGAGAATTAACCATCGTCTATATCATTGAGTATATACTTCGAAGATTATTTAAGGTTTGCGAATGCGAGCCTTAAACTCTCGAAAGGACTTTGAGACCGGCTTTTGAGTTGTTTAAAGCTTATGTATGGGTGCTAAATCAGCAGACTGAGCAATCGAAACCTTTATAAAACCACTAAAAAGTAGTATATTATGACACTTGATCAACTATTACAATTAGCTGGAACTACTAAGAACCTTATTTCCGCTATAAAGGAAGATCCCTGGGATCCAACTCTGAGGGAAACCCTTAGCCAGCTCTCTGCACCGCTTGATTATCGCGGAGTAACTCCAGATATAGCACTGAGTGGTGCTAATAAGCGTTATTCTCTAGTTAATTCTGCATTAATGCAATATATCTTGCAGAATCAAGAAGAACTAAATACAAAGATCGATGCATTATCTGGTTCTGAATTACAGGGTCTTTTAATGTCAGTTGGAATGACTAAGACGATACAAGATTCACAAGACGAAGATGTAAAGGAAATCCTGCAGTATGCTGGCTTATCTGAAATGATCTCGGATGAAAAGAAAATTAATGCTGATGTTCTCTTGGCTGTGGCACCTAGTTTCGGAGTTAATAAAGCTGAAGCAGAATATTATAGCGCAGGAGTGCCACTTAGATTTAAGCAGCTTATGGTTGATTTTATTAAAATAGTGCTTCCTAAAAGATTAGAATACAGCAAAGACAAAATTAAAAAATATATATCAACTGCTGCAGAAGCATACGCACCTCAAGAACCACAAGCAACAACCACAGCAACTGCTGCAGAAGCATACGCACCACAGCCTCAACCACAAGCAGCGACAGCGACTAGCTAGTAACGTGTCTGCTGTCTATGAATTTTTTCATAACTTCAACGAAGCTATCCGCAAGTCGCTTATATCTATCATAAGTCGCGCCATCTAAACCTGAAGATTCTCGATGCAATATTCTCTTAGAAATTTCATATAAATGTCGCATGATATCAGCGTATTTCTGCGTTACGTGCCCGGGTTTCACTAACTTCTCTTCAATTATTCCAGCTACGTGGGAAGGAGAAGGAGGAATTTCACCCAAGCTCATCAAAGCAGCGTGCGCAGAATCAATAGCTGCCCAATAAAGATCGACGATTGCCATATCTATATGCGTTTTAGCTCTCTGCATCGACGCTGGAGCCAGAGCAAAATAAGTCCATATTGATTCAACAGTCGGGCGAATTCTGCCTGCGCTTAATAAGATCTGCATTGGATCGAAGAAACCTATATCGATTAGCGCAATGCTATCTCGAAGAATATTAATTGCTACTGGATCGCCAGCTCGCACATATTCCCAGAAGGCACTCCAAGCCATTGTCTGAACATGCAATCGCTTAGGATCGATATCTGCAGCCGCTTTAGCGATTATTATTCTATATGTCTCGACGATTTCTCTATCTAATTTTACGTGAATATCATCAACAATCACAAGAATATCTATATCGCTGTTTTTCTTGCTCTGTCCTCTAGCAGCAGAACCAAATAGCGTAAGCGCTACGATAAAATCTCCTAATTCTCGATACACTTTCTTCGCAAATCTCCTAGCTAGCTTGATATGTGCTGGATTATACTTGTGCTCATTAGTTTTTCGAATAGGGATCTTAAATTTCACTACATTGCGCGAGTTTTTTTCGCTACATAGAGCGTCTATGTAGTTCGCGAATTTGCCCCTCACGTATAACAATTCGCGTTATAGGTAAGAAATAACCTTACACCCTTTTATAATTTAGTAACTACTCAGGTAAACTAACTTATTCTAAAGGTATTCCACTCCAAAGCGTCCACTCTTTGGCGTCGGGGACAACGCCTTCGCCAACTAAGTAAGACGGTGCTCGAGTTTGCCCGAAATAAGATCCTTCGATATCTGTCCAGGTTTGAGAAGTTCTATCAATTCGATAAACTGGAGATTGTAAAGTTCTCATGGCGCCAGTCCAAGATAGATGATCTTTATGATCTGGCTCGACGATCATCGGACCGTCATATCCCGCTTTTCTCATTCTCTGGAAAAAATCATTCATTGGTACGTTTCCTTGCCCCGGAGTTGTATGCTCATCATAATAACCAAAGTTATCAGAAAGATGAATCTTACCAATTATCCCCTCTTTTTGTAGTTTCTCAGCTTCGCCAATTACCCATTTATCAAATCGTTTCGCATGCTCAACTTCAGTTTCTCCGGGTTTTGTCTTGAAGAACTTCTTCCAAGTATATGCATGTCCGATATCGAACGTTGATTTTATATGTTTATCTGCAAGCTGCCTTGCTTTCCATTCGCTAACTTTTTTTTCTTTTAGTTGTGCAGTCATCTCGTTTCTAGCTTTAGTGATTATTGATCTTATCTCACTTGGATGAGATCCATATCCGCCTTCCGGGAACATGTTCTCCGGTGCTATGAATAAAGGTCTAGGTAGTTTTTGAGACTCTGTTTTTTTCATAGCATATATACCTAAGTCTGCAAGCGATTCAGAAGTTTTCTTAGTCGCATATTCGGCGATGGGAATAGCATTATCTCTTTTCTGCTTGAGCTCCGCAGATTGTTCTCTATGGGTTATAGCCATATCTTGGTCATTTAAGATTTGCTTCTGAATCCCTTCTAATTTTTCTCGAATATATTGTGAAGGTAATTGTTTTTTAGGCGGTAGTATTCCTTGATTGTCGGTTGGAAAGTCTTGTTCGAGTTCCTTCCTACGGTGCTCAGGTACATCAGCTTCTCGTTCTTCGTATATTTTTAGCGCTTTCTTAAGATCTTCTTGCTCTTTCAAGTGCTCTTCTACGCGCATTTGATAACCTTCTCCCCACGCACGAGCGTTATCCTCTTTCATTTTAATAACATCTTTGAACATCAGCTTTTCAGCATGTCTTTCTTCATCCGGGTTTTTTGCTATCTCCTCAGCATGTTCTTTATTGTAATCATCCGCCGTTTCTTTGTAATAAGCATAAGTTCGGGGTACAAGTTTGAATTCTTTTTTCTCAGCATCCCATTCTGGATTCCCCTCTTCATCAAACTTCGGTGCATAAATCGTTTGATCTTTACGTATAGCATTTATCATCTGACCAGTGTTCTTGTCGACTAAGTATAAAATTGCTTTTTCTGATTCGCCAGGATAACTCTCAAAGTCTTTTCCATATTCTTGTTCAGAAATACTTCGGGGGAATTCTCCAGTATGGACTGTAACTGATCCACCTTCTGCTACATCTGCAGCGAAGTCCATAGTGCGCTTGACTTCAGTTATATTCTGGTTCCTAACGTCTTCGCTAAAAGTCTCCTCTCGCCCACCGAATCCGCTTAAACTTCCAACCTGGAGCGTTGCATGTGTCTGGAGATTTACTTTATTAACTTTAGCCATTTCTTTCATGGCTTGGCGTTCATCTTTTCCATACATTCCTGGAGTGGTTGAGCCTTGAGCCATGCTTCCCTTTCCGCGTCCCAAAAAGCCAAGCTCGACAGTCTGAGCACCTTGAAATATTCTTGTTTTTAGCGACTGCAGTTGATCTTTCATTGGTGGCGTAGAAATACCTATTTTCGAAGGAGAAGCGTTCATATTCTGAGCAGCCTGTCTATCCATAGAATGCCAATAATTTACCTCTCCGAATTTCATGTTTTTATCTCTCGTTTGCTATTTTTATAGCTTTTCATCAGTAATAATTAATAATTTACGTCAGACTTCGCTTTTCTTCGAGTGTAGCTTACTTCGCCAGTGGCTATTTCTGAGGTAGTAGCCATACTCGCTGGATCCGGCGCTCGCTCAGCTTCGAATACGTGTTCGTAAGTATCTTCTTTAGCTTTACTGAAGTAACCCTTATTGAGATATTCTTCGCCGCTTTGGGCACCGTACATTATTTTAAGACCATCTTCACCGGATTTGGTTATAGTCGGCGCAGCTGCCTCAACAGTGTCTTCGAGTGATCTTTGTGGTCTTTCTACTGCTAGCTCTTCTAATTCTGGCTGCGGTGATGAACGAGTAGGCAGAATTGTAATTCCGCTTTTCCACCAATGCTGTTCATCGAGCTCCTGCCGCGCTTTGTTAGCTAGTTCTTTAGCTTCATCACGTATTTTCTTAGATATTCGTCTATTTTGTATTATTGGGTGAAGCTTGCGTATCCTTGCTAAGGGATGAGCTTTAGTTACTCCTGATTTTATCTTATCCCAAGTTTTGGAATTCATTTTAGATGATAATTGAGTTACCAGCATAGGAAGCCATTGCTTTTCTTGAAGATTTCATATATAGACCAGAGATCTTTCTTGGCCTTGCCTTTGACCTCGGCCCCCTGCAGTTTGTCTTTCCAATTTGGTGATTTCTTTAATGATTCTTCATGTGCTGCAATGACTTGTTTTTCCCAAGTAGTCTTAGCGTCTTCCTTTTCACCCGTGGGTTTTGGTCCAAATACTGAAGTGAGGAGACTAGCAAATGGTTCTGCCATGCTCTGCAGGAAAGTTTTCTTTTTAGGATCTTTTTTCTTCTCTCTTTTTTCTTCACCATATAAGCTCGTGTCTACTTCCTGTGCTTCTTCTAAGTATTTGTCTAAATCTTCTCTTAATGCTCCAAGTGAAGCATTCATAGCTTCAATCATATCTGCAGTTTCTCTATCTTGTTTCTTTAGGTGCTCCTTTATCTGTTTTTCAGTTAGAACATACGATTTGAATCTTAGTTCAGTTTTGCCGACATGGATTGCACCACGTTGATATTCTTGCTGGAACGTCATCTGCGGTATAGTGCGATAATGGAAGAATATCTGTATGCATAGCTGATATCGCTTATTGAGTGCAACACCCCACTTTCGATTCCATTTGTGTCTTGAAGTTGGCTGTTTTGACCATTTAACCCCAAAAAGCTCGAGATCAATTAGAGCACCTTCTGTGGCGGTAATGATTTCTTCGTTCATTACTGTCTCGTCTGGCTGAAGCTTAGCTACGTTCTTTAGGTATGGCTTTACCCAACTCATATACAGTTTGATTGTGTTGAAGTGCTGTCTGAGATATTTTAGGACATAATTCTTACGCGTTTTGATTTCCTTTTCAGTATTATTTCTCCAGAGTAAGTATTGATGTAACTTTCTTCTCAGAACTTCTTTTAGCTTTTTATTTGTATCAATTTTATCGACGAATTTGTCTACTTCTTCGTATTTTTTGGGATGCACTGAATAGAAGAAATCCGGTAAGGTAACAAAACCTACTTGGCTAGCAAGTCCAGTAACAGAATTTATATTCTTGCCGCCGCCCTCGACCATGTCAACCCACAGCGCCTTTAGAGCAATTTCTGCAGATTGCATGCCTTTGTTACTGTCATCATAATATCCTATCCGCTCATCCATTATCCTTAATTCACGGAGAATCTGGAATATCGCTTTAGTCATATTCCCAATGTGCATTATATATTGCATAGCTTTCTCTTGCTGCATACCTTTTCTTTGCTCAGTTACTCCCCAGAATGACGAAGCTTCGCTAGCAATGAATTTATCTTCAACTTTCTTAACATCGTAACCTTGAGCTTTCACAAAGTCAAGTAACCAGAAATACCATCTCTCAACTCCGGACTGCAAGCTATCAACAGTTAGACTTAACTCATGCACGGGCTTAGGAAGTTTGAACTCTGCCATTACAGCTATTATATGATAAAATATATACAACGTTTTATATATTCTTTGTGGTGGAACGCTATGACGCGCGTATTATTTATAATTGCCCAGCAGGGTTTTAGAGACGAAGAATTGTTAGATACAAAAAGCGTCCTAGAGAATAATGGCAAAACTTGCAAGATCGCTTCGATTACTCATGAAATTGCAGTTGGATCGCTCGGCGCGAGAGTAATTCCTGACCTTGCTATCAAGGAAGCTAGCGCAGAAGAATTTGATTCAATTGTAGTAGTTGGTGGTCCGGGATCAATAGCGCTAGCAAATTATCCGGAAGTGATTGATCTGATAAAGCGCGCAAGTGCTGCAGGAAAAATTATTTGCGCAATCTGTGCAGCTCCAGTAGTACTAGCTGCTGCAGGAATACTTGCTGGAAAGAAGGTCACGGTATTTCCAAACCAGCAATTAATTGCTGCACTAGTTGAAGCTGGAGCAAAATATATAAGTGATGATGTTGTAGTAGATGGTAAGCTTGTTACTGCTAACGGACCGAAAGCAGCAAAAGTGTTCGGAGAAGCAATTAGCAGGTTAGTTTAAAACTACGCGAAGTTAGCATGGCATGCTTCGCTAAGTATTTATCGCTCTTGGAGCGATAGGAGAGCGCGATAAACATGGCAGGAGTATTAGGAAACCTTTTCGGTGGGAAAAAGAAAGACGAAGATGATTTTTTATCGTATGATAAGACCTTAGGCGCGGGAGGAGTTCCAGGACCAGCTGGATTTGGATCACCCGGACTTGCTAGCGGAGGGCTCGGTCTCCCCGGAGCAGCACCAACTTTACCTAGCATGGGTGGAGCAATGGGCGCTGCTAACCAAATGGTTCAGAAAGACATGGAACTAATTACTAGCAAGCTTGACTCCCTGAGAGTTAGTATGGATACAATTTTGCAGAGATTGTCTAACATCGAAGCTAAGCTAGCACAGCAAGCTCAGCAACCTGCTCAACCTCAGCAGCCAAGCCTCGGACAGACTTTTGGCTTTGGAACTCAACAACAAACTCAACAGCCAGCTCAACAACCACCGCAGCAGCAAGATTCTGGATGGCACTTCTAGATAATCTTTTAAGTTTTGGATTTTCTTATTTGTTATGCTAGCAGAGTTTATTGACACGTATTTTCTCCAACCGCTTAGAGTCGAAAGTGGATACAATATCTTCAATACGATTGCTTATGCATTGCTAGCCGTCATCGTTTTGTATTGTTTATATTTAGTCTTAAGGCGGTTAAAAATTAATATTGACTTCAAGTTTTTCCTTGCAGTACTTCCATTTAGCGTACTTGGTGCATCTGTTCGAGTTTTTGTTGATACTAAATATATTTCTCGAACTCTCTGGACGATCTCTCCAGGAATATGGCTGGCCTCAACAGCGCTCTTCTTCCTAATTTTTTTAGTGAGCTATCTCTTCGAGCGAAAGACGAAGTTTGAGTATTGGAAATCTTGCCTGATAGCAGGAATCTTTGCGAATGTACTCGCTTATGCTTTTGTTTTTAGTAATATTCGATTAGAGCATGGCTGGGGAGCGTTAGGAATACTAGCTCTTTTCTTAATCTTTATTGGCGGATTTTGGTTATTAGCTAAGAAATTCAAGTTAACTTGGCTAAGCTTTCAATTATCTTTTCTTGCTCTTGCCGCACATCTTTGGGATGCAACTAACACAGCAGTAATTGTAGATTTCTTCGGCGGCTGGGAAAAGCATCCAATCCCGCGCTTTTTTATAGAAAAACTTGGAACAGGATTTGCTTTTATTCCGCTGAAGCTGGCTGTTCTTTTGCCAGCCATTTACTTAGTCTTCGGCGAGTTTAAAGATAAGAAAGATTTGAGAAATTTCTTGCTTATTGCGATAGCAGTTATTGGTTTCTCGCAGGGGATTAGGAATTTTATTAGTTTGATGTTAACTTAGATCACTTACTAGTGATGCTAATCGAAATATTTATAAGGCGCTGCTAGGCCTGCTTAATGGTGTAAATACTTGAGAATAATTAATCCCGGAAAGGAGGACTATCATATGCATAGTATAACCTTCTCTGATGGACTTAATACGATTTATGAACTAGTAAGATTTGCTGGCAAGATTGGCTTAGAAACAATCGCTATTACAGACCATAGTCAAGCAATGCTAAATTGTAAGGGTTTTTCTAAGCAAACTTATCGAGACATGCTTGATCGATGGGAGAATGTGCATAATTCCGTAGAGGTTCTTTTCGGTGTAGAAGGAGATCTTCTGAAGGCGAATGGAGATATCTGTTCGCATATTCAAGAAGTCGAGTCTCAGCTACTCATTCTCTCAGCGCATCCCGAAATGTATACTGGCGGTGATGAACGAATAACAGAAGCTTATCTGAACGCAATCCAACGCTATCATAATAAGATCGATTTCATCGGGCACCCTTGCGCATATTACTTTGAAGAATCCTTGGATATTGAGAAACTTATCAAAGCTGCAAACTTGTACTCAATTCCAATGGAATTCAATTGCGCAAATCTACATAATCGGCGAACTAATATGGATAATCTTCAGAAAATGCTGCGCGGTGCTGATCTAATTATTGTTAATAGTGATGCGCATTCTCTTGTAGAATTAAGAGATGTCCGAACTGAAGGTTTCAAGTATTTAAAAGAAAACGGATTTTTGTAATTAATCCTTCTTTTTCTTCTTCCCAACCGCCTTAAACATCTCCAGCATCTCTTCGGGGAAAGGGAAAACTATTGTAGAATTCTTTTCAGAGGCAATATCGGATAAAGTTTGATATAACCGTAACTTCAAGGCTGAAGGAGACTTGTCGATAATCTGTCCAGCTTCCAATAACTTTTTAGCTGCCTGTTCTTCAGCTTGAGCTAATATAATCCTTGCTCGCCTATCTCGTTCAGCTTCTGCTTGGTGAGCCATAGCTCGCTTCATGTTGTCCGGCAGCTCAATATCCTTGATCTTAACTTCTGTGACTTTGATTCCCCAAGGGTCAGTTTCGCTGTCAACAATTTTCTTGATTTTGTTGCCAATCTCCTCGCGTTTTGCTAGAACGTCATCTAGATCTGCTTTACCGCACATGTCTCTGAGTGCAGACTGACTTAATTGAGAAACAGCGTATTTGTATTTTTCAACTTCTAATACTGCTTTGTCTGCGTTTAGAACTCTAAAAAATATAACTCCGTTAACTTTAATTGGAACATTATCTTTGGTCATAACTTCCTGAGAAGGAATATCTACAGTGATTACTCGAGTGTCAATTTTCTGAATTCGCTCAACAATTGGAATAATCCACCTAAAACCTGGCTCGAGTGTTCCTACGTACTTGCCGAATCTAAACTTAACTCCGCGCTGATATTGATAGATAATTCTAATTCCGGAAAAGAATATTACAAGGACTATTGGGATTAGCCAAAGCATAATAAGTATATACTACAACTAAAATTTAAAAGGCTTTGTAATTACAGGCAGAACTCGCACAAAAGCTCGTTTTCTTTCGCAATCAAATGCCCCTTTGCTCCGCATCGATCACACTTACCATGCGCAAGCGGCATACGCGAGTCAGCTGGACCTTTTATTCTAGCTTGCTCTAGAAGAACTGATAGATATTCATTAGAGTGTTTGATGACATCTCGATTAGTTATGATTCCAACCAATCTGCCGTTGTCGAGAACAGGAATTCGAGTGATGTCATGCTTAGTCATTTTCTTAGCCACTAAGTCAATATCGTCGAATTTATCCCCAGTTATTAACTTCGACTTCTTAATCATTATGTCTTTAATTTTAACTTTCCCCGGCTTTTTATCGCGAGCAATTACACTTCGCATAATATTGCGCTCAGTTATTATTCCAACAAGCTTGTCATTCTTAACTACTGGAAGTCCGCCGATTCGGTATTTGTTCATTAGCTTGCCTGCTTCGATTAAAGCCATGTCCGGATGAGCAGAAATAACCTTAGAAGTCATAATGTCAATCGCACGGATACCAGTTCGCATAATCTTCAACTTTGACAACCATTTAAAATGTTTTGTCTAGTAAACTATATATTCCAGAATATAATAGCTTAAAAATTAGATATTGCAATATAAAATACCGCAATACATGAGTTATAATAAGAATTATAAAGGTTACTATCATAGAATATAATATGAAGAATGAGTTCAAACAACTGGCAAGTAGAATTCGAGCGTTAGATAATGAAGTCAAGCTAAGTATTATAGTGCTCTTGACTAAGCGAGGAGCTCTGTCTATTACAGATATTTCTAAGGAACTTAAAATTAATTTTTCTACTACACATAAATATTTAGAACAGCTCGAGAAGGCTGGACTCCTAAAGTCTAACACTGTTCTTAAGAATAGACTTAAGCGGTTGTTTTATGTTAATGATTTTAATATTGAGATTTCTCCTAAGAAGTTAGTTGAAGGGGACAAAACACCTGAATCCGCCAATGGTGACATTCGCGTATTGACTAGAACTGGAAAGATGAAATTCTTTGATGTTAATAAACTTATGAATAGATATCTTCCTCACGGTCTTCCCCTAGCTACAATCGAACAAGGTGCGGAACTAGTTAAAAAAAGAGTATATGATGGGATAACTTCTCTCGAGCTCGAGGCAATATTTAAGAAATTTTTAGAGGATAAAATTAATTCTTTGAATAATGCGATTCAATCCTTAGCTCAGCTAAAGCCAAAAGATAGAACTTATTCAGATATATTACAGCTGCTCCATCCGGAGGCATTGAAAATGCATATGCAGGGGAATATTTTTATTCAGAACCTGAGCGAACCCAAGTTACTTAATTTTATTCATGATATTCGCGGGATTTCTATTCATGGTATAGATAATAAAGCACCAAGTAATCTATCTGATCTATTCAATCAATTGTTAAATATTCTTGAAACGATGAAAGATATTACTAATCCCGTGCATTGTTTTGATTCATTTAATTATTTTATTGCACCCTTAGCTTCCCGAATGAAAGATGAAGAACTCAATGCGGTTCTCGAGAAGTTCTTAGTAGCATTAGATAAATTAAATATTTCTGCGTATTTTGGATTAGATCTAGGTCAACCGAATTTCCTTAAGATAGTACCCACAACTTATTATGTTCGTACGCTTAAACCAGAAAAAACATACGAACATTTCATTCCGGTTGCTGAGAAAATATTGCAACAAATATTGAAGTTTCGGAGAGATAAAAAATTAGAGAATATCAATTGTATAATAAAAGTATGGGATTCTAAGAAAGTAAATGGAACTATTTCGAATAAGGACTATCCGCTTTATTTCGCGAACATGACGCTTCCCTGGCAGCAAATAACGAGTAGTTACGTTGGACTGACTAGGTTTGATAGTAATTGGAATAGTTGGTTTAGAGTTATACGCACTGGAGAAGTACAAAGGATAACTGTGAACTTGCCGAGGATTGCGCTAGATAGCAAGAATGAGAAAGATTTTTTTATTAGATTAGAGAGTATCCTGAAATCTTGTATCCATGCTTTTGGAGTAATGACTGAATTGATTGCTGGAGATACTTACCGTAGAACTAAGATTATATTTCGGTCCGTACAACGAGAGAAGTGGAATTATTTGCCGGTTGAAGACGGATTATATTCGATACGTTTCTTTGGTCTTAGCGAAGCGATATTTTTCCTAAATAACGGAAGCATCAAGAACAACCTGTCTCTTGCGGATAAAACCCTAAAATTCTCAAATGAGGTAATTCAGAAACATGGGGGGAATATTCGTATTGCGCTTGGGGAACAACATGATCCTGAAATAATTAAGCGGTTTGAGTATATCGATACACTAAACTACTCTAAGGAGGTCAGTTATTCTGGCGGTATTCATGAGAAAGATAGTATTTTTCCAGAACTGTATCAATATTTACGTGGTGGGCATATAAATATTGTTTCTAAAGATAAATTCGATTTGAAGCATATGTTTGATAATAAACTTCCCTATGTATTTGTTAACTGAGTGGGCTTAAGGCCCTGACTTCTGCGAGTGTTCGGTTGGTATCAGATTCACGTTCGGTTACTCTGCTCTTTGCTTCTCTTTCTTGCAATATTTTGTTATATAATTTTCCAATTACAAATCCGAACTTTGAAAGCGTTTTATTCGGAGCTATTTTTCTAACATAGTCTCCCATTTGATTAGTTGCTCCGAAATCCTCAAGGTCTTGCGTTAGTATATTCGCCGCAGAACGATCAATATCTTCTAGAGATACAACTATATTTTGATGTAATTTGCCTACACTAGATTCAACGATTCCTTGAAAGGGTGTAGCATCATAAGGTAAATTATATTTTTTTATACAACCCGGCCATAAGGTTCTTTGTTTAATCGTATTTACTCCTTCGTCATATATTCCTAAGAAGTCATGAGAAATTTCTAGCCCTTCCTCTTGTAGACCAGCGATATGTATTAATCTTAAATCTAATGGAGTGAATGCAGCTTTTTTTAATGGATTACCATTTCTATCGGTTATTTTAAGTTCACCGACCTTAGTTCTGAAATCTGCGACTTCTATTTCTAATTCTGATCTTCTTAAATCTGAGAACTCTGGGCCGTTAATGTATGCTTGGCAGAGATCTAGTAGAAATTCTAATTGTGCTTTAATTTGTCCTGGCTCAACGTCTTGCTCTATTGAATAAATTTCGCCCAGGAACTTTCCGATTTCTATGGCGTTATTCTTGAGAACTGTATTGTCTGTACCTCTCAAATATTTATCTGCTGTGAAAGTTCCATTATATAATAAAACATAGAAATCTAATTCAAATAAATTCCTGTATTGTGGTAGTGCGTTAGTTTCGAAGGTAGTCTGTAGTCTTTTTGCTTCTTCGAGAGTAATTCCTTCGATCCAGTCTGCTCCGAAAGTATAGCCAATTGCCCCCAATTTATTTGCTGCTCTGAATGATTCAGCATTTTTAGCAGATTCTCGACCGCCAATACGCCTATCAATCTTCAGAAGTCGTGGTCGTCCATCATCAGTTTCAGTTATTCTATAGAAATCAGCCCTCTGTCCGCCTTTCTGTCCGAGATATGTTACTTCGTCCCCATATAAACTACATATTTTGCGCACTCCGTCTGGCTGAGGTATTGGCATTCCAGATCGAGCTGTGTCTTCTAAGACTTCCAGTATTGTTTCAAGGTTTTGATAGCTGATTAATTGATCGGGTTTATACTGGACATTACGGTATAGACTGCCATCCGAATTGAATCTTTTTATCATATGACTAGCGCTAGGATTAGCACCTCCGATTAGCCTTACGGCTTTCTATTAAAACGATACAACAGAACTCTTAAAAACCTTTATATTTGCAAAAATAAGGTCATAAAACTGACTAGATAGAACTTCTGTGTTGAGGTAGTTACTTATTCATTATTTTCTGGGTCTGAAACCCGAAGCGTGCTGCGGCTTCTCCGGGAAATAATTACTGAAATTCCGCCTCAGGAATTTCTGTTTATCCCAGTACTAATCCACATTCCAGGCAATAAATCTCTCCTGTAAAATAATTAGTACTTATCGATCCGCTTTTACAGTTTGGGCATCTCATCCCCGTCTGTTGGTTTTCGTTATTTATTGGTCTCACATCTATCACCTACTAAAATTAGAAAATCGGGTATTATATAGCTTTCTTCGCATTATGTAATAGTATTAATGAAGATATAATACAAATTAAGATACACAATTCGGGGCTAAGCATCTTGTTTTTTATCGTGCTTATTTGAGCTAGCCTTCTGCAATCTTATCCGAGACCCATTTAGTGAGTTTTCCCATGTCTTCTTTATCAAATATATCATCATGGACTTTTTCTTTTACTGGGGTCTTGCTGAGAGGTAATATAGCTAGCTTAGCTACAATCATTCCGGGATGCAGAGCTACAGGTACGCGGTTGGCATTAAATATTTCGAGAATTAAATGTCCTTTGAATTTTGGGTCGACGTATTTGCCCGAGCAGAATACTTGAACTCCTAGTCTTCCGAGAGATGATTTGCCGTTCAGTACGCCAATATAGCCTTCGGGCATCATGATTTTCTCTTTTGTTGTACCGAGGATGAACTCATGCGGATCAATTAGGAATTTGCCGTCTTCAGAGACTTTCATAACATTATATTTTTGCTTTGAAGTGATTGGCGGTTCATTTTGAAGCATATCTTTTTGTTTTAATGGAGTATGCCGGGCAGATGGATCGAGATAGCCCTTGCTTTCAGGTAATAGCGCTGTGAACTTGTTTCCCAATCTGAGCTCGATGTATGCTGAATGAACCATGCTTTCGTCAAATGGCTCAATAACTAGCTGATGATTCTTAATCATCCTTAGCAAGTGAGAATCAGATAGAAGTACCATGCTGTACTCATTAGGTAAAAACATTTAAGGGTTTGCTAATTCATACATTCATTTTAGCGCCTTTTTCGTATTCTAATAAGCAAGATTCGATTTCAGCATATAGTTTAGCGCCTCTCTGTATTGGCGTCGGCAATTCATTTTTCCGAGAAATATAACTCCCAATCCATTTGAAAATTCTCCATTTAGGTAAGTATTTTATGGTTGTAGGGCAGCCGTCCATCTTTTTTGCTTTTCTATAAAAATTAAAGAAGCTTATATTATCTACCCATACATCAAAAACGTACTCTGGTCCAGCTATATATGCATGTCTTCGTATGGTTCTAATTACTTCGCTAAGACTTTCTGCCATATGTCTGTTTAGTGATAAATATTTTAAAAACCATTGTTTACTTAGAAATATAATATTTACCTGATTTCTTCTGCTCTCTATCCTTCTGACTCCCAGCTTTATTCACTCGAGGACGTCCACTTTCTAAATCCTGCCGAAGAGTAATATCTAGCTTTTTCAGGAAAAAATTCATTCCAGAATCAACTGACTCGATCTTATTTGCTCGACCTTTCTTAGCTGGCACGCCATTGAAAACCATAATTCTGTCTGAAATGTGATTGATCAACATTAAGTCGTGGTCAACGATTAAAGCAGCTGCTTCTCTTGATTTTATAACTTTTTGGATAGTTCGAGCAGCTTGCAATCGCTGCTCAACATCTAAATATGTCGACGGCTCGTCGAATAAATACAAATCCGCATCATAAGATAAGCAAGCTGCGATGTAAACCCGCTGCAATTCACCACCAGATAAGCTATCCAACGAGCGATTTAATAAATGTTCTAATTCTAGCGGTCGAAGAATCTCTAATTTATACTTCTGCGTCATCACATTTTTAGTTATTGCAGACAAAGCACCTAAAACTGTATCCTTCTTTTGCTCTATGTGCTGCGGTTTATATGCTATCTTCAGTTTCTTATTGATCTTACCTTTATCTGCCTTTAGAACTCCCGCTAAGATCTTAACAAAAGTTGTCTTGCCGATTCCATTAGCACCTACGATTCCGACTATCTCCCGGCTTCGAATTTCTGATTTATCTGATTCTAACGAAAATGAGCCGAGCTTTTTCTTAATCTCTGACCAGCTAGCTAAAATATCTTCGTTTTTAACTGTTGCTCCTGCGCGTACGTGGAATTTAATCGGCTCTGCTCTAAATCGAATATTCTCATTTCTAATATATCCCTCTAAATACGTATTCACGCCGTTCCTAGCTGAAAGTGGATGCGAAACTATTCCATAGCAAGCTGTTTTTCCAAATAATATATGAATAGAATCTGCTAAATAATCCAATATAATCAAATCATGCTCAACAACTAAAACTGCCTTTTCCTGCGCTAGTTCTTGAATAACTTTAGCTATAGCTATTCTTTCTTTAACGTCAAGATAGGATGCTGGCTCGTCAAAGAAGTATAAATCCGCTGCTTTGAGCATAGCAGCAGCGATTGCTACTTTCTGCAGCTCTCCACCCGAGAGATCATTTAATTTTCGATCTAGAACGTCAGTTATCCTCAGTTTTTTAGAGATTTCCTTAACTCGAGTTTTAGTTCCTTGCTTTTCTAATAGCTGAATTACCGTTCCTTTGAACAGCCGAGGGATTTGATCTACGTACTGTGGTTTATATGCAACATCGATCTTGTTTGCAAATAATTTAGTAAAATAATTCTGCAGCTCTGTACCCTTGAAGGTTGAAATAATCTCTTTCTCGAGCAGTTTTTTGTTTAATTCTCCGAGATTCGGCTTCTTCAAACCAGAAAGAATCTCAATAGCAGTAGTCTTCCCGATCCCGTTTATTCCCAAAATGCCGACTACTGAACCCTTCTTAGGTATAGGTAGTCTAAACAGCTCAAACTGATTTTCTCCATATCTAAAAACTGGCTTCTCCCTTAACTGTTCGGGGAGATTAATAATTGTGATAGCTTCGAACGGACACTTTTTTGTGCAAATTCCGCAGCCTACGCATAGCTCTTCGTTGATTTGAGCTTTATTATCTTCGCCCATGAAGACACATTCTTCACCCATCCGATTTCTCGGGCAGACCGAAATGCATTCTTTAGAGCACTTTCTAGAGTGGCATTTTGACTTGCGGATAATAGCGAGCCGTGTCATAAGAACGTAATGATTTAGTGGTTTTTAATTGTTGCTTTTGTATTATTTTCCCCAGTTCTCGGTTATCTTCAAAATGCGCTCTACTGTACTGATAGCCTTCTTCCTTAGCGAGTCGCCATATCATTTCAGCTTGACGAATTAATATATTATTCGTCAATGGCCGTACTGAATTAATCATACTCTGCTCGCTTAGATTTAAGTTATCTTTATCTGATTCATAATTTAGTAAGATTATTCCTACGCCCCTATTTGCAGATTTTTTCTTTTCTGAATATTTATTATAGAATAGCAGGTTCCAGGCAGTCTTTACGATAATACTACGGAGGTCCTCAAGCGTGCTGGGATTACCAATAATAACTTCAATTCCTCTCAGATCCTCTGGCAAGTTAACATGGCATGTAGAAATATGTCCTCGTTTCTGCGTCCGATACTTTTCACGCATAATATCCTCTGCGAGTCGATGATATGGTTGATCGTCCGCAGAGTTCATGGTTTTTTTGTGTTTGGGAATCTTTTTAAACCTTCCATAGAAGCGAAGTTTATGAAAGAACGCACGCTAATCATACTAAAACCCGATGCAGTAAATAGAACCATCATCGGAGAACTGATTCATATATTCGAAAGAAAAGGGCTAAAAATCATCGGAATGAAGATGATTCATTTAACTCCTGAGCAACTAAAAGAGCATTACTCGCATCATGTTGAGAAGCCTTTTTATCCGCGACTGGAGAACTTTATGCGAACTTGCCCTACTGTTCTACTGGTTCTCGAAGGAAAGAATTCCGTAGAAATTGTTAGAAAGCTAGCTGGTCAGACGCATGGAAAGGAAGCTGCTCCGGGAACAATTCGCGGAGACTATGCTATGGGAATGCAGAATGTGGTCCACGCATCAGATTCTGTTGAGAACGCAAAAGAGGAAATCGCTAGATTTTTCAAGCTAGAAGAAATTTTCGATTACGAGCGAGTAGATCTTAATATGATTTATTCTGAAGAAGAACGAGTGTAAAGCGGTAAGCAACGCTTAAATACAAGTTCTAATTTATTTATTATATGAACATCCGAAAGGAGCTACTCTACATTTATTCTTTAGTTCTTATAGTTACGTTCGGGTATCATCTTATATCGCACTTTCTCCCGATTTATCTTGATTCGCTAGGGATAAGTTTATTGAATATTGGAGTAATTTACGCTTTTGCAGCGATCATAGCAGGTATTCTGCGTTTTCCAGTTGGAGCAATCTCAGATACATTTGGACGCCGCCCGCTATTATTGATTGGAGTGCTGGGATATCCCTTATTTGCTATCTTAATTGCTTTTTCACAAAATACCTTCTTTTTTGCTAGCGCGAAAGTCATCTTCAACATATTTTCTATGGTTTTTTGGGTTGGGATTGGAGCTTACTTATTTGATGTAGTTAGCAAGAAGCACGAAGGTAGGCAGATCGCAGGGGGAAATATAGTTTCATGTCTTAGTGCTGCAGTTGCGCCTTTAATCGCTGGAGTGATAATTGCGAGCCTCGGATTCACAAATCTATTCTACATTAGCGCAGCAGTAACAGCTTCGGCTATCCCGCTAGCTCTGTTAATAGAGAAAAATAAGACTCGTAAACATAAGAAAATAAAGATCGATTGGGAATACTTACAAAAAGAGTATAGTGATATTATTAATAGCAAGGGTTTCAGAATAGTTGCATTTATCTGCGTTTTGACCAACTTTGTATGGGCTTTCTGGTACTTGCTTTTCCCAATATATTTAACTCAATTAGGTTTTAGTACCGTAGTTATTGGTGGAGTTTTAACTGTGAATTTATTATTTATTGCTTTTTTTCACCTATTCCTTGGAAAGTGGACAGATTCAATGTCAGGGCGTTGGCTAATAATTCCAGGTTTCTTTTTAATGTGGCTTTCAGGGTATGCATTGATATGGACTAGAAATCTTATTGGATATGCTCTGAGTAGAATTGGTTATTCCACTGGGATTAGTATGTCTTGGCATCCAGCTTATGCTTCTCTCGCACGTAGAACTCCTAAAAAAGAGCACGGCGGAGCAGTTGGATTATTCGGCGCAGTAACTTCTCTGGCGTATGCGTTCGGAGCGCTGATTGCTGGTTGGATGGCTGAGGTCTATTCTGTAAAATTTGCGCTTATGACTTCAAGCACTATAGCACTTATAATGGGAGTAATTCTATTATTGATGTCTAAGCACATAATCAAAGCGCGCTGGCTATATTCTTACACTAATACAAAATATAAAAAGCACCATGTGACTCACGAAATGGTGCATAAGCATCACGACCGTTAGACGGCCATTTCTTTCTCCAGATCGGAACTCGTTCCGATTGGCCAAGAGAATCTTCGATTCTCTTTGGTTTTGCGAAAAAGAAAGAACTAGGCGTCCAAGAAAGAAAAAGCATATTACTACGCCGCTGCGCGGCTCCGGAACAATCGCTCACTCATCAGTTCGCTCTGCGCGAATCGGGGCGATTCGGCAAAAGCTGACTAAAACGAACAAAGAATCTGCGCAAAAAATCAAGCCTTTTTGAGCAATACAGCATTAACAATCCCATCTCTCGTAGGTCTGGAAGTCACGCGAGCTAAGCCGGCATCGGTTTTAACAATGGCTCCTTTTGTGATAACTTTCTGTCTGACAAAGTGGCGAGAAGCTGCGTTTTCAACAACATCTGTTACTTTTACTTTCTTAGCTTTCTTTCCATCAGATAAATTAGCAAATGCTGCAGTGATTAGATTATTAATGATATTTCCGCCCTGTCCGCGGTGGGTTCTGGATTTGTTTTCCTTGCCGACCTTCGTGTATAGTGGATCTCTGCCTAAATCACTAGCTCGCTTAGATCTAGCGTGATATCGACCTCCGCTAGGCTTTCTCTTTGATCGTTTTTTCCAAATTGACATAAGTTATTGGTTAGAAAGACTCTTTAAATAAGTTACGTTTAGGTCTGAGCTATCGAATCGAGTTTCGGAACCTTTAAAACGATTTTCGAGAAGCATTAATTATGGGAAAGACTATTGGAAACGCAATCGAGAAAATTGAAGAATATCGTGGTTCGCTGCCAATCTTAGAAGAGCGACTAGCTGCGATTAATGATCTACGTCGAGAGATTGCTTCGGGAGTTATAGCAGAAGACCCAGTATATATTATGATAGATAGTCACCTTACAGATTCGATAGAGCTCCTTAACCGTCGGAAACAATTATACCAGCATACTATTTCTAAGGCAGAAGCCAGTACTAACTTGCGAGCATTCGACATGGAAGCTATTCTTTCACGTGCAAAGATGGAGCTTAACTATGTTGAGCCCGAGATTGCTGATTAATTAATAATTGAGTAGTCTCCTTGACAATCGCAATCCTTTTATATATTGCTTCCACTCGCTAATCACCATGGAAAGACCATTAGATGCATTGAATCAAGCAAAAGGCAAGAAAGTTATAATCGATCTTAAGAACCGAAAGCAAGTAATTGGAACTTTGATGGCATTTGATATTCACCCAAATGTTGTGATCGATAATGCTGAAGAGCGAGAAGATGGCAAGATCGTTAGAAAACTAGGGAGAATCTTCATTCGAGGCGATATGGTTGTTATGATTGCTCCTGCTTAAGACTTATCGATAGATTTTTAAAACACTAGTCAGACTTTTGAACGATGTCAAAGGGAACTCCAAGTAAGGGTAAGCAATCTGGTAAAGATACACATATCAGATGCCGCAGATGCGGAAAACACGCTTACCATATGAGAAAGAAGCGCTGTGCTAGCTGTGGCTTCGGAGAAACTAAGAAATTACGGCACTATAATTGGAACGAGAAGAAAAGAGGGAAGCGGTTGGATTAGTTTCCTAATTCTATCTAGTTTGCATAGCTAATCGAGTTTTATACGCACTTCGCATCATTCCTCCAAAAGGCAGAGCATTGAAAGTTGCATTGCCGCGCTTAATTATCCTATCAAATAGCCAACTTAGCTTTTCTCCAGCACACTCCTTAAATGGTGAAATCATTAGAGAATCATCTATATTCGCTAGATCTTCTAAGTCTAAATCTATTTCGCTCCCATCCTGCATACGTTGTGCTAACATGTTACCTCTGAGAATTACGTTTCCGTCTACATACGTAGGGAACGTAAAAGAATAGGCAGTCGCTCTTATTTTACATTCCTGTTTTAGATAGGTCCAGGTTTTTTCGTTCATTATTGCAAATGGAGTGTCATATCCCTTGGGAGTACCTACTGTAATTTTTTGATATGCAAGCGTTTTTAGTTTCATCTTTATTTTCTTCGGTGTTTTGATTATTCTCTTATTAATTCCTTAATCTCATCAATGGCTTTCTCAGTCATTTCTTTATTTCCTGCTTCGATCATTAGGCTGAGAAAACCAACATGGCGGCATAATCTGTATAGAATGATTTTCTTTCCATAGCCTTCGAAGAACGCATCCTTAAGTTCTGGCTTGCTATCGAATACGAATCTTTCTAATTTAATAAAGTCAAACATTTTACTATATAAGGATAAATAGGTACTTTTATAAACTTAGCACAACTTGAGTTGTTGTAATTATATCAGAAGATTTAAAGCTGTTAGGATTGAATAAGTACGAAGCGCAAGCATACGAAGCGTTAGTACGACTCGGTAAAAGTAGTGCTCCAAGAATTTCACGAGAGTCAGGAGTACCGTACGGTAGGATCTATGATACACTTCATTCATTAGTGGCTAAGGGACTAGCGAAAATAATTCCTGAGAAAGCGAAAAAATATGCTCCTGGAGATCCAGCTAAGCTAGCTGATCTACTCAAGAAACGTCAGAGAGAATTAGATAAGGTTCAGCTAGGCGTAGAAAAATTAAAAGAGCAATATGCTGAGACTACAGAAGATGCTGTATTTGTGGCAAAAGGGAAGCGAAATTTCTATACTGTTACTCATGATCTGCCAGATGCTAAGCAATATTCATATCAGCTAAAGCATACTATTGAAGTTCGGCCAGAATGGGTTCGTAATCATAGACGTTTGAAATCAAAAGGACTTGATATCAAGCAACTAGTACGTGTTGATAAAGATACAATTGAAAATATCAAGACTTGGAAGAAATTCATCCCGAATATTGCTATGCGCAAATTATCAAATGACGGCGTCGCAATGGATATCACCGATAAATATGTTTGGATTGCTCTGATTAAGTCAAATACGCTTTTAGTAGTTAAAGATAAATCGTTTATTAAGATGATGAAGCAGCTTTTTTTATCTTCATATAAGCAAGCCGAAAAAGTTTAAAGGCTCTCTTTTGATTTATGCTGTATGAAAATCCTAGCAATAGGAGACTTCCATGGTAAGAATATTCTCGATCTAAAGCAGATCTGCTCAAAAGAAAAGATTGACTTGATTCTCTGCCCTGGCGATGTTAGCTACATGGATAAAATCCGAGAAATAATGTTTGCTAACTATACCTCTAGAAAGAAGTGGTATAACATAATTGGAAAACCCAAGGCGAAGCAGCTAATCCAAGAGAGTGTAGAAAAAGGCGTCGCAATCCTTGAAGAGCTCAATCGCATCGGAGTCCCGGTTTACTTCGTGCCCGGCAATGCTGAACTGACTGGCAGAGCTGGAAGAATCTGGGCTTATCTCAAGCAGAATTTTTTATCACCGCATATTGAGCAGATGGATAACATATATTTCTTGGATTTCCGAAAACGCGCGTTTGGAGAGTATAATATTATTGGTTATGGAGATAACAACTCCGGACCGGAAATCGATCAGTATGAAAAAGTAAGCAAGGAAAAGCTAGCTCGCCAGAACGCTGAGTATGATAAAATTCATAAGAACGTCAGTAAACTCTTTTTAGCAGCAGATAAACCGATAATCTTCTTAACGCATAATGTTCCGTTTAATACCTTGCTAGATAAGATCACTTCGCCAGCAGCTCCGGAAAGCGTGCGAGGTAAGCACTATGGTTCTTTAATTGTGAAGGACATGATTGAAAAGTACCAACCGTGTTTATGTGTTGGTGGTCATATGCATGAGAACCAAGGTGTAATTAAGATTGGCAAAACAAAAGTAGTTAATTGCGGTTTTGGAGCAAAAGGCGAATATGCAATAATAAATATAACGCAAAAGCAAGTTAAGGTAAAGCTTTTAAACTAATCTAGTAAGCTTAGAATATGCATCAGATAGGTGAGTATCGGAAACGTTAGAAGACCAAACCTAGATGATTCTACGACTGCCTTTTCTTTCTTTGCGAAAGAAAGAAAATCCAGGCCAAAAGAAAGAAAGCAGTTAATTTTAATGCCAGATACAAAAATAAATTGTGGGCCGTTAGCTCAGCCTGGCAGAGCACTCGGCTTTTACCTTTGTGGAAGAGACCGAGGTGTCAAGGGTTCAAATCTGCTCCAAAGTACTAGAGTGGTAGAAAATCCCTTACGGCCCGCTAATACTTTTTTGGGTGGTTATCCCAAGAGATAGTTCTCAAACTCCAAAAGCATTAAATAAAATCACAGCTAGGGGTGAATATAGTGGTAAAAGAGTACGACATTAGAAAAAAGAAAGTAGAACAGCTAAGGCAGCAAGGAATAGAACCTTATGCATACAAGTACAAGCGGAATTCCTTCGCTGAAGACGTAAGGTCAAAGTACTCTAAGTTAAAGAAAGATAATTCTAACAAGAAAGTTAAAATAAAACTAGCTGGCAGATTAATGACTTTTAGAAACATCGGAAGATTAGCTTTCTGTCACTTGCAGGATTCTTCAGGAAAGATTCAGCTAGTTTTTGAAAAAGGAACAATCGGTAATGAGAATTTCAAGCAGATGGCTAAAATGCTCGACCCCGGAGATATTATTGGTGTCGCAGGTTATCCCTACCGAACAAAAGCCGGAGAGCTTAGTCTTTGGGTAAGTGGGTTTGAACTGCTCGCAAAGTCTCTCAGAGGACTTCCAGATAAATGGCATGGATTTAAAGAGATCGAAGAAAGATATCGAAAGCGATACGTGGATTTAATAATGAACCCCGAAGTTAGAAATGTTTTTGTTTTGCGGGCAAAGATTCTCCAAGCTATGAGAGAATTTATGGATAAAAATAATTTTATCGAAGTAGAAACACCGTTATTGCAAACAGTCTATGGTGGTGCATTTGCAAAACCGTTCAAAACCCGCTGCGATGAACTAAAGACCGATATGTATTTAGCAATCGCTCCAGAGTTACCGCTAAAGAAAGCGCTAGTCGGCGGATTGGATAGAGTGTATGAAGTTACCAAGAAATTCCGAAATGAGAGCGCAGATAGTATGCACAACCCCGAGCATATGACAATTGAATGGTATCAGGCATACGCAGATTATAATGAGGGGATGGATTTAGTTGAAGCGTTGATAAAATCCGTTGCTAAGAAACTGTTTGGAAAGCTGATTATCGAATATCAAGGACATAAAATTAATTTAGCGAAATGGAAGCGAATCCCGCTCTTAACTGCGATCAAGAAATATCTTGGCGAAGACGTTAGTAGAATAAAAACAGACACTCAAGCTAAGAAAGTTGCTAAAAAATATGATGTTGATACGAGCGGAGTGACTAAAGGAAACATCGCTGACGAGCTAATGAAGGTATTTCGACATAAATTAATTCAGCCAACATTCTTAACTGATTATCCTATTGAGTTAGCACCGCTTGCAAAACCGAAGCGCGGAGACCCTACAAAAGCAGAAATATTCCAGCCATTCATCGGCGGAATGGAGCTAGCTAGAGCTTACTCTGAGCTAAATGATCCAGCACTCCAATTAGAACATTTCAAAGAACAGGAAACAGAAAGAAAGAGAGGAAATGTCGAAGCAATGCCAACTGACAAGGACTTTGTTACGGCACTGGAATATGGAATGCCGCCTGCTTGCGGAGTTGGAATCGGAATCGAACGAGTAGTAATGTTATTTGCCAATCAGCCAAGTATTCGAGATGTAATTCTATTTCCGATGATGCGACCGAAAGATAAATCCAAGAAGTAATTCGGTCACTGTAAGGTAGTAGAAACTCTTTTAAGATTTGTGTTACTCTTATGATTTAGTATGGTAGAGCAACAACCACAAGCTAAATCTTGGAATCAGCAGCTTAAGCAAATATTAGAATTTAAAGGCATATCTATGATAGAATTCTGCAGAGAGGCAGATATCGAAGATAGATATAATACTTTCAAACATTATATGCGAAGCGGTAATCTTCTTAAGAAACGAAGTGATCAGCAAGCAATAATTGAAGCAGTAGGATATAATCCATTTACTGCGTCAGATATACCTGAAGATATCTATCCTGAACTTTATGCTCAGATTGCTAGCGAAGAAGCAGCTCAATCTCGAACTCTTCGAGAGGCAGGAATGTCTATGCTGACTCAAGCAGGTACAGTTGGTGATGTTGTAGATAATATATGGTTTAATATGAATCGATTAGGTGTTATGCTCGGGGAAGATCTTAAGCATCGGACAGATTTACAAGATCTGGATGCTACTGCGAATTACATTCGGGCGACAGTATATGAACTAACAACTGTTTGTCAGGAAGCTCTTGATCAATGGGGTAGAAAAGATGTACAGAAAGCACTCCATTCTCAGATTGAATATAAAACTGTTTCTTATTTATCAGATATGCTACGTGCATTAGTTTCAGGAGATGAGCGGCGATTAGAAGAGTGGGTTATGTTTTCAACGATGAATGTTCCACGGAGGAAGGCAGATGGGGAGAAGTAAACATAATGGGCAGACAGTAGCTCTGCAATTCCCGGATAAAGACGCTATCGCGTTACAACTGGGGTCTGGTTATAAACCCATAGAAGCATTTAAGGAACTAGTCAGTAATTCTCTAGATGGAATTCAGGAAGTTAAGGTAATTCAACCAGAATATTTCGGTCAAGTAAATATAGAGCTATACCCTCCGCGAGGGAGAGGGCTTGGGAAAGTAACTGTTGTTGATAATGGTGTAGGTATGATCTACAGCGATCTGGAAGGGATATTAACTCAAGCAGGTGTTTCTGAAAAGAAAGATAGATCGGATTTGATTGGTGAGAAACATATCGCTTTCTTAGCTTTCCAATCCTTTGCTGGTCGTCAGACAATATATTCTAGGAAGATGGATACTGCGAATACTTTCTGTTTGGATATGCAAAGGGGAAAAGTAGGTAGTGGTAGTGTATTATGGAAAAATGAAAAGGGAGAAAAAAATGTTTTTCCTTATGGTACTCGCGTTGAGATCCAGCAAATACCGAGTGCAGTTTACAAGAAATCCTTTAGCAACCCAGTTCTGTTAGAGGAGTCTCTAGCGGGTTTTTTTGGATCATTCATTCGTGAAGGTTTTTGTAAAATAGATATAACTTATCCCATACGGGCAGGTAGAACTACACGGCGCGAAACTAGAACAGTTAAACCGATAAGATTCAGTAATTATATTAAGATCTGTGGCGCTTCAACGCCAAGCCAGCGAGTTGAATTATATATTGATCCTAGAGGAAGCGCTTCGGGTGTACAGGTCTTACAGAAGAGAGTACGTACATGCAGTCTTACTGATCTGGATGAGTTCAAAGAAGAGCCATGGAATAGTAAATATTTATTCGGAGAGATAACTAATGAGCGTTCTACATTGACTCAGCTTAGAAATAGGTATGTGCCTGATGATACTTACTTTGGTTGGGTAGATTTCGTTCAGACCCTCGGACCAAAAGTTACTGCTGCGTTAGAAGACTTTCATAGTACTCAATTTAAGAAGAAGACGAATGAGATAAGTATTCCCTATAGCAAAGGCAAGCGTGGAAGAAAAAAAGGAAGTAGAAGCGTGCCACCAAGCGCTAGCGGAAAACCCGCAACAAGAACAATCGTAACACCAATAATAACTGAAGAAGAACCACGCAATACAAATCTAAGAAGCGCTCTCGAAGACGGCGTAATAAAGATAAATCCGTTTCACCCAGATTATATAACTGAGGCTCGCTCTTCTAAAATTAGATCAACAAGATACGTTGCTATGGCTGCTACGAAAACAATCATAGTAGATCTCTACGGTGATCTTGGTCCAGAATTAGTTTCAGAAAAGACTATAGAATTTTATCTGCATCTATTTAGACATTTGAAGATCCGATAGATTTAGCAACCTTAAAATACTTCTTTTGCTTTTATTTATTATGCCTTACAATGCAGAGATAGCCAAATTATTCTATGATATTGCTGAGGCTCTAGCCTTTCAAGGTGATCAATGGCGGCCAATAGCTTATAGAAAAGCAGCAGCTTCGCTAAACAATGTAGAAGATGTTAGAGATCTCTACAAGCGCGGCGGGCTAAAAGAATTAGAAAAGATTCCAGGAATCGGAGCTGCACTTGCTTCGAAGATCGAGGAATATATTAAAACTGGCAAGATCGCTAGTCATAGTAAGCACGTCAAGAAGCTGCCAAAGGGATTAGCTGCAATCGCGAAGATCCAATCGCTTGGTCCAAAGAAAGCTATGAAATTAAATGAAGAATTAGGGATTGAAACTCTCGAGCAGCTAGAAGAAGCTGCCAAATCTGGAGCGATTCGTAAATTAGTTAGCTTTGGAGAGAAGTCTGAGAGGGAAATCTTAGAAGGAATTGAGCTATATAGAGCTAGAGGCGATAAAAGATTGCCGCTAGAAGAAGTTCTCCCAATTGTAGAGCAGATAAAGAAGAAAATGAAGTCTTTGTCTTATGTTTCTAAGTTTGAAGTAGCTGGATCAGTTAGAAGAAAAAAACCGACAATTGGAGATATTGATATTCTAGCAATCTCTCGCAAACCTAAGATCGTAATGAACAAGTTCTGCTCGATGCCAGAGGTGAAAAAGATACTAGCGAAGGGAAATACCAAATCAATGGTTCTATTGAAGAATAACTTGCAGGCAGATATTCGCGTAGTGGCTCCGAAGAGCTTTGGTGGCGCTTTGCAATATTTCACCGGAGACAAAGAGCATAATATTGCTTTGAGAAGAATCGCTATAAAGAAGGGCTATAAACTCAGTGAGTACGGCCTTTTTGATAGAAAAACCGGCGAGCAAGTAGCTGGAAAAACTGAGAAGTCGATTTACAAGAAATTAGGTGTTAAGTTCGTTAAGCCCGAAGAAAGGGTTGGAGCTGGATCAGTTAGATTACTTTAGTGCTTTAGTTCCAGAAATTATTTTAATGTATTTTATTGTCAATCTGCATGGAACCGATTAATTCCAATAAGAAATTGATTATTTTTGATTTAGATGGGACGTTAGCAGAGAGTAAAGCAGAGCTTGATCAAGAAATGGCGGAGTTACTGATGGATTTACTGCGAAAGTTTAAAGTAGCAGTTATATCTGGCGGAAAATATGCGCAGTTCGAAAAGCAGCTTGTTAGGACTTTGAAGAATGCGCGGAATTTTGATGAAAAATTGCTACATAAATTTTACTTATTTCCAACTTGCTCAACAGTTTTTTATAGATTTGAAAATGGATGGAAGCAAGTATATGCTGAGGAATTAAGTCTTGAAGAGAGAAAGAAAATCTTTGACGGATTTGAGTCTGCGTTTAAGGAAGGCGTTTACGAAAAGCCCGAAGAAACTTTTGGAGAGCTCATTGAAGACCGTAGAACTCAGATTGCATTTTCCGCGCTAGGTCAGCGAGCACCAACAGAACTAAAAAAGAAGTGGGATCCTGATGCTAAGAAGCGGAAGGAGATTATTAAGGTACTTATGAAGTTTATTCCGGAGTTTGAAATCAGAGTCGGTGGAGCAACTACGATCGATGTTACTCGAAAAGGCATAGATAAGTCATACGGGATAAAGAAAATCAAAGAGATTTTAGGAATAGATATTCCAGATATGCTTTTTATCGGCGATGGGTTATTTGAAGGCGGAAACGACTATCCTGTAAAAGCCGCTGGCGTAGAGTGCATAGCTATTTCAGGTCCAGACGAAACAAAAGAAATAATTAAGAGATTGCTTAGCCAATAAATTCAATCTCTTTTCCAACCATATTTTTCAAATACCTTCATTATTTCTCTAGGAGTTTTTTTATAGCTAGCAATTATTTCTGGAGGAGAAGTAAATCTATCAATAATTATTCGATAGGTATCAACATTATTATTCGGACTGCTAAAAGTTAGGCTCGCACTCTTTGGGGTTAACGGGAGAATAATTTCCCCTTTTTCTACAAACTGTTCTAGCATATGTTTTGCTAGAATGGGATCGCGTATTACAATGGTTGTTGATTCTATAATTCCCGATATACCTGTCATAGTCCCTATATGCTCAATAAAACTAATCTTATTCTCTTGGCATTCTACTGTATCTCCATATGCAGTTCTATGGAGCTTATATCCTAGAGAATCTAATTCTTCAATGATGTCTGGCAAGGTGTCGAGTAGGGTTAATTCTAGCGTCATTACCCGACAAATTCAACCTGCTTCTCGCCCTTTAAGTTAGCAAAGAATCTCTGCATCTCGCGGATTAATTGGTCTGCGTCTAGCTTTAATTTCTCTAAGCTAACAATTAATCTTCGCTCGTCTTTGACAATATCAGTAATCATATCATATGGCTTGGTAGCTCGATTAAAGTCAGCCATGCCAACTGAGCCGAACTGAGTCTTGCTCATTTCAAGGGATAGCTTTTGCAATAGCTCGCCCATCCATAGATTCATAGATTCTTTTACTTCCGATCGGATTTGCTTAGCTCCGCCGATCTGAGCCTTCATTAAATTTACTATTCTAGCACGCGGGAATGGTAGTCCACTATCATCTTCTTCGTCAGTTGCGTCTGCAATTGGAGCTACCGGCATCTGCGGCTGTTCTACTGGAGCTGCTTGAGGTTGAACTTGCGGCTGTTGAATTGGGTTTTGAGGTTGAATTTGTTCATTTTCCATCATAAATCACTGTTTTATGCATAGAAGTGAGCTTTTTTAAGCATTTCTATAGTGTAATTTGTAGATTTAAGCAATAGATTATTCTTTTTTATGCTTTCGCTGTTCTTCGCGCATAGTGGCTCGGTCCCCATGGGATCGGGTAGATCGTAAAGTTCTTAGTTTCTATTGTTGGTTCATCTTGGAATTCTACTTTTTGATTTAATTTAGAATTAGCATATATACATTCAGGTTGCGCACCGCATCTTTCCCGTTCCGCTGGAGTGCATACCCATCTTCGGCTTGAATCTTTAGTTAGCTCAAGAATCAGCGCTGGTGGCGTATATTTTCCTTCTCGCCACCAAAAACCCGGTACTTGCGAAGCATAGCAACTGTTGTTTTTCTCATCAACCTTGTTCAATAAGATATGCATCACAGCAATTGAGGTTGAGCAGTCATACATTTTGTATAATTGTATAACTGTAAGCACCGATTGCAAGACATCTGAGAGCTCTAAATCAACCTCTTCTTTTCTAGCTGCTCGGAGGATGGATCGCTTATATTCGATGCTATTAATTGTGCCATCAACTAGGGAATTCAGTAAACCTTTTTCAAGCGAAGCACCGCAGTAAATCTCTTTTATTTCTTCGTGAATAAAGTAATCCTTAAAATCCATAAGTGGAGAACGCATCAGAAGTTTATATCTTTTTGTGTCGCGGATTATTTGTCTTCCACTAGTAAAGCTTAATAATATATAGTTAATTTGGAAGATGCGCTGAGATAGAGAGGAATTAGTTAAATCTCATTAACGTAATAGGGTAAATACGGTGGTAAAATGAGTGGAAAAGTTTATGATTTAATTATACTTGGAGCAGGACCGGCAGGCTTAACTGCAGCTGTCTATGCGGCGCGATATCGGCTAAATACTCTTGTTCTTGGAGAAATTATTGGTGGAATGGCTAGCAGAGCTTATAAGATCTGCAATTTTCCGAGTTGCAAAGAAATTGAGGGGTTTAAACTTGTTAAGGGCATGAAAGAGCAAGTAGAGCATTTGGGCGTTAAAATCAAAGATGAAAAGGTGCTTAAAGTTAATCGGAAGGGTAAATATTTCGAGATTGAGACACGAAAGAATATTTATTCTGCAAGGAAAATAGTTTTAGCTTTGGGTACAGAAGAACGGAAACTAGGTTTGAAAAATGAGGATAAATTTTTAGGTAGAGGGATATCTTGTTGTGCTACCTGCGATGCTATGTTCTTCAAAGATAAAATAGTTGGCGTGGTAGGGGGAAGCAATGCTGCTCTCACTGCTGCTCTTCTGCTTTCGGAATTTGCAATAAAAGTTTATATTATCTATCGACAGGATCGCTTTTTCAGAGCAGAGCCAGCATGGGTTGAGAGCGTAAATAAAAATAAAAAAATAAAATCGATATTTGATGCGAATGTTGTTGAGATAATTGGAAAAGATAAGCTCGAAGCAGTTAAATTAGATGGAGAAGGGTTATATTAAAGCAGATAAAGCGCAGAAGACAAACATCCGCGGGGTTTTTGCTGCCGGAGACATAACCAACAATCCACTAAAACAGATAATAACTGCATGTGGAGAAGGAGCAATAGCTGCTTATTCTGCTTATAACGATTTAATGAGGAAATCAAAATGATACAATTTGATGAAATCGGACCAGAGAAAATTCTGGAAGTATATGACCCTAAGACTGGAATGAAAGGTTTTGTAGTTTTAGACTCAACAGTCCGTGGACCAGCTAAGGGCGGGATTAGAATGACACCATCCGTAAGCAAGGAAGAAGTTTTTAAGCTGGCTCGCGCCATGACATACAAATGCGCGATATCTGACTTGCCTTTTGGGGGAGGAAAATCAGGCATTGTCGCAGACTCGAAGAAGCTCACTAAGGAACAAAAAACTAACATTGTCAAAGCCTTTGCTACTGCAATAAAACCGATTTGCCCGTCACTGTATGTTGCTGCGCCAGATATGTACATGGCAGAAAAAGAGATGCGAATAATCTCAAATACAATTGGAACTAAAAAAGCTTGCACGGGCAAGCCCACCAGCATTGGAGGGATTCCACATGAGTTAGGCAGCACTGGTTTTGGAGTTTATCACGCAACACGCGTAGCAATAAATCATTTGGACTTAGATGTGAAAAAATTGAGTTTTGCTGTGGAAGGATTTGGCAATGTGGGTCAGTTCGCTGCAAAATATTTATCTGAAGCTGGAGCTAAGTTTGTGGCAGCTAGCGATAGCAAGGGACTAATATATAATTCTGCTGGAATTGACTTCAAAAAGATTATGCGTGCCAAAGAACAAAAAGGAACTGTTATTAAGTACGTTCCAGGCAAGATATTAGCAAGTAAGGAGATTGTAGGTTTAGACGTTGATATTCTTATAACTGCAGCTGTGCCAGATTTGATTACGGCAGGAAATAAGAGTAAGGTAAAGGCTAAAATAATCGTAGAAGGCTCGAATATACCGGCTACTCCTGAAATTGAGGAGTACTTACATAAGAAAAATGTCCTAGTAGTACCTGATTTTGTAGCTAATGCTGGCGGAGTGATAAGCAGTTATGTGGAGTATATCGGTGGCTCAGCAAAAGAGATGTTTAAGTTAGTTGAAGAAAAAATAAAGAAGAATACACTAGAAGTTCTCGATAAAGCTAAAAATAATGGGATCAAACCAAGAGATGCTGCTATAGAAATAGCTAAAGCGAGGCTTAGAAAATAAATATCTGATGAACTCGAAAAATAATAAGGGGGTGAATAAAGAATGAAAATAATAATGTATGGTTCAGAGCGCTGTTTCTGGTGCGTAAAAGCGAAGAATTTCTTTAAGGAAAACAATATAGATTTTGAAGAAGTTGATGTAAATCTGCCTGAGAACCGAGAAAAAACAATGGAAGCTGTCAAAGCGACTGGTCAAAGCGGTATTCCGATTATTAAGATCGATGGCGAGTGGCTTGTTGGGTTTGATGAAGGAAGGATTAGGGAGCTTTTGAAGCTTAAATGACAACTTTTTTATACCTTCTTTTGAATTTATTAGTATTGGGGTAAGTGGAGCCATAGAGTGAGGAGCGCTATGGCTTGCGTCCACTTCTCGCGCGAGTATTATCCAAATACATCAAGTAATTTCTTTAATTTTTCAATATCTTCTTGCTGGATATCTCGAGGAATAACCAACTTAGCCTTTTTACCTGTAGATAGACCTAGAAGAATATTATGATATGTGGTATCTTCTATTTCTGCCGTGCTAGTGTCTTCTTTGAACTCTTGTGTTAATTCTTCTCCACCTTCCAAGTCCGCGATGGAGCACAGTGCTTTAAAGGTCTCAACCATCGCCTTAACTGCGCTTTTGCCTAATCCACTATTTGTGCTAAAATAATTCTGTAGAGTTGAATGCTCTTTATTTTCAGCGTCCGGATATTGTCTGAATAGCGCAGAATAAGATTCTTTTACTGCTGCACCGAGTATTTTGGAAGACTTGCTTTTATCGCGATATTCTTCGTACTTTTTAGTTGGAGCGCCAGAATCATCTATAAATTTTAGGAATTTTAGAATTGGGAGGATACTTCTATCATTGCTGCTCTTGAATCCGAGTGACTCGATATACTTTAAAGTTATCTTCTTTTCGAGCCCAACTGAAGGTATTTTCTCGAAGTACTTCTTTAAGCTTCCTGATTTAAGGGTATAGGGAAATTTCATATTTTAAATAGGGACGTAATATTTAAAAAGGTTTCTAAAATACGTCAAATCCGTCAAAATTCCTATAAATAATAGGTAGAATCTTAGAACAGCGTCCGAACCTTCGCATACTCTCTAGACTCCTCAACTAACCACCCCTTTTTCTTAAGCTCATTTCGGCAGCTTGAAGATTTGATCGTTTTTCTGAATAGCGATATTCTTAAAAAAGTATTCTTATTTGATATAGTATGAAAGGAACAGAAATGAAATTTATAATTCCGTTAAAAGATAAGAAAGAAGTAGACTTTCTCATAACTCGCCTCGGGTTACAATTAACTACTGGAGATTTTTATCGGAAGGCTATAACTAGCGGAATAGAAGAAGCAAGAGATGCTATTTCTCGTGATATGGATAAGATTCTCGCTGATCATCCAAAGGGACTAACTAAAGAAGAGATAACTGAGCAATATCTTATAAAAAGAGTTTACGGTGAAAGTATAGATATTGAAGAAGTGATTGAGAAGAACTCTTGTGGTTTCGAAGAAAGTTGTAATTATTTAGCTAATCTTCTAGATAGAAAACCAGGAATTACCCATAGAGGGAAGAAATATTTCGCATCAAAATAGCTTCTTAACCTTCGCCCCTTTTGAAGAATCCTCAACAGTCCATCCCTTTTTCTTAAGTTCGTCTCTGATCTTATCTGACTTTGCCCAGTCTTTTTTTGCACGAGCTTTTTCCCTCTCCGCGACTAGTTTCTTAATCTCAGTAGGTATTTTCGCCTTGTGTGGCCTGAAATCAACTCCTAGAATCTCGCCAATAGAATAAATAACCGAAGACAAGTCCTCACCAGTCTTGTTTATATGCTTAGCTATCTCTAACAACAAAGCAACAACTTTCGGAGTATTAAAATCGTCATCCATCAGAGCTTCAAATCTATCAATCCATTTTTTAATAGAAATCTTTTTCTTTCCAGCTTCAACAGCAGTCCGGATCGTCTCTAAGTTAGCCTTAGCTTGTCTCAAAGAAGCTTCAGAATAATCAATCGGACTGCGATAATGAGTCGAAACAAACATCATTCTGAAAGTGTCTACGTCCCATTTCTTCAAAGCATCCCTGATTGTGATAAAATTACCAAGAGACTTAGACATCTTCCTACCTTCGACATTCAAAAAGCCAGTGTGGAACCAATATTTTACTAATGGTTTCTTGCCAGAAATACTTTCCATTATAGCTATCTCATTTTCGTGGTGCGGGAAGATCAAATCTTTAGCTCCGCCGTGAATGTCATACTGCGGGCCGAAGTAATGCTCTGTGATTGCAGTATCTTCTATGTGCCAGCCAGGTCTGCCTTCTCCTAGCTCTGTTTTCCAGATTGGATCACCTGGCTTTGAGAATTTCCAAATATTGAAGTCTCCTTTGTTTTTCTTGTCGATTGATTCGTCTATGCGCGATACAGAATCCTCTTCTTGTACATAAGTTCTGCCAGATAGCTTGCCGTAGTCCTTTGGCGCAGTAATATCAAAATATATTCCATCATTTAGCTCATAAGCTATGTTCTTTTTGATTAACCGCCTAACTTGGGAGATAATATCTTTTACATGGTCGGACGCTTTTGCATATTTGTCTACCGTTGTTATTCGCAGAGCTTTCATATCCTTGTAATACTCTTTTGTGAATTTCTCAGAGAACTTTAGCGGATCAATTCCTTTAGCTCGCGCTTCCTTGATTATTTTGTCATCAATATCTGTAATATTTTGTAAGTAAAAAACATCATAGCTCTTGGCTCGTAGATATCTCACGATAACGTCAAAAGCTACATACGTCTTGGCATGTCCAATATGCGAGAAGTCATAAACCGTTGGTCCGCATACAAATATATTTACCTTCTTGCCCGATCTAGGCTTGAAAGCTTCTTTCTTTTTCTTTAGGGTATTGTATACTTGAAGTGCCATTATTCTTTGAATCGAGCGTAATGAATCTTTGCGACATTAGCGTATAATGTTGGCGGTCTTCCAAAGTGCCAGAACCCGATTGATGTTCCGGATATAGCAAGGCCTCTTCCTTTCTCGTTATACTCCAGCATGTAATCTCTGAGATTTTTAGTAGATATATTTGTTTTAGTTGATAAATCCTGTGCCATCGCTCTTAATTCATCCATCGAGACTTTTCCGTCCTTCATTATCTGTATGTCTGGTACTATCTCATTGATAAGCCTGTTTTCGAATTTCCCAATAGGGTATTCTCTCGTTCCATCATCTATTGTTATGTTGAATCGATCATCACCGCTCTCCGCTTCGAGTATAGCATCTTCGATTGTTCGGTATAGTTTATCAATTTCTTCAGCGCCCATTTTAATCAAAGCGCAGGGTGGGATTTTCGATCGAACAAGTTCTCACGTAAATTCGAACTTCGTTCGCATTTGAACCCACAACCTGTCGGGCTGCAACCGACCGCCATCGGTTTAACCGATGCAATTTGATATTAGCTCAGCCAATTTACCGGATTTGGCCACCTGCGCAATCTTTGATTGCGAAGGATCCGCGGAATCTTTGATTCTGTGAACCCTGCGCATGTTTATTATCTAAATAGATTCGTATTTAAATACTTCTCTCCTCCATCTGGAAAGATTACTACTACAACACCGCTGTTTAGTTTATTAGTAACTCTCACTGCAGCCCACATCGCTGCTCCGGAGCTCATTCCTACGAATAATCCTTCGCGAGCTAATTCTCGCGTTACTCTAAATGCATCTCTATCTTTTATTCTAATCATGTCGTCGATTTGCGAAGCATCAAATATTTCTGGAATAATCTTATCATTTAGATTCTTCAATCCCTGAATTCTGTGGCTCGGTGAAGGTTCAACGCCAAGGATTTTAATATTAGGATTCTTCTCTTTGAGATATTTCGAAATTCCCATTAAAGTTCCGGTTGTGCCAATGGCTGCTACAAAGTGAGTTATTTTTCCATCTGTCTGCTTCCAGATCTCCGGTCCAGTTGTTTCATAGTGCGCTAGAACATTAGCAGGATTTCTGTATTGATCAATCAGAAGATATTTGGGATCTATAGCTAATTCTCTGGCAAGAATAATGGCTCCGTCAGTTGATTCTTTTCCCGGAGTTAGGATTAAGTCTGCTCCGAGAGCTTTCAGAATCTTTTTTCTAGCTGGGCTGACATTATCTGGCATCACTATTTTGAGTTTGTAGCCTTTTACTGCAGCTACTAGAGCTAGTCCAATGCCGGTATTGCCGCTAGTTGCCTCTAAAATGGTTTTATCTTTTGTTAGTTTACCAGATCTCTCAGCAGCTTCAATCATGTACTTTGCAATTCGGTCTTTTACAGAACCGCCAGGATTGAATTTCTCAAGTTTAGCAAGAATTTTGACTTTTGGATTGGGATTTAGCTTTTTGATTTCTATTAGCGGGGTGTTGCCGATTGTATTTAAGATATTCATAGGATCGCCTCATATGATTTTTTACGCAAATCTTTTAGAACTATCTTTTCGGTGATTAATTGCGCAGTTTTCAAATCTTCGAGCGCATATCGAACGGATCGGTTAGATAGGCCAGTTAGTTGTTGAAGTATCTTTTGAGAAATATTCGGATTGCTAATAAGTATATTAAATACTGTACTTATTGAGGCAGGGATGATCACCTAAAATAATAGAGCTTTGGCTAGCGGTTCTTCCTAGTTCAACACCGATAACCACCGATTGTCATATTATAACTAATATTTCTAACTTTAAAAAGCTTGAGATAGTGGCAAAGTGTTTTGTTGAGACTATCAACACTTTTTAATCACTTTTAATTTCTAACATTGATGAACCATTATTTTGAAGGCAAGGTAAGAGAACAGCTACAGAAATATGCTCAAGGTGCTTGGTATTATATTGGTCATGGTCAAGCATTTGTGGATAAAGGTCACACAGATCCCTTAGATATTTACTCTCCTTTTGAGTTAGATCGCCTGTTAAATGAAGGCGACGGCAATGTACAAATTTTTAGATCAAGTATGGGTGCAGATGGGGAAATAGCCACATATGATGTTGAGATTTTCAAGCAAGATGATCTTAAGTGGATCCTAGAATACCCTATGCTAGCAGCAGGACATCTGGAAAACGTGCTAAATTCAATTCTAAAAGAGTACGCTCGATTTGATATGCCTTGTGCTGTAAGTCTAACTCCTTCAGGATTTCATGTTGAAAATAAGCTTCTTTATGATTCAGATGCCTACCGAGCTCTTGCTGCTCATGGAAGGATTAGCAAGTCTTTAGAAGATAAGTGCACTTTGAATAAAGTTGATTCTAAGCAAGAGCATGCTACTCCGGATAAAGAGCGGGCTTGGGCAGCCCTCGGAGAGCTATTCTTATATATCTCTTTGAGAGTTAAGCAGAAAACAAAGAGCGACATGGATATATATATTGCTGATAGCGCTTATGAAGGGATAGCTCTAGATCTTACCTGCTTTACAGACCCTGGCTATATGAGAGATATGCGCATGCCCTGGTCAGCTTGGCAGAAGCAGTTAACTAAAGCTTGGAAGTACGGCGGGCTAGACTTTACACGAGGAATCGGAGCTCTAACGTGTATTCCTCTAGGTAATCTTTCGTATAAAGATGGTGTTGAGATAATGTTTGATAGAAATAAGGTTATCGAGTACAGCCATTTTGCAGATACAACTCTTCCAGATGGAAGTGCAGGCTGGTTAAGAGTTTTTGAAGAATACAAAAAGACCTCTCTGGCGAGATTTGCTGATGATTTCCATAATACACCAATTAATTGGAAGAAATGCATGAAGTTTGATGTTTATTCACTATCTGAAGGAGTTGCTGATATTTTTCGTAAGCCTGATCCTAAACTTTTGCAACCAATATGTATAAGAGCGTTCTGTAGTGAAATGATGGAAAGAGGATATCATCCGAAGTTCATTGCAGGCGTGCTATCGCACCGTTTCTTCCGAAAAATAGTAAATGCTCCTGGTCAGCGGGATAACTTATATTGGAAAAAATATGATGCTGAAACTCGCACAGGATATTATACTTTGGTGTATACTGCGGAGAAGGCTATTGCGATGGATAGTCATAAAAATCTTGCTCGCTCAGTAGATACAGAATTTGAAGTTGGAGTTACATGATGAATCTTAATAATCCGATCCAATTTTATAACGACCCGGATGTTCGGAGATGTAAATTAGAATATCTTGGAAGTGAGTATAGATTAGAACGTGGATGGCCAATACTCATAACGCCGGGATGTGATTATCTTACTATTAAAGGTAAGGCTGTTCCTGAAATACGCAAGATGTTCGGTAAAGATGATGGTCGAACAAGAATGTCTATACCTAATGTTGGAAATGCACTGGATTTTAGTAGTAGAAAGGGCTTAGAGGAATTCCGGAGTGCATTCCCCGCTCCAGAAGAAGAAAAAAGAGGAGTGTGGACTCTTGCCGATGTTGAATTTAATAGTAAATATGAGCGTAAAGTGTATGATGATGCATGGGGAGTATACAATCGGATGGAGGAGTTCTATAACTCTTTTCGAACGTACCTTGATCGAAATAAAATAGATCATTCTGTTAAAGTTACTGGCCAAGGCTATCACTTCGAGTTCTTTGTGCCATTAGGAACACGATCTCATGAATTATTGCAGGAGGTTGGATATATTCCAGATACGCTTGAAGGCAAATATAATTATATTAAACCTGGCGGACGCAGAGATCGCAAAGTTCCGCTAGCGGACGGATTAGGTTTTGATGGTGGTGGGAGAATTGTTGCACATATGTTCTATGAACTAATGAAAGAGAATCCAGCTCCTGGCGGACTGCCGCTAGTCTTGTGCGATACTTTGCCCGGGATTACTAGCAAGAATATGGATCGAGATTGTATTGTCCTCGATTGGTCTTGGTACACTGATCCGCTTTACATGCGAGTAGCACGAATTTTATTTAGTATGCATTATAAGAGCGAGAGACCAATAATTACAGTACCTCGATTGTTCAATGATCGCAAAGGGGAACAGGTAGAACTTGCTCTTGCAGAGGTATTCGGTGCACGTTATAACTTTAATGAAGCAGCTAAGCTTGCTAGAAGAGTAGATGGACATATTGCGATAGGTGCCGGTGAAGGGCTAGAGAATCTCATCGGAGCGTATCTTGAAACCGACCTTAGAAAGTTCCACCAAGATTTCGATCAGACGCCGCAGGAGCCTTGGCAGAACTGGCCATCCACCTATGATCCATTCTCATACATGGGGGAATTGCTGCCGGGTTGTGTTAGAGAGACAATTAATAATCCTAATCCGCGAATGCTTGAGCCCCCGAATCTTCAAAAGTTAATAATTACTATGCTATCGGTTGGCTGGCATCCAGCGCATATAGCGGGTTTTATCCGGTCTAAATATGAGCGAGATTATGGCTGGTCAGAGAACCAGAGTGCTGACTGGAATAAATACGATGCTAATCTTAGAGCTAGAAAATGGGTAGAGCTGTATGTTGGTGCTATTGTATCTGGAGCTCATGATCAGGCTAATCAAAATTGCGTATCTGCCGGAGAAGAACAGTTATGCTTCGATCCCGATTGCGGAATCAATTTAGCTAATAATAAGTGGGATGTGAAAGCATATATTTCAGAGATTAGCTGTTCTGCTTGATCATAGAACCTTTTTTATAGTTGTTTTATCCATATATTCTATGGGACTAAACTCTTGGTACTTGCTAACTGGAGGACCCTCTTCTGGAAAGACTACTTTAATTGGAGAATTAGCGAAGTTAGGTTATTGTATAATTCCTGAAGCTTCTAAGGCATTAATTGATGAAGGCAAGGCAGCTGGAAAAACTCCTGAAGACGTGCGTCAGGACGAAGTTTATTTTACAAAGATTGTTCTAGCGCGTAGGTTAGAAGATATTACTAGCGCTCCGAGAGATCAGATTGTCTTTTTTGATCGCGGATTAGTGGATAGTGTTGCCTATGATTATTTTTATGGTGCTGAGCCTTCGCCGGAGATCGTTCAAATGGCCAGATCATTATATCGAAGAGTATTCTTCCTCGAGCAAGTAAAATATGATATTAAAGAGTTTAGGGTTGAGAATGAAGATACTGCAATCTCACTTGGTGCTTGCTTGCGAGATACTAGCCAGCAGCTAGGATACGCGTTAGTAATCCTTCCGAAGATATCTGTTGAGGAACGATTGAAGTTAGTTTTAAGAAATCTATAACATCCCAGTAAGAATCGCAATCCCTAATCCGAGCATAACTAATCCACCAACTAGTCTCATCCATCGAGTAGCCTTCTTTCTCCAGGCTTCCATGTCTTCTACTTTTAGCTTAGCCCAGTAAACCAAGCCAACTAGAACAAACAAAGGAATCACATAGAAAATATTATACCAAAGAATATAAGCGATAGAAGATGCGCTAGATACAGCTCGGTCAGCCATTATTGTTGTGTATATTACTGGAAAGCCAGCTGTGCAAGGTAGCTCGACTATCGAAGCAAAGACCGCCAAGACCGCTACACCTAGCAAGGAAGTGGTCTTTTTGAGTTTTTGAAGAGTTGGAATAGTAAATTTAGGTATTTTTAGAGAGAACCACTTATGCAAGAAAAAGAAATCTTTAATGAAAACCGCGCCAGCAAAGAGTGCGAAGATTGCAACCCCTAATTTAATCTTTTCCAGGAAGGGGATCATAACCATAATGTTGAATAGTCCAAACATGAATAGAGAATAGATAATATATACGACTGATACAAATACGATTCCTGCTTTTAGGACTAATTTCTTAGAGCCAACGCCAACTAAATAGCCCAGAAGTATAAGCATAACAATCAGTGTGCAAGGGTTAATTCCATCCACCAGAGCTAGTAAAACAGCTAATAAGACCAATGGCGTTGAAACTCCGATTTTTATTTCTCTGCCAAACACAGAGATAACATGCTCTTTCCCTTCTATAGTTGTTTGAGAAGCTTCATGATGAATTGCTTCTCCTCCATCCTTTTCTTTTTCAGACGGATCGACACACGCTTCCGGACATTTTTGTATTAACCTTTCAATTTCGGCTCCAGTTGTCTCGTCAGAGCCATATCCGACAATATAATCTTCGCCAATAAATATTATCGGTACACTTCCCCATTGGGTTCTAGGGACATTATAACGAGTTACGAAATCCTTGTACATCTCAATATTTTTGCTTAAATCATATTCATTAATATTGATATTATATTCTTGTGAAATCGAAGCAAGAAATGCCTTTTCATCTGCGCAATGCGGGCATCCTGAGCCATAAAATAGATAAATCGGATAACCTTCTTCGTTCTCTTCAACGACCGCGCCAGTTGGATTGCTATTGAACGTAGAATATGCGAAGATAGCTATAATTGCTATGATTATGACCGGAATAGCTATTTTGAGTGATTTATTAAACGCCATGAAATGTTTAGATATGAAATAAATAAAAGCCTTACGATTTAACTCCAATCTGCTGGCGTATCGTTTACTGTAAGGCAGAATAAACATCGTGTATCATAGATATCTGCATGAACATCGTTTTCCATTTGTTTTTTAGTTTTTTCAATTGAAACTACTGGTGCATTGAATGATGGCGTAGTATAAACTTTCTTAGCTTTATCCCATACCCATCTCTGAGTGTAATTAGAGAGATTATTGCATTCACAGCTAGCGCTTCGTACTTCGACTTCATTGGCGGCACTAAGTATAGCTGGAGTTGATCCTATGCCTTTCTTAGCGAAGTCAGAGCTAAGCGTTCCAACTATTACCGGATGACCCATTAACCTTAATTCCATTATGCTGCGCATTAAACTGCTCTCTTCTAAAAGCCACGGTTCATCAAAACCAACTATAACTGGTTTGTTATCATATTTATCTATCACTGCTTGGGCGATCTCCGCGGTTAAATATTCACCTGCTTCGGGATCTTTATTCACTATCTCTATTGCATCGAATTCTCCGCCAAATTGCTGTCCTGGAAAAGCTCCTGCACGAGTGACTATTTTTCCTGGCGTACGAGTATCTTCTTTTGGTTTAAAGAAAACATATTCGCACCCCAATTTCCCGCTCATATTTATTACTGTTGATATCATGCTATCTGATTTTCCACCGTACATTGGTCCGCTAAATGCTGTGAATTCAGGTACTCGATCAGTAATTGCTTTGTACCCTTCTGTTAGCTCCTTCAGTGTTTCATATTGTGGCTCATTTGTGGTTTCAATAAAGTGTTCTAAACAAAGTGCTCGGAAGTGTTCATGGGGTTCTATTGTTCTTAGAGATCTGTGATCAACTGGAGTATCTCCCTCGAACTTCCAATAATAAGTACCATGGTTTCTGAGACGAGGATAACAAAGATCACATAACGAATATACTTTGTTAACGCTCTCTGCTAGACACATTAATGTTGCAGTTGGTTCGGTTGGCTGCCCATTAAACCACTTATCTATACCTGTAAATGCGACCATCAACCCTTGTTTCTTCAAATCTTCAACTACATAAGCTAATCTATTGTCCTTTTCGTCAAAGCTTGTTTTTGCTTGGAAATATTGAACTCCGGCGATGAGTACTGAACGCATCTCTCCACTTACTTGTTCGAGTATCGCTTCAGGGTGTTTGCCATCAATTATTGTTACAGGAACTTTTCGTCCGATTTTATTAATTAATTTTGAGCCAACATATATAGTATGTGTATGTGGATCTACTCTCGGGTCTAAATCTGAAGCAATTATTGAGTATCTCCATTGCCCTCTATCCCGTTCGGATTGATGTGTTGCAGTAAAGGCAGCTTTGTCAATAAGACTAAGTGCTTGTACAAGTGCTCTATCTTCAGAAAGAGGCGTTCCTACAAAACCGCTAGACGTACAGGGAAGAAAATCTCTTGAGGAAATTGTGTTAAAACCCATGCTTTGAGAAGTCAGTATATTCTTTAAAATGATTTAGTTGTTTGATACTGTAATATCTACTGAGTAATTCTCGAAATGTTTATTAACTTCTTTCTGAACTCAGATTGATATGGTAAAAATAGACCGAGAAAAATGCATTGGATGTGGAGCTTGCGTAGCAATCTGTTCAGACTGCTTTGAAATGGATGATGAATATAAAGCAATACTAAAGAAAGACTGTAAGTGTGATGCTACTTGTAAAGAAGCTATTGAAAGCTGTTAGTTTGATGAAGTGGCTTTAACTTGCTTAGCTTTTTGAACATATACCGAAATTACAAGCGAAGTATATAATTATTCTCTTTTGAATTTAAAACTCCAAAGTTGCTACAATTGCTCAAAAAGAGAATTACGGAAATTCCTTAGCTCGAATTTCTGTTTATTTTGTCTTTTTCTCTCGATAATCCTTAATAGCTGCTTTAAGAGCCTGTTGAGCCAAGACTGAGCAGTGCATTTTAATTGGTGGCAGTCCTCCAAGTGCTTTAGCAACATCTGCATTTGTTATTTTCTCAGCTTCTTCGAGAGTTTTACCTTTAGCTAGCTCAGTTACAATTGAAGAAGTTGCGATTGCAGCCACACAACCAAAAGTCTTGAACTTAATATCCGCGATTTTATTGTCTTTGACGTTTATGAATAAGTGCATAACGTCTCCGCATATAGGGTTTCCGACTTTGCCAACTCCGTCTGGATCTTTCATTTCGCCCATGTTCTTTGGGTTCGTGAATAGTTCTATGATTCTTTTATTATATTCCATATTCTAGCACTCCCATTCCTTTTCTTTGATTTTAATATCCTTATCTCCCTTGAATGGACTCATTCTTCTTAGCTTTTCAACAACTTCTTTTAGGTTTCTGACTACATAATCTAGCTCCCTTCGCGTGTTGAACTTGCTTAGGCTGAATCTAATTGATCCGTGAGATGTAACTGGATCGATTCCCATTGAAATTAAAACGTGTGAGGGCTCTAATGATTTGCTAGCGCAAGCAGAACCTGTCGAGATGCAGATTCCTTTTTGGTCTAGCAGCATTAATAGTGCTTCGCCTTCGATGAATTTGAATGAGAAGTTTACATTATTGCATAGCCGCTGTTTTCTCGGACCGTTTAGTTTAATGTCTTTGATATCATACTCAATCCTTTTGATTAGCTCTTCCTGTAGCTCTTTTATTTGCTTTACTTTTGGATCTAAGTTTGCAGCTACTGCAAATCCAACTGCTGAAGCTACGTTTTCAGTTCCAGCTCTTAGCTTGAATTCATGTCCGCCGCCATCCATTTGTCTTTTTATCTTTGTTCCTTTCTTGACGAAGAGAGCTCCGATTCCTTTTGGCCCGTGTATTTTGTGAGAGCTAATTGACATAAGATCGATGTTTAATTCTTTTACATCAATTGGAACTTTTGTGAAAGCTTGAACTGCATCAGTGTGAAAAAGAACTTCGTGTTTCTTGCAAATCTCGCTGATATCTTCTATTGGCTGAATCGCACCCATTTCGTTATTGGCAGCCATTATAGAAACGAGAATTGTATCTTTCGTTATCTCTTTTTCTAGCTGTTTTAGATCTACGATTCCGCAGCTGTCGACGTTTAAGTAAGTGATTTTGTATCCTTGCTTGCTGAGAGTATTGCACGAGCTCATGATTGCAGGGTGCTCGATCTTTGAGGTGATTATGTGCTTGCCTTGATTAGCAGCAGCTACTCCTTTTAGCGCTAGATTATCTGACTCTGTTCCGCCAGATGTGAATATGATTTCTTCAGGGTCAGCGTTGATTGTTTTAGCAATGTCTGATCTCGCTTTTTCAAGAGCTTTCCTAGCTTCGCGACCCATTTGGTGCAGCGAAGAAGCATTTCCGTACTGCTTATTGAAGTAAGGTAGCATAGCTTTCAGGACTGCTTTGTCCATTTGCGTTGTTGCGCTATTATCCATGTATACTTTCATCTACTCTCCTCCTCGTCAAGAAACACGCTATTTGTCGGTGTCCATGCCGGTGCGCAGACTACAATAAATTCTAAATCATCGTCTCCTGCGTTGAATATTTGATGTTTTTCGGGTGGATGAATAAGTATAAAATCTCCTGCTGTCAAGGCATACTCAATATTATCTATCTTTATTTTACCTGCACCGCTTAACATACAATAAGTTTCTTCATCTTCTGGATGTAAGTGCGGCCGAGAATAACAACCAGCAGGTATTACAACATAGCCAACACTGTGCTTAGTAGCGTTGCCTAAGTTCTCACCGAGACCGATCAGCTCATAGACGCGCTCCCCGGTTGAGTTTATGATTGGTTCTGTATTATCTTTTCGTGTTATTAGCATTCTTCCCCTCCATCTTAGCGCAGATCTGACACTGATCACACGAGTGCTTTTGGATCAGATTTAAGATTGGTATGATTGTTTCCTTGTTTAGCGAATATATTCTTCGCTTGCCCCTTTGCTCAACTTCAACTATGTGGCAAGTAAGTAGAGCTTTGAGAGCATGCGAGAGCTTGCTTTGCTCAACATTTAAGTCTTTAGCTAGCTCAGTAACTGATTTCTCTCCTTTTGATAGCGAGCTGATTATGTCGATCCTTAGCGGATTTGATAGCGTGTGGAAAAACATGTGGTATTGATTCATCGTATTAATAGCTATTCATATGAATACGCTTTCATTTATAAATATTACGGAATAGAGTTTATATTTATTGCAAATCATAAGATTTGCAATTCCGGAAACCAGAGAAAAATCCGAGGGATTTTTCTTGGCCAAGAAAAACGACACAGCGTTTTTCTCTGGTCCGGAGGATTTCTGGTTATAAAGATTGTGGAAGTGAAATGGAAAGAGTTATAAGGTTACTTAAAAGTAGTAATTCAGATTAAAATGGCAATTCCAAACTATCTACGACGAGCAATAAACAGTCGAGTAGCACGAATAGAAGAACCATATACTAACTTCACACGAAACGAGTTAGCAAAGATGGCGCGTGCGGTAAATAAGCATACTAAAAATACTTGTGGTGGAATAGATTGTGAAATTGGTGTGCAAATGCCTTGGGCAAGCCAACACGGAAAGAGAGCTACCCTAAATGAATTAATTTGGGAAGTAAAAAACGCTGGCAATCTTGTTTGTGATGGTGAGTTCGCGGAGCGAGCACATGAAGCTCACGAAATTCTAAGCGACCGTGGAGAATATTTGCTTAAAGAGTAAATTACTTAAAAGTAAGATATTCACAAACCCTGCAAACTTCCCGAGAAGTCAGCTCTCCACACTTAGTACACTTTTTAGCAGCCCCATTAAGCTTTTTCTCAGAAACCTTAGCCAATTCATCCCCAATCTTACAAATAGCAAACTCTGCTCCTGGGCGGACTTGCTTAATATCCTCTAGATAGCTCATAAAGTTAAACCGTAAAGAACCAATTCGGCATGGGCAAGGCAGGGGAATATGATCCCACTTTTTCAATTCAACATATTTCCGAGCTTCTTCTTCTGGCACCTCGCGTAGAGGTTTGATCCTTCGGACAAAGCCGCTCTTAGGCGATATCGCGCCGAAGTGCGAGAAGTTCTTCAACTCCCCTTTAACAAAGTTCATCAGCGCCGATTGCGCCTCGTCAGTTAGATTATGACCTGTAGCTAGTTTATTGCAGCCCAATTCCCGAGCTTTCCGATCAAGAACTCTCCTTCTAAAAACACCGCACACCGAGCAGCGATTAGCACCAATCTTTCCAGTAATCTTAATTATGTCAGCCATGCTGACACCTAATTCCTTCTTGAAACTCAAGTTATAGAATTTAACACCAAGCGCCTTAGCAACTTTCTCAGCTATATTTCCACATTTTTTAGCAAATTCATCCCCGCGATCTACATAAAGAGCAACTAACGGAACTTCAAGTTTCTTACAACGCTCAGCTAAAACTCGCAAAGTCAGCACAGAATCCTTGCCGCCAGAAACAGCCACTGCGATCTTATCGCCTTTCTCAACTAGCTTGTTAACTCGAATGTTCTTGCTGATTCTCCGCTTAGTTATTCTAATAAAACAAGAATTGCAGATAGTCTTGCCCAAGTATTTAAGTTCGACTTTAGCTGGCTTTTTGTTGCATAGTCCGCAGTCCATAATAAACTCAAAAGAAACAGCCTTAAGAACTTAACTCCATGATGCATCCTTCCCTGAATTTTGTTTTCTATCTGGCTTGTATTTATCCGCCCATTCGGTAGAAGTATCTTTTTTCGCAAACTTTTTCTCCCACTTTACATCAAATACTGTCTGAGTAGATTTTTTAACTATAATCTCTATAGACTCTTCGCATATAGATTGATGTTCTTCTATAGATGATTCTAGATCTGAGCCAGTAAGCTGATTGGGATTAACACCATAGGATCTATATACTTGCTTCCAAGTATCTTCGGGATCGTCTGGGTCACTATATTTAGCATCTTCGTGTTCGGGGATTATCATATCACTAAAAAGTAATAATTACTTTAAAAAGCTTATTATTTACTCCATTGAAGGAATATTAATAATCTCTTGCTCCACTACATCGAGATGGTTCTGCAAGAAATCAAGAGCAAATTAGAAGAGCTCGGAGCCGAGCTAGAAGAAGGGGAATCCGAATTGTTTTATTACACTCTTATTGGTCACCCTCATAAGTTGTATGCTCTAGAGAAAAATAATGGACTAAAAATCATCGTGGAGGAAATATATATTTCTGGAGATTTGCCTAAAGATCTAAGTATCATTCCGATTACAAATGATAAGAATATTCTGCCGAGGAGAAAGACATATTGGATGACTCTTAATGGATTTATATATAATCATTTGAGACGCAGAACCTACGGCGTAGCAGATAGCATCGCAGAAGAGCTAGGAATTCCTCTTCCTGAAGAAGAGCTAAGTCCCGAAGATGCTCTAGAATTAGAAAAACTAATATCTGGAAGAAAATAGATAAAGTATTTCTAATTCTAAAAATAATTAATAAAAAAAGAAAATTATAGGAATACGAGGTTGTCCCACGTATACCATAAACTTGGAGATGAACCATCTCCATTTGTATCACAAGTCCAAGAGTGCAGTATTATCTTTAAGTTATCTTTGAGCTTAGGATAGTCTACTGAAGCATACTCATGATATGCACCGTTTTCATAGTAATATGCTTTTAATATAGTACCTGTTCTGCTTATCCTTAACTTTCCAGATAAGGTGCTATCCTCATGATGTATTCCTATTTGTGTTCCAACTCCATTAGAAACTTTGTGGCAAGTATATGCATAATTTCGTATTATTGCTGAGAATATTTCTGAACCGGGTAGATTAGTCACTTTAATGCCACCATTTGTTTGGCCAGCATCGTGAAACTCAGGATTAACAGCAAAATCAACGCTTATATCAAAATCACCATCAACTAAAGCTACTTTTGAAACTAGTCTATTACTTGCACAAGCACCTACTTGCGTGACTCCATCGAGCTCGCTTTTGAGAACGCCGTTTTGCTGAGTTAGTGTACCATGTTCAATTACATCCCATGAGTCAGTATACTCATTGTCTTCGAAGTCATCGATAATATCTGACTCTTCAGTTGGAGCAAGTTTTTTTATAACTAAGTTATCAAAATAGATATCAAAAGTTACAAGATCATTTCCTAATACTAAAATACTTGGTTGGAAATAAACTGTTTCTGTTGCGGCCGGATTAGTACTTCCTGAACTTGTTCCTAACAAAATCTCTTTGTTTCCAGTTATTAAATAACCCGATACATCTCCATCTTGTCTTACAATTTTAACTGTTCCAGTTTTAGGATATGCAACTGCTTCACCGATTATATTATCTCCCCCTCCATCCCTTTCACGGAAAGATACTGTTCCATCTGGACTAAATCCAACATAGAATACTCTTGCTCCATTTTGGAAAGGAATTGTTAAAATTGCAATTTCCACATTGTCCATATATTCTTTACTAGGTATGTTGTAGTCAATAGAAACTTCGAAATTCCCGTCTAATTCTTCAGTTATAATGAACATTGGTTCTTCTTCAATCCATTCGCCTGGATTAGATTGGTAATAGTTTAATAACAATTTTCCCTTAACTTCTGAAAGAGTTGCATACTCACCTAGACTGAAGTCATAATTCTCAGCTAAGATTCCATCGCTGAAATCATCTGAAATAATTATTGATGCATCTCCAAGATCTTTTGCCCAACCTCTTCCCTGTATCCAGTTATCCATTGTTCCAGCAGTACATCCAGTTTCTAATTCTCCCTTATCGCTCCCGGGCTTGGTATTGAGTATTTGCTTACACGTACAGCCCTTTGTCATCGCTTGTGTGTATTCACTTTTGCTATTAGGACCTTCTTCGAATAGCCCATATGATCTGACTCCATCCTCGCCGTAAGTTGTTATTTTAATGTTGTCAAAATATATGCTACCAAATCCCCAAGATTCTTCAGTTCCTATGCCGATTCGTTCCAAGTACTGAGAGAATTCCTCAGCTCTGTTAAAAATATTCAACTCACCATTTATCTCAGCCTCGACCTGTAATGAATTCATATCGATGGTTGCTTTTATGTGATTCCAATCATTAGTTTTTAAATCTCCATTTAGTTCTACTCGGTAGCTTCTTCCGTTGTTTATATTTCCTCCACCCCATGGCGTCCATTGACCCCATTCCCAAGTTCCTTGAGAATATCTTACTGTTCCGATATTCGCACCCATTGGAGTGGATGGTCGAGTTGCAGCATCGCCTTGGAAGAATAATCCATTGTGTCCCTCATAATTATTACTTGGAAAATAAACATCATATTCCACAGTTATTTTTTTCACAAGTGGATCTTCATTGATTATTGTCTCGCCTTCTACAACTTCACAGCCACTAAGTCCGAGTGCAGCGTTACTCTTTATTTTATTTACTCCGGGAGCAGGATTACAATCTTCAGTATATTCTATATCCCAATCTTCAGGAATTTCTCCTTTCTTGTATTCTTCGAAATCCTCTTCATATAAGATGATTAATTCATCCGTAAGTGCTTCTTCGTTTTGAGCATAATGATTTGGATTTAGATTAATATTATCTAATTCACTCCCGAAACATAAATCTTCGTCATCTACTACACCATCACCATCTTCGTCTTGAACGAGATCAAGTCCTACGCAAGGTGTCGGAGCTGCTTCAACTAATCCTCCTTCTAGATCAAAATGAAGTGAATCTTGATCTGAAACATAGTGTCCTAGATCATATCCTTGGTGTACTACGATGCTTGAAGCACCGCTGCTTCCATCTCGAATAAAGAAAGTATCTTTATTGTTATTTAATGCATATTTGTTTGTCCAATCAAATATACTACATTCTGTTCCAGGGTAGGTATTTCTGAATTTTTGTTCGTTTCTTGCAAAAATTACAACTTCTCCAGGTTCTAAGGTTATTGGTACTGGGTCTTCCGCAGCAGGAACATTAGCTAATGTTTTCCAGTAACTGCTAGTATAAGCTCCGCCAGAATTTCTATAGCCTGTTTCTTCAGTATAAGACCAAACGTCTGTATCAATTCCAGAATATAGTTTATTTCCATACAGTGTTACTGCGCTAGTTCCAGTATTCTGCACTTCAATCCACTCCTGTTCAGACCCGCTCGTGTCTGATCCGACTGGGTTTGGTCTAATTTCTGTTATTTTTAGGTCAGAAGATCCAAAGTTCACTGAATCTGTAATCTCTACACTCGAGCCAGTTATCGCTGGCGCGATCCCTACAATTCCGCTAATGATTACTGCGATTGCAATACTAATAGCGATTATAAAGTGTGTTTGCGTTTTGGTTATTTTCCTTTTTACCATATTCTACTCCGGAATAACATTAATCTCGCTTATGCGAGATCAATATATTTTACTAGTCTTATATTCTTTATAGTATATAAATTTTCTCAGAATAATTCACCTTACAGCTGGCCCTGTTACAAATTTAACTTAGGATTATTTATTCCTAATAATCTTAACGTAAATAAATAGCCAAGCGATTATCAAATACATGTACCAACCTGGCGGGCGTTTGACTATAACTGGAACAGTAATTATTATTGCAAAAATTAAGAACGCTCGCTTCAACCACTTGACAATATTGTACCCGCTCATCCTTTAATGCAAACCATCGGCTTCATTCGAGCAACCTTCGTGGCTATTCCTGTCTCGTGCATTACTTTGATAGTATTCTCAACGTCTTTGTAAGCTCCTGGCGCTTCTTCAGCTATTCCGCCCCAGCCATGTCCTTTGACGATTATTCCTTCTTTCTCGAGTTTCCTAACCAATTCCTGAGCTCGGAACTCCCTTTTAGCTTGATGGCGACTCATCCTTCTTCCAGCTCCGTGGCAAGCTGAGCCAAAGGTATCTCGCATTGCAATTTCAGTTCCAGCTAAAATATAGGAGCAAGTTCCCATTGTCCCACCAACCAAAACCGGCTGACCAACTTTTTTAATCGGAGCAGGCAACTCCGGATGTCCGGGACCAAACGCGCGAGTAGCGCCCTTGCGATGAACTATTAATTCCTTTGTCTTGCCATCAACTTTGTGTTTTTCTAATTTAGCTGAGTTGTGGCTAATCTCATAGATCATTTTCATTGAATCATAATCAATTCCAAAGACTTTTGTAAAAACTCCTCGAATCAAGTGAGCCAGAACCTGCCGATTAGCATGTCCGTAGTTTAGAGCACAATTAACAGCCGAGAAATACTGCTGCCCTTCTTCTGATTGGAACGGAGCGCAAACTAGCTCTCTCTCACGGATTGGGATCTTGTATTTTTTGCTAGCAGCGTCCAAGACCTTTAAGTAATCGGTTCCAATCTGATGTCCTAGCGCTCTAGAGCCGCAGTGCATCGAAATTATAACAGAATCTTTTTCTAAGCCATAAGCTTTAGCAGCTACCGGATCAAAGATTTCATCAACATATTGGATCTCCATATAGTGATTTCCAGATCCTAGCGTTCCGATCTGTTTTGACTCGCGTTTCTTGGCGGTTTCAGAAACATTTTCGGGGTCTGCTCCGGGAATCTTGCCCTGTTGTTCAATGAATTTCAAATCTTCTTTCTTGCCGTAGCCGAGAGAAATCGGAAATGCCGCTCCCTTAGTCAGTACTTCTTCTAGCTGATCCCAAGAAATTGCTATTTTTCCGCGAATTCCTAATCCTGCAGGAATATCTTTAAACATTCGCTCAGCTAGCTGCTTCTTCTTTGGCTCTACATCCTTTCTTTTCAGGGGAGTAGCTATATCTCGCACGCCACAGCCAGCATCAAAACCAACACCCGCAACAGTAATTATACCTTCTTTAGTATCAAAAGCTCCAACACCACCAATGCAAAAACCATAGCCGGGATGGACATCAGGCATTGCCAGAGATGCTTTCTGCAAGCCCGGCAAGCAAGCTACATTATAAATCTGTCTTAGAGCATTCCATTCTTTGCCTTCCTTAACATCAGCAAGAAGATGATCAACAATAGCCTTGTTACCATAAACAAGTCCCGGAACTAGCATATCGCCGTTTTTGGGCAGCTCCCAGATATAATTAGACTTCTTTTTGAGAGTTAGCTTCATAATAAATAGAACTGACGTAAATATTTAAGGCTATTGATTTGTTAGAATAATTATCAAAACTCGCAAGAATCAACGTTTTAACTTGAGGTATTTTGCATGCGTTTCAGATAGATCTGAGAGCGTAGTTGTTGGCAATATGTCTTTTCCTTGTGCAAGCGTATCACGAACTTCGTCTTTTATCTGCGGAGCTAGCTCATTATATATCTTTTGCCTTAGATCTGCTAGTTCATCCCATCCTCTCGAAGGTAAGCAATCTACAGCTGCTAATCTTTCGAGAGACTCCATTGGTGCTTTTTGATATGTTTCTTGGACATCTGCTAGTTCCGCCAGACCTCTTTTTTCAGCAGAGCTAGTGAGTTTAAAAAGTCTATAGATTAGAAAACCACTGACCGCGCCAACTATAGCTCCCATAGCATAAAAGCCATATTCAACCGATGTTGGATCTAACGAGCTTGGATCAATTAATACCATATTATAGTTTAGTAGTAATAAGGTTTAAAAAACTACTGCAGGGTGATGTTAAACATCAACAACGCATCTAGCAAAGAACTTCCCTTTTTCTTTCCAAATTTTTAGCTGAGAATAAGTCGCAGCCTTGACTTCGACCATAATTTTGTGCTTCTTAACATCCATCTTTTCGCCGTACGCAGCTCCAGTTAATTTTCCATCTTTGATTTTAACTTCGAACTTTGAAAACATCATATTTTTGATATCTTTCTGAGCTAGTAGAGCATTCAGCCATTCCACGAACAGCGCTTCAGAATCGTGAGCAGCGCAGTTGATAGCAACTTTCTTAGCTGGTTTTACTGATTTGAGGTCACTCATAACGCTAAACATAGCCTTAGCTCCTTCCTCGAAAGCTTTAGCTAGCGTTGAACCTTCTCCGATTAGACCAATATCTGCTTGATGCTCGTATGTTTTGAAAACCATGTTCGTTGCGTGTTCCTATTGCGTCTAGAGCAATATCAAGAATTACTACTTAATTCTCGATTCCAATAACGCTTTCGCGTTCTTCGGTGAACACACGAGGAAAATAACCAACATCGTGGCTTTCCGACGTGTAATAATAATTAAGAATTAGAAAGTATATAAGCCTAATGTCAGAACGTAGGGATCTCAGCGTCTTTTGCTACATGTCGCATGGAGTAATCACTTAATGTATAAGCCGGATCGAAGAGATTTCCTGCAAAATGTCCAGCGTCTTGGTAATTGCATCCTTGGATTAGAGAATTTCTTGTTGCGCGAGTAAATAATCGAGCTTTCTCTTTATTTATCATGCCGGCCAAGAGATCATCAGCTATTGCTGTAAAAATAGCCTCTCCTTCAGGGATTAGTTTGATATACTTTGGTCCATCTCCACACCCAATTCGAGCATAGTCCATTGCGTTACCCATAGCGCAAGCATATATTATTCCACCGTATTCCTTCGGACCTGCGTATTCTTCATGATCTATAATTGTTAGTCTACTAAACAAGTCATCATTTGCTAATCGATCGAAGAATAGCATTCTGTCTTTGTATATTGGTTCTCCTCTACCTAGTTTTCTATATATTACATTCCAATCTATTTCACTAAATTGCTCGGTGTAATTAGCCAGTCCCTCAAGACCTTCAATTCCTCGCTCTATTTGTAGTTTAGCCTCAGCTAGCTTAATGCGCGCCTTTGCGCTCTGTTTTGATACAAGTTCCTTTAATCCCTTTGAATCAATTGTTTCTTCTAAATCTGAAGCGTATCTGCTTATTAGTCCATGCATCTGATCATATTGCGGATTAACTACTAGCTTGCTGAATACATTTAGAAGCTTACTAACTTGTTCTTTATCGACGAACGGCGCAAAACTTCCGATGATTTTAAGTTCACGTTCTATTCCTTCTGGAAAAATCATTGTATTGGGTCTAGTCTTAACATATTTTTAAATATTTATAGTATGCAGAGATGATAATCGTGTATCAATCGATCAGAAAGAAATATATTTCTCTGAAATCTCAACTAGCTTACTCTTTTTCATGTGGCCGATAATAAGCGTGAATGTTTTTTGTTTTTTACTTACAAAGATATCAAAATAGTATTCGCTATCTAGATTGAGAACGTCAAATAGATCTGGATGATCCATATCGATCTTGCTAGCCAGTGCTACAATATCTTCCTTTCTTTTCGGAACTAATTTAGCAAGCAGGGGGGAAATATCTGTATCTGCGCTAAAAGTAAGATGAATTCGGTATTTATGCGGAACCACAACTCTTGTTCCAATTCCTTTAGCTACTATTTTTTTCATGATCTTAAGGTCTCCTCTAAATAAAACCTTTTATTAGCTTTAAAATATTATGTTTTATGACAAGATTCATATTTGTAATTGGCGGAGTTCTCTCGGGGCTAGGTAAAGGCGTTGTTTCAGCATCTGTAGGAAAGTTACTCAAAGCGAGAGGTTTTTCAGTAACCGCAGTCAAGATTGATCCGTATATTAATATCGATGCAGGAACTTTACGACCAACAGAGCATGGAGAAGTATGGGTTACTGAAGACGGTGGCGAGATTGATCAAGATCTCGGAAATTACGAGCGGTTCTTGGATATTAATATTCCTAAGCAGAATAATATCACTACTGGCCAAGTTTACAAAGCTGTGATTGAAAGAGAGCGGCGGTTAGAATATGACGGCCGAGATGTTGAAGTTATTCCTGATATTCCTAACGAGATCAAAGCAAGAATTCTCGCTGCGGCTAAGGATTTTGATTTTTGCATTGTAGAAGTTGGCGGAACTACTGGCGACATTGAAAATTTAGTATTCTTGCACGCAATCCGAGAGCTCGGCAGGGAATACCCTGCTGTTTATTTGATGGTTACGTACCTTCCATTTCTTAGAAATGTTGGCGAACTCAAGACGAAGCCAACGCAACACGCAGTTGCTAGACTAAGAGAGCTAGGAATAATGCCTGATTTCGTAATAACTCGCGCAGAGATTCCTGTAGATGGTCCGCGCAAGTGGATAATCTCTCAACGCTGCTTTATTGATCGGGAGAGGGTTATTGATGATCCCGACGTTAGTTGCATATATGAGGTTCCGTTGCTGTTTGAGAAGCAAGGTCTAGGGAAAAAGCTGATCGAACATTTCGGTCTTGAAGATAAGCCGTTTGATTTATCTGAATGGAGCAAATTCGTTGAAGTTCTAAAAAGTTCTGAGCGTATAGTTAAAGTTGGAATTATTGGAAAATACGTCGCTAGTGGCGCTAGCGAACACGCAGATGTTTATATTTCAATACTCGAAGCAGTAAAACACGCAGCAGCTAGCCTCGGAGCTAGACCATTAATCAAGCAGATTCCTTCGCAAATAATCGAGCGAGATGGAACAGCTAGTCTGGCCGAGTTCGACTGCATAATCGGAACACCTGGATTCGGTAAGGACGGAACAGAAGGAATGATTTTGACCGCAAAATATTGCAGAGAAAATAAGCTTCCGTATCTCGGTATTTGCTATGGCATGCAGATAGCTCTGATTGAGATTGCTAGAAATGTCCTTGGAATTGAAGGTGCTAATTCTATTGAGATGCACTGCGATCCATCTGTTGCTATTATCGATTTTTTAGAAGAACAGCGAGCGTATATGAAACAGCTTAACTATGGCGGTACTATGCGGCTCGGTGCATATCCTGCTAAGTTGAAATCTGGAACAAAAATTCATGAATTATATGGGTCTGAAGACGTATCTGAGCGGCACAGACATCGCTACGAAGTTAATCCGCGCTTTATTTCCGAGCTAGAGAAAGCAGGAGTATTTTTTTCCGGAGTTTCGCCAGATAGAGTTCTTATGGAATTTATGGAACTGAAAGATCATCCTTATTTTGTTGGCACGCAAGGTCATCCAGAGTTTAAATCTAGGCCACTGCGGCCGAGACCTCTTTTTGTCGGGTTGATAAAGGCAGCTATTGCTAGGAAGGATTAGCCGCGCGTGTACCCATTAACATTTCTTTTGCTATAGTCCTGAATGCGTCCTCAATATTCTGTCCTGTAAATGCGCTCGTAAAGAACTGTGGAGCAGAATAACCTGTTTTATCAACGTCTCCTAATTTAGATATTTCTTCTAAATCTTCATTATAAAGTACACTACCTGGATCTATTCTGCTGGGATTGTGTGGGTCAATTTCTTCTAGTATCTCATTAATATAGTCGACTTGCGCCTCTGTCCAAGCTTCTTCCATTTTAAGATTATGCAGTGAATTTTGAACCATTTCTTCCAGTGCTTCGCCGTCAATTTTTCTTCCAGCTAGTCTGTCTCGAATTAATGACCACGTGTCATATTTCGCTGCTGCGAAAACCATTGGTGTTGGCCCGATAGAATTATAGAACAGTTTTATATTTTGATCAATTGTTTTCAGGGCTTCTTTGTGTGTGCTATCAACTACAAACAAAGCACTTCTCGCTCCCTTAAAAAATAGCTCCATCAAAGCGTCTCGGCATACTTCGTGGTTTATATCCCAGATAAACAGTGTTGTATCTGCTTTCTTCTGCCCATAAACTCCCATACATAGCGGATCAGATAGATCAATATCCCTTTCATTTCTCATTACTATTTTAGTACCAATCGTAGTTAGCCACGAATCTGGTACCGGATCACGTACATATCTTCGAACCATTGCAGTTTTACCAACACCTCTGCTGCCGAGCATGCAAGTCTTGAATCTGTATAGCAGATTATTATTTTTCATCTTAATCTTCTTTAGCGAGTAAAGCTTTTAAGGATTTCAGAAGCCCAGAATATAATTAGAATGCGCCGGGAGCAAGATTTGAACTTACATATCCTTTCGGAAACTGGCTTTCAAGGCCAGCGCTATTTTCTGCTCCCTTGCTCTAACGAGCAGGGCAGGACCAGATTAAGCGATCCCGGCACAATAGAATTAATAAAATTCGTATTTAAAAAGTATGCGCTAGTTCTCTACACGGAGAGTTTATGAATATATTCTGTTACTTGCGTATCAAAGTCCTCTAGTTTTCTAACTAAATCTCCCTCGAACATCATTTGATTTATGAAGAATCCAACTGCAATCGGTTCTTCTACTTCAACAGCAGTTTTAATCCCATACATAATTTGTACTTGCGTTGGAATTCCTTTAGTTAGTTCTTTTGGTGCTATTATTGCTCGCTGTAGCGCATAAGATCCCGTTGAAGGAAGTATAACGCTGAAGTTATAAGTGCTAGAGCTATTTTTTATCTCTCCGTCTGCTCGGAAGACTTCCCCAACTTCTTGCCATTCTCCTAAAGTTCCGCTATTGTTCTCAAGATATTCTATAATCTTACTAAAAAATTGAGAATTCGCTTTAGCGCCCTCAGGGATTGAGTATTTAACATCCATAAGGCTAAGCCGAAGGTAATTCTTAAAAGACTATCCTTTCCAGTATGTGATTTAATTACAGTAATTAGATTAGACTTCTACTAAGCGCTACTCCCACGCCTCTGTCTAGCGAATTATTAAGTTTTTGGCCTCGCTTTTCCTAAAAGCGAGTTCTTAACAAACTACCCTTTCCAGCCGTTTTTCTTGCTCAGCTCAACGTCTTCTTTATCTTGCAAGTCTGGCGGCAAAAGAACTGGAATTCCTTCTTTGATTGGATAAATGAATTTGCACTTTGTACAGGTGAGTGTCTTCTTGGTTTTATTGTACTTCAGATCAGCTTTATCCATCGGGCAGCAAATTATATCTAGAATGTCTTTTGATAGCGTTTCTGCCATAATATGAATTGCTCTGAAAGCTTTATATTAGTTTGGATTTTAATCAGTAAGATTTTATAGTTTGGGCGTATAGTGATTATATGTCAATTGCTCTAAAGGTCGAGCTCGATGAAGAGTTAACTGCGAGACAGCTTGCATTGCTTGAAGCGGCAGAAGAGGATCTTCAAGTTCGATTGGAGTCTGAGGAATTCGCCATGCTGCTCCCAAATCTAATTGGAGACTTTAAGACAATCTTCGACATGCCCTATACACACCCGAAATACATAGTCGATGTGCTGCCGAAGAGTCCTTATTCAGTGTAAGGTATATACTGAGTATAATTTAGAATAAGAAGCGTGTGTTAAGGTTTGTTTATTGTTTATATCTTAGATTTAGATAGGTTAATTAATGAAATAACACAAATCGTAAGGTTTAAAAGCGGCTCTTGGGGAAACAAAACAGAATGGGAAATGGCGATACAGTTTACTTTAAAGCTCCTTTAGATCTACCTAGAAGAAAACCGCAGATAGAACGAGTGATAAAACTTGAACCCGGTCAGAGAATATATTGTACTGGTGGGGGATATCGGATTGAGCAAATACCTGAGGACGAGATTCCAAAGAAATTAAGGAGAAAGCGTTCAGTATACTGTAGAGAACGCATTATAAAGCTCGAACCTGGACAAGCAGTAGGTTATTCAATAAAACTAGACGAGCCGATAATCGGTGATCGAGATACACTCGAAGATCAAATGGAAACTGCAATTCTCGAAGGATATAGCGGTGAAGTCGAGCTCACACTAGTATATCAAGTAGATGTATCCACTGAGCGCTCTGATGATATTAAGGCTGTACTAGAGAAAACTCCGGCGGATGTAGTTAAAAAGTCATAATCCTTCCTTCAAAATCCTTCTCAGCTAATAATAACACACGAGATTCTTTCTTTTCATCAAGTATTTTCCAGCCAAGCTCTTTAGCGAGTTTTTTAGAAAATACTTTAACTTCGCTATGCCTCGGCATGTTTTCTTTCTTTAGCCGTTTTCTAGAGCCGCCGATAAACATGTAAGCCTTGATCTCTAACATTGCGGGCCCTGCTTTCTTGATAAATTTAGCCCATTCTTTAATCCCAAAATCATTCAAACCCTTAATCATCGTTAGTCGTAATACTTTTCTGCAATTTAATTTCGGCAACATCTCAAGAGTTTCATTTATCCTCCGCCAAGCATCTTTGTTAAGCGGTTGATCGATTCTCTTGAATAGCTCTTCAGTCGGAGCTTCGATTGAGACATAAAGCTGTGTAGGAAGAGCCTTTTTCGTCTTTAATTTAGCTAGCACTTCTGGATGCTGTCCATTAGTAACTAAGAAGCTAGTCTTACCTCGCTTGTGCAGCTCTTTGATCAATTCCGGAAGTTTCGGATAAAGAGTTGGCTCTCCTGTTAGCGAAACTGCAAAGTGCATCGGCTCTTGCGCAGCCTCGAACTTCGCTAAGTTCGCTTTTTCATTACCTCCAAAGCCAGACAACTTGCGAATCTGACCTGCAATACAGCCGTCAATAATCTCTTTTGGCGAGTCCCACTTGTTAGTCTTACCAAAGCTAATCTCCCATGGCCGCCAGCAAAACACGCAGCGCTGATCACAATCTAGAACTGGCGATATCTGACAGCAAAGATGCGAGCGAATTCCGTAGAACTTTTGTTTGTAGCAGATACCTTCATTCAGTAGGCTTTTCTTTGTCCACGTGCAGATAGAGACTGCGCTGTGATTGCCAACTGGCTCGTAGTGCATCTTTTCTAGAGCTTGTTTTAGTTTTTTATCCATAATTAGGATTGATTATAATGTAATTAAAAGCTTTCTCTAGCAGTATTTTGTTTATGATAAATAGAGATCTATGGGCGGAAGCTCTTTTTTCGGAGTTTCTTCTGCTTTGACTTTTTCTTTTACTTTCTCTATTTGTCTAGATTTATTAGTGAAGATTACTTCAGCTTTCCTGCGTTGTACTTCCGGGAATTTACCTTCAAATGGCAGCGGCCCACTCCTATCTGTTAGGTATTTAGTAAAGCCAATACCTGAGAGATCTTTTTTCTGAGAATAATCATTGTCTTCACTGAGTTCTATATTATGATAGCCATATTGAATGAAAGAAGGTCTTATTGCAAAGATATATTCTTCATCAGCTACAATAATATCTAAGCCCTTACCAATATAATGAGGTGGCTCTTCGTAGTCCTGACCGCCCGGAAGCATTCCCCGCTCTATCCACGCCTTTTGATCTGGAGTTTCTGCGTCTCCGAAGTAATAACGATAAGTTTTATCACCTTCTGTCCAGGTGAAACATTCACAAGTACAAAAGACAGGATGCCGAGTGACTATGTATTCTATATCCTCAACAATTACTCTTTTCTCTTTTTTCATATGCTAATCTCAAAGAATTGTTTTTTAAAACTTCCGAAAATGCCTCCCATGAAGTAGTTCTGATTTATACAACTAGTATGACAATAAACTGCTAAAAACTTCTATAAATTTTACAACTATATGTATATATTAGGAAATAGGATAAACGCGGAGACTACATCATGAAAACACAGGTCAGCATCACCATTGAGGAAGAACTTCTTCTTCGGGTAAAGAGAAAATTGGAGGATGGCTCGTTTAGGAACAAATCACACTTATTTGAGTTCGCTGTCCGAAAACTTCTTGAGGAGGTAGAAAATGAAAACATTAGTAATTAACCCTCCTAATTTTCCATTTTCTGAAAAAAGCTTGCTAATCGAGCCGATTGATGTTTTGACTATAGCTACTTATGCTCAGAGTTTGGGAAGCGACGTGCGAGTTATCGATATGGATGTAAAGCAGATGGCTCCAGCGTCAATTAGTGGAATATTAAAGTCGTTTCAGCCAGAGTTAACAATAATCCCCTTTGATTATCATATTCCTCTCCATACTTCAAAGGCAATTCTTGGAGTAAATCAAATCTCTCGTCTAGCAAAGAATTACGGTTCGCGTGTTGTTATTGGTGGAAAGACTCCGAAATACTTCCCCGCAGCGTTCTTAGATAACGGTGCAGATGTAATAATAAATGGAGAAATAGAGTCAGTATCTTCTGATTTGCTTAAACTTACAGACTGGTCGCAAAAAAACTTGTCAAAGATTCGGGGAATATCCTATCACTACGATCAGCAAGTGAGAACCACTGCAGTTAGATTAGATAAAATGAATTTAGATTCCCTGCCGATTCCAGACAGAAGCTTAGTGGATTTAGCAGATTACATTGACGTAAGGACGATCTGGTCTAGCAGAGGCTGCCCTGGAAAATGCAGCTTTTGCGCTACACCTAACTACTGGTGCGGTTGGAGATCGAGAAGTCCAGAAAATGTCGCTAATGAGCTGGAGCATCTTATTGCGGAGCACGGCGCCAAGAAAATTCTATTCTTAGATGATAATGCAACTGCAAATAAAAGCAGGATGCAGCGGATATCTCAGGAGATAATTGACAGGGGCCTCGAAGCAACTTTCGGCTGCTTAGGAACAATCTCAGCATACAACAAAGGAGTAATGGCGCAGATGTACAAAGCAGGCTTCAGATGGATTCACTATGGTGCAGAATCTGGAAGCCAGAGAATATTAGATAGCATACACAAACGAATTACTCCTGCGCAAATTAAAAGAGTATTAAATGAAACAAAGAATGCTGGTTTAAGAGTTAGAACTAGCTGGATTTTTGATCTACCTGGAACCACCGAACTGGACTTACGGGATACAATTAATCTTATTCTGAATACTGAGTCAGATGAAATCAGAGCTCACTACTTATCACTAAGAGCAGGTACTGAATTATGTCCTAAACCTGACGGTGCTATTCCTTCTCAGTATATACATCATAGTCAGCCGGATTCGAAATTATCTATTTGTAGTCCTGAGCAGATCACCGCTGATGTGTCTTACTTAACTCAGGAGCTCCAGAAAAAAGGCTACTTAGCAATTAGAGATGCGGCAGAATGGAGAAGTTTAGCTAAGTTAAAGCAGAAAAATCCTCAGATGAAGTTTATATCCTTCTGTCCTGCCAAATATGGTATAAATTGGGAGGTGCATAGATGATATCCAAGGAGCGAGTGAGCAGATTAAATTCCGGAACTTATTTACTGGGAGTAACTGGTTCGATTGCATGTGGAAAAACATATACTTGCAACAAACTAATTCAATGTGCTAGAAAACATGGACTTAGCATGCCTTATCATAGCATAGATGATATTAGGAGAGATATTTTAAGCACAAATCCAGATTATTATTATCTGCGAGGAGAGCTCTCAGCAAAATTAGGAAGCGAGCTAATTAATAAAGATACTTCTATAGATAGATTAAAACTATCGCAAATCATTTTTCAGAGTCCGAATGAGATGTATTATTTTAAGCAGACGGTTTATCCAGCAATACATGAATCCTTGCAAACTAAAATAGCAAGTGAATTGGGATTAGTCCTAGTTGAATGGGCTTTACTAGCAGAAGATGGCTTCTTGTCTGCGATAGATTACAATGCCTTGCTAATTACTAGTAGCTATGCGACTCAGATCCATAGATTAGGTGGTGGAGACTTGCCTGAAGAACAAATAATGAAGAGAATAAACGCACAGCTAAGTAATCATAAAAAGGCGCAGAGTATTAAGCAGCTTCAGAACAATGCAGGAAGGGGTAATCTCT
>JAFCGA010000015.1 GCA_017608345.1 Candidatus Pacearchaeota archaeon | reverse complement strand
AGTAATTATATTAAACATGTATTCTTTTGTGCTGCCAGCGCTAATGCTGCTAGTTTCAGGATTAATTACCCATTTACTTTGATCTCCTGAAAAGTTAGGTCTGCAATTATATAATATAGATTCTCCAGTATTCTTTAGAGTAATCCTAACTATTGTCCCTTCTCCAGGATGCAGCACTATCTCTTTAGGATATGCACTAATTCCTACGCTCGGAGCAGCAGCACCTGATCCGCCTCCACCACTTGGCCCGATTGGCGAAGGAGTAGGAGTTGGCGTAGGCGTAGCAGTCTCCTCAACAGAGTAGGTAGTAAAGTTAGTGACATTATAGCAGTAGGTTGTTCCAGAGTAACTGATCTCAGTACATATTGAAGCTAGGCAGCTAGCCCCGTCTCTAACTGGTCCCGGATCAGTGTAAGTTATTCCATAGAAGCATAAGTTTGCTGACTTGTTCAAGGCAGGTAGACCTGTTGAATTAACTGCTATGCTATTAGCACTGATTTCAACGTTTGTATTTATATCTACTCCACCACTGAGATTGACAGAAACCGTGTAATTTATCATTCCGCTGGCTGGCTGCTCAATTATTAAATTAGTTACATTCGATATGTTGGTCTCGTCATACTCAGAGAGATTGCTAGTTTGTCCAGAGAATTCATCAATTGCAACGAGTGAATAAACTTTTCTTGCAGTCGAGGTGTTTGTATTCGTAGCATTGTCTGTGCAGCTAATACTCCAATTGTAATAATTGACATTCATATCAACTAGTGTGAAGTTCTGTATTGCTCCAGCAGTTACTGAGCTATTTGTCTGATTTACTGCTCCGTTGATTAAGAGCGAGCAGTTTGCAATCGGAGATAAATCTGTGACATTGTAATTAAAGGTTAGATTCGCGTCGGGGTCAATATAACCATTTGCAGGAGAGATAATTTCTAATGTTGGCTCAGTTAGATCAACTGTGAAATAGAAGTATTCGTTAGTACTATTTACATAATCATCTTGCGCAATCACAGTCCAGTTATGTAGACCTTCCCCGAGTCCAGCCCAATTGTAAATTATATTTGTTCCATTAGTTCTGTTGTAAGTTGTGTTGATTATACTGTCATCTCCGTAAATCCAAACCGTTAGGTTATCTTCATCTTGGTCGTATATTGTTGAATTAAGGAGCGCATAGTTTACAGCCGAGTATGTATTATTCTCTGGCGAGCTTAGATTGACTGTTGGCTGGCTATTCGGAGTAATATTAATTATTACTTCATCTGAAGTTCCGTTGTTTCCTACTGTATCGTTGAAGAAGATTGTGTAGTTCCAAGCTCCTGCAGTAGTTGTATTTACCCAAATATTTAAATTAGTTCCATTAGTCCAGGTAGTCGAGCTATTTTGAGTGGAGCCATTTCTTTCGACGTAATAATATCCCGGAGCATAGTTATCTGAGAGAATCCATCCAATTGTTGCAGAGATATTAGCAGAATACTCTGCATCCGCTGGCGAGTTTGAAGTCGGAGCAGTTATATCTACTGTGAATGTCTTATTTGTATTAGACCAATTAGATCTTCCAGTTGAATCATTACACCAAGCGCCCCAGCTCCAAGTTCCCTCTGGAATTCCATTAACAGTTATGTTCCAATAAGTGTTATTTGCGGGAGTTGAATTTGTTTGATTAGCGTGCCAGCCGCTCCAATTACCCCATAATTGTAAAGTGTTTGGGAGAGTTATGTCGTCACTGCATTTGAGATCAAAGGTGTTTGTTTGCGAAGAGGTGTTGTAATTATCGATTGGACTTGCTCCAAGGCTAGCTACTGGGTTTGTTAGATCAACTGTGAAATAGAAGTATTCATTAGTACTATTTACATAATCATCTTGCGCAATCACAGTCCAGTTATGTAGACCTTCCCCGAGTCCAGTCCAGTTGTAAGTTATTTCAGTTCCATTAGTTTGATTGTAAGTTGTGTTGATTATACTGTCATCCCCATAAATCCAAACTGTCATATTGTCTAAGTCATCGTCAAAGACAGTTGTATTTAAGAGAGCATAGTTTACAGATATATTAGAGTTATTGCCTGGGTTATTTATAGTAATTGTCGGAATACTATTCGGACTGATGTTAATAAGAACCATATCTTGAGCTCCGTTGTTACCAACAGAGTCATTAAAGAAGATAGTATAATTCCATATCCCCACTGTAGTGGTATTAACCCATATATTTAGATTAGTATTATTTGCCCAGGCTGTTGAGCTATTCTGAACTGTACCGTTTCTCTCGACGTAATAATCTCCCGGAGCATAGTTATCAGTAAGTACCCAGCCGATTGTTCCAGAAGTGTTAGCTGGATGCATTGCGTCAGCTGGCGAGTTTGAAGTCGGATTGATTGTATCAATCGTGAAATAATAATATTCTCTAGTACTATTAAATGTACTATCATTAGCAACAACTGTCCAATTATGCAAGCCTTCAGCTAGCCCAGTCCAATTATAGGTTATGGTTGTTCCATTAGTTTGATTGTAAGTTGTATTAATTACAGTTTCGTCGCCGTAGAACCAGACAGTCATGTTGTCTAGATCTTTATCATATACTGTTGCGTTAAGTAGAGAGTAGTTTACTGGGATGTATGAATTATTGTCTGGCTGATTTAGTGTTACGTTTGGAACATGAATATATTCAATAGTTGACCAAAGTTCGTAAATGTAGAATGTTGCACCTGCATCAGCACCGCCTTGCTTATCTGTCTGGATTCTTACTCTCAAATCATCTTGTATTTCTGTGAAGTTCCAAACGCCATCTTCCCCTCCCGTTTGTTCTGTTATTATATAAGATAGGTTTGCTCTTGCTTGATCTCCGGTTGCTAATGCTCTCAAGTTATACCAGTTTGTTCCAGCATCATCAGAGTATTGTAAGCCCCACCAGTCATCTGCTGTTCCAGTAACATTAATATCCAACGTTACATTTACGTTACTAATTATTCCAGTTCCAGTGTTAGTGAAGGTATAATAATCAAGTGTTCCAGGATTTGAGCCAGTTCCTAAATCATATTCTGCAAATGTTCCGAAGTTATTATCATAAGCATTTGTGGGATTAGTCCCGATAGCATCATTATCTGTGAAAGCTGTTGCGCTAATGTTTAGTGATGCAAAGCCAGTTATTCCAAACGTACCAAAGTAGGACAGAGCAATTAATATAGATAAGACTGCGACGATGAGCACCTTTCCGCCGTGCTTTCTTACATTGCTAGATAGATTTAGCTCTTTCATTTGAATGCTCTCGCGCTCCACCAAATCCAGACGCCTTTACCTGGGCCCACGAATTTACCTTTTATTTTGCCTTCTCCTCGGAGGTTGCTAAGACGATAGAATACCTTTGTTCTGGTCACTCCCGTGAGACGCTTCGCTAGCGCGTTTTGGATCTCTTTTGTCTCTAAGGGAGAATTAGCTCTATTGATTAGCTTAAGCGCTGCTAGAGCTAGCTGGTCGACCATGAGTATGGAATATAGTTCTGGTATATAAACCTATTGATGAGCCAGTGGATTAACTTATGAATTAATAGATTCATTAATCGGTTAATAAGATTTATTTAAGTAGAATCAGTGTACTCTATTTCTTTTCTATATGGAAAAGAATATCTTTTCCATTCCCAAATTATCGCAGATAATTTTGGTTATTGAAGAGAATTAAAAATTCTCTTCTACTCTCGGAACTAGTTCCGAGTTGTTGAAAGAAATATTTAAAATAAGAATCAAATTCAGAGTTTATTATATACCTGTTCTTTAACTCTTTGCTCTAGCGGACCGTTTACTTCAACAATTCTATAAATAGTTTCATCTAACCATTTAGTATCTGGACTGCTATTTAGGAAAGCTCCGACAGCGTGAGAAGTATAGCTCGATACAAACAAGTCTATGTCTTCGTTTTTAATTTCCTTAAAGCTAGCCGAGCCAAGATCATTGAAGTAAAGATGTTGGACATTATTGTCTAAGCAGAGATTAAAGCAGTCTCCACCGATGCGCACGCCAGCTTTTATTAAGTTAGATATATCTGATGCGATTTTAGTAAATAGCGGCGCGCAAGTTTCTATAGTTATTTTAGGAGGTATAAGCATATTTTCGTTGTTCTGATTGTTCTTTCCATCACAAATCTGAAAATAGTGATCTTGATACCGCTTCATAATAATTGCAGGAAAATCAAATCCATTTACTTTTATTGGAGTAATCTTGCAGAGATTATTTACGAAGAATCCTAGCTCTCTTAATTTGCTTGTATTTTCTGGCTCGTTAAAGACTTGAGTCCATTTCTTAATAATCGTTTGAGGTGGGTCGATTATTCCACAAAGGCCAAGCGCGTAGCGTTCTTCTCCAATTAGAATATCAAATACTTCCTTAGTCCCTCCGGATCCCATGTATCCAACTACTTTTGCAATATTATTGTTTATTCGTATTTCTGTTAGATAGTCTCTGCAGTCCGCTGAAGACTTTCTTGATATAGTAAGATTCCGAATATTCTCAATAGTTAGCAGATCTTTAAAGTTATTCATGCATTACTACTTTTAAGTTATCTTAAAAACCTTCCTACTGCGCCCCTATAACAACAAACTCCGCAAGCAGCGCATTAAGCTGAATAAACTCGTTAGCTCCCTCAACCAGCCTAAACTCATATTCTCCGCAAGCTTTTATCAGCTCGACCTTCTTCTTATCAGAAATATTTGCCCCCCAAGCTTGCTTTTGGATCTGCTTGATAGCGTCCATTCCAGATAAGCCATATTTCAGAACAATATTTGAGAGACCGTTCTTAGCATCTACAAATCGGCCCTGAATTGCTAGCTCAATGATTCCAGCAATCTCTTTTGGCTCTGCAAATGAGACAACAGCTTTAATTGATTTAGCATCAACTATCTTAGAGATTGACGAGCAAGCTTGCAATATGTTCTCTGCCTTGCGACAATCACCCTCTGAAGCTTCGTATATGAAGTCTAGCGCTTCTGGAGAAATTGTTAGCCCCTCTTCCTGAGCTATTTTTCTCAAAATCTCTGAGAGGTGCTCTTTAGGCAGTGGCTTGAATCGAAAGACAGCACATCGGGATTGAATCGGCAAGATAATCTTCGAGGAATAATTACAAGCTAAAATAAATCGAGTAGTAGCTGCGTAATCCTCCATTATTCTACGCAGCGCTGACTGAGCATCTCGTGTCAAAGCGTCAGCCTCGTCTAAGTAAATTAGCTTAAACGGAACTTCTTCAATAGCTCGCGTCCTAGCGAAATCCTTCACCTTGACTCTAACAACATCAATCCCTCGCTCATCCGACGCATTAAGTTCTAAAATGCAGTCTCTCCAAGTCTCTCCGTAAACTTCTTTTGCTATTGCTAGCGCAGAGGTTGTTTTGCCTACTCCTGCTGGACCGGCGAACAATAAATTTGGCATAGCTTTGGAACTAACAAAAGCACTTAAGCGAGAAGTAATTGCTTCCTGGCCTTTTACGTCAGATAGCTTCTGAGGTCTGTATTTTTCTGTCCAAACTGGGATTGTCATACTTAGGCTCAACGTAAAAGATTTATAAGGATTTGTTCTTCTGATTAAATATGCAACTCTCAACCGCCCTTAAAGACAAAGAACTAATCAAAGCCATCAGAACAGGCAAGCTCTTTATCTACCCAACAGATACACTCTATGGCATTGGATGCAATGCTGAAAATAAGCAAGCTGTAGCTAAGGTAAGAAAAATTAAGCAGCAATTTGACCGTCCGATGTCAATTATTGCTCCGAGCTTTGACTGGATTTACGAAAATCTAGAACTCTCTGAAACTGCTAAGAAAGAGATTAAAGATAAATTGCCCGGACCTTATACTCTCATACTAAAGAAGAAAAGGCCTTGTGTAGCTGAGAATGTATCTTTGGAAGATACTTTGGGAGTTCGAATTCCAAAACATGAGTTTACTAAGCTAACCCAAGAAGCAGGAGTTCCTTTTGTGACAACTAGTATAAATAAGCAAGGAGAAGCTCCAGCAAATTCACTAGCTGAAGTTAGCAAAGAAATCTTAGATAAAG
>JAFCGA010000014.1 GCA_017608345.1 Candidatus Pacearchaeota archaeon | reverse complement strand
GGTTTCGAAGCTGGCGAGTCTGGGTCGATTCCAGAATTGTACAATAAATATGGCTTTAGCACCAATAAGATTGTAGAGAATGCTAGCGCAATCGTAGGTTGGAGTCGTTAATCTCTAATAGCTTGCTGAAGCAGTTCTTTAGTAATTTCAAACTGCTCATCAGAGACTTCAAACACTTCGTCATGAACTCCTGTTGTTCCGGATTCTGCGTAATAGATCTGAACGATAATTCCAGCGAATCGAGCTTCCTTGATAGCTGGAATAAAATCGCTGTCCCCCGCCACCAAGATTGCTTTCTGAATAACTTGCCGCCATGAGAAGCGCGTGAGATCAATAGCTAGCAGAGTATCAACGCCCTTTTGTTGGTAAACTCCTGGCCCGCGATGAGCTAATCTACCTAATCTGACTTCGAACTTCGGAAGTTTGTTTAGTTTTGAGAAGAATTTCTGCTTATGCGCATAGCGTTCTCGCTCATCTTCACTTGGCTTAGCGCTCAAGTAGGGCGGACTATCATAGTATAAAGTTCTTAATCGTTCTGAATTAGCCTTTTTGCATATCAAATCTGAGAATTTTGCAAAATCAATCCGCGGTCTTCCTAATGAATCTAGAACTTTGCTTAAATATCCTGCGTCGATGAAGACGATTGCTTTGTCCATATGGTTTGCTGGGGTGTAAAGGTTTTAAGAGTTACGGATTGTATCTTCTTTCAGTTTTTGCATGGAGCAGTCCTAATTTAACACGTGCTCGATCGTTATTTGTAAGAATATATGCTAGTTTCTTAAGTACTTTAATTTCTCCAGGTTCGAAGTGAGAATCTATTATTCCTTTTAGTCCAACTCCAGACTCTAATTGATCCTGCCTAGTTATCTCCTCGCGAATCGCATTTCGTGCAGCATCGGCTAAGCTACTAAAACCAAAGTGTTCAGCATATAACTTAAACTGTTCATATACTATCTCTGTTATATTAACTGTGAGTTTTACGCTTTTCTGTCCTGTTTTTCCAGCAATATGGTTATTCATGAGCTTATTTGCTTCAGAAGACTTATAAGTTTATTCCAAAAAACCCAGCGACTCGTCGATTCTAACAATCTCATAACCCGAACATAAGTTTCCAGCAATAAAACCCTTAGAGTTAGCTATTACACCTGATCCAATTATTGGCGAGCCCATGCTGACAGTTCCTAGTCCTACTTCAAAACCAACTAGCTTCTCGACTTTTTTGATATCAGAATCAGATAAGTTCGGATTTAGTAGAGCACCTTTGTTTGTAAGAATCCCATTTGAGCCGACTACTTCCACTTCAGCAAGCGGCATCTGAACAATCTTTAGATTCAGAGCTTTCTTAATGTCCTCAGCTTCTTTCTTGGAAAACTCCGGAGAAATAATAGCTAGTTTATCATTGTTTAGAATATTATTAGCTAGCGCTGTCCTTTCAGTCGCTAGAGTTTTAACTTCGGCTATTCCTTTCAAATCTTTCTTAAGAGCGTCTAATTCCCGCTTAAATATCACGTCGGGAACTAGAACCGTTTCAGAAGTCGCTGCTACGAAAATACCGATCAACGAAGTTCCATAAATATGAGCCTGAATCACAGGAACTTTCAGAAGCTCCTCGACTCGCTTAGCTATCTTCTTCGGAATTGACTTGCCCAAGATGCAGAACTTGTCTGTAGCTACGCCATATAGCCCTACATTAGGATCGCCGTTAAATGCTAATTTATCTAAGTGTGGCATAAATTAAGAAGTGGAAAGCGGTTTATAAGCTTAATGTTAGGCTTCGCTTGGGTATATTATTGCTTCTAAGCCGGCTTTTTCTAGCCGATGTTTCATAGTCTTTAAATGATTGAGTCCTATTATCGTCACGCTTGGGCCTAGAATTTTTAAGTATGCTGTCCAGAGGACTTCTCTGAAGCGCTGCATCGGTGTTTTAATCTTATTGAGAAATTTATCATGGCCATTTTCATGGAGAATTTTACAAAAAAGATAAAATGGATTGAGATTGTCTAATCCAAATATTCTCGGCTCTTGAGCTTCGACTGCAGCCAGTAGATTCTTATCTGTAAAGTCCCAGAATAGGTCCATCATAGAATAATGTCGTATGTCTTCAGTAGATCTATATCCTTCACAGCATACTCGTTTTGGAGAATACATGTAGATTGCACTAGCTTGATTCCCGTCGCATTCGAGCGCCGATGTCCATACCCTTTTCTTTAGAGTCTGGTACCAAGTTAATAGCTCTCTTCGCGGATGCCTCGCGGGATAATATTCAATACCTTCCTTGAGGCGAGATATTTCTCTATCGGCTTTTTCTATGATTCTTTTAACATTCGGCTTATGGTAATCTCCGACTAAAATTAATTTATCCATTAGATTAAAGAATTAATTATTGTTATTTATGCATCTTCCTTTCCATTGATGCGGTAACTTTTGCTTGCTTTTTCTCTTTTTCTTCAGCTTTGGCCTCTGCTAGCTCTTTCTGCAGCTCTTTCTTAGAAGCTTTCCTGTCCTCTTTTTTCTTTGAAACTTTCTTTTTAATCTCTGTTATCTTTTCTTTAGTTTCCTCTATCTTTTTAGGGATTTCTTCTTTCTTCTTAGCCACAGCCTTCTTCTTTTTCTCTTCTTCTAATTTAATTAGTCTAAGGGCTTTTGGAGGAAGTTCAGCTAGCTCAGCATGAGCAATAAGAGTTTCAGCTTTGGTCTTCTCGTTCTTGTGTTTCTCGACCTTAATATTGATTTTGACCTTTCCGGGCGGGTTTTTTCCGCCGTGCTTCCATATGTGCTCGTTGACCCATTTACCAAGGCGCACGTTTTCTATTTTAGAATGTCTTTTAATTAGATCTCGCAGAATTGAGACAGCTTTCTTTGACCTTTTCCACTTAGGGCTCTTTAGAAAGCCTCTTCGTAGGTTGAATGTGTAATCCCTATTTTGTCCTTCTCGCATTATGCTCGTATCTTGCTTTTCTTCCAGTGTCGCTTGTGTCTATTGATTCTGGAAGGGTGTACTCCTTTCATTCTTCCGAATATCTTAGGAACTAGCCAAAATGGAGCCCATCGGGTCTGCTTACCAGCTTTTGCTAGCCTTATTTTCTTTCCTGATGTTTTATTTGATCCCATTTTGCATATCTATCTCGTGTGTTTGAATATTATATTCTTCGACAAAAGTAAATCCTTCAGCTCCGCTGACCATTGCGTCCATTCTTTTCTGCCCTTTTTGCATATGTGCTACAAAACCAGTAATGAGTTTCGTTAATCCGTCTTGTCCTCCATGCTCAACAGCATCTACTAATATGACACTATCTATGTTTATGTTGCTATTTCTTGGAGTGAAATATGGACTGTGTACTGCTGCTGCTTTGGAGAACTGTATTGCTGTAGTGGCTGTCTCGAAGATAATCGCCGTAGGTTCAGTATATTGCTTTACTCTTGCTATACCGCGTAACAATCCTTCTTGTGTTTCAGTTAAATAATTCTCGTCTATCATTATTTCTTAGCCGCCTTTATGGGTTTAGCTTCCGTTGCTATTGGGGCTGCAGACTTCTCCGCTTTAGCTGGCGCAGCTGGCTTCTCTGCCTTTGGTTTCTCAGCAGCTTTCGGAGCTTCAGTCTTTGGTTTTTCCTCAACTTTCGGAGCTACTTTTACTACTTTTGGCGCGATTTTTGGCTGAGGCTTACCGATCCCTACCTTGTTAGCAACTTTTTGAAGCAGGGCTTGCCCTTTTGGAGCGATTACTCTGCCTTTGTGAACTTCCTTATCTTGCATTTTAATGAATTCAGCAGTCTGTAACTGCTGGAGAATTTTTCGAATAATATTTCCTGAGCCTTTCTTGAACCGCTCTGGTCTAGAACCGCGGTTTTTAGCTCCACCGTACTTTGATCTTAGCTTGCCGACTCCAACTGGCCCATCTTTGAAAATAGTCCTCAGAATTGCTGCAGATCGAATAAACCACCAGTTTGTCTGTGTTGGAGGTCGCTCATTATGTGCGCCGGTTTTGACAAACTTTGCCCAGTCCGGAGCTTGAACTTGCTCAACTGCTTCTAGCTCTTTAGCTAGCGCTGATATTAATGAATTTGGATTTGCATCAAGTATTTGTGTCATTTTGAGTCCTTGTTTTACTATAACAGAGTTCTTTCGTAATCTTACGTTTAAAAAGCTTTTTATAATTACTACGCTCTATTATTGCATGAGGCAAGTAGGCACAGTCCGCCACTTCTTTGATAAAGTTAGCGTGGCGATTGTAGATGTCTTAATGCCGATTAAGGTCGGCGATGAGCTAGAAATCCGAGGAACTACTACAAATCTCTCCCAAAAGCTAGATTCAATGCAAGTAGAGCATAAATCAGTTTCAGCAGCTAAAAAAGGCGATGCGGTTGGATTAAAAGTTAATGAAAAAGTCCGCAAGGGCGATGTGGTTTATAAGAAATAGAAGTGTTTAAAATATTTTAGTTTTAGCTTTGATTATGGTATCTGTACCTAGCCTAACTGTAGTAGAGAATAAAGCAAGAATCTGTTATATTGGCGGGTATATATCCGGAGCGCCGCAGTCTAGTCAAGTATATGATATTACTGTTGAGGCTAGCACAATTCTAGATAAACTCTGTTATGTTTCTAACCGGAGCGACGGAGACACGCATATTTACATCCCCATGGATTTAGGGCATAATAATGAAACTGAGGATTTTTTGATAGCACTATTTGGGCGAATAAATCAAGAATTCCAGACAGATCTTAAGACTGATTCGGAGAGCTTATCAAATTACCTTCGGGGATACTCTTCTTTTCCGGATTGCTTTATTGCGCATTCAAAGCATCAGAAAGTAGAAGTGCCTGAAGAAGAGCCGAAAGGATTCTTTGCTAAACTGAAGTATCGGAGTAAAAAGCGAGAAGCTTCGCCTAAGAAGAGAAGAATATCCCATGACAAGGATGATATTCTGCGAATAGATTTCGGGAATAAGCCAGCTCCTTATTCTAGTTTCTTTCAGGATTTAGGTGAAATTCAGGCTAAATATTTCTCTGAGTTTAGTGAGATCGAGCAAGTAAGAGATGAAATCGCTGGTCTGGAGTCTCGATTAGAGCGAGCAAAGGCAGATAAACCAATAGCACTAGAGCAGGAACTAGTCCACAAAGAACATATTTCGACTTTAGAAGAGCATATAAAAGTAGCTGCAATAAAGCTGGGTTCTCTTGAATCTAATATGTCTGATGTTGTCGAAACAACTAGCAAGCGAGTTTATGGTAACTCTCATCACGGCGGTCTATATTTCTATCCTTGGAGTAAGAAAGTTGCGGATAAGCTCGTGAACCTACTAGATGATAAAGAGAGAGTATATCGAAATTTACACTCTCCTGAGACTGCAAAAGATATTGCAACCGGAACAATCGTTAAGGAAGTTCCAGTTTATATTCATGACGGAGCGACTATTGAAGTTGCCGGAGACTTAGTTCTGGGAAACAAGAAAGAAATCAGGGTAGAAATCTCTGAGTCCGTTGTTACGCAATCTAATATCGCTAATGGGAACTAACCAAAGTAACTAGCGATAAAGTAAGTTAGCGCAAATCCCACTAGAAATAATCCCATTGATATCAGCGCGATCTTAAGAATTTCTTTATGTTTTCTTCCGACTGAGCAGATGCTCATCTGGATTATCGGAATAAGTAATAGACCGATAGTAGCTTCCTTGTATCGAGTTACTATCAAAATCCCTGCTAAAATCGCTGTTCCAAGCACAATAACATAGAATATACTCGAAAGACCATCATATAAGTCTCGGTGTTTCTTAACAAACGGCACGCACTCATCTTTTGTGCCGAAATAGATCAGAGCGCCAATAAAATAGGCAAGGGATAGGACGACTCCAGCTAGGATTTCATAGATCATATTCCAATAAAGTGCTAAAAGTTTAAATGGTTATTGCAAATGCAGTGCTTCTTTAGAGCATAATGCTTAAAAATCTATGTGAGATAAATTAGTATGTCAATGATGCTTTCTCCTACTCATGTCCTTCCGATAGAAGCAGATAGCGTAATATATGCTGGAAATACAACAGCTTCATCACCATATACTCCGCCCGTTGACCCCTCTACCGTTGAACCAGCAATATCAAATGTTTCGCCAGGACCATTGGAACAACTCATTGAGGCCTTTCAAGTCTTTAGCGGAAATAAGTATGTTCAATTAGCTCTGCTCGGTATTGGAATAACTTCTATAGCTTATTTAGCTTATGATGTTTATCAGAGATCGAAGTAATACTCTCTTAATTAGTTATTGCAAATCTAGAGCGTACTAGTTTAAGAGAGTGCTGAGATCCTTGTGTAACTTGCGATCAATATCGTCTTTGATATATATTCTATTTATTGGTTTCTTATGACCAATGAGAAGCTTATCTATATAAACAATACCAATTAAATCGATCGTGGAATATAGAGCAACCTTCGCCGTGCTTAACGCCGTTCGCTGATGAGCTACCTCTCCTAACTCTCTTGGAAATATAAATAGATTTACTCTGTCTAGTGTATTAATTAAGTGGGTCTTAAGTGCTTGATACTTGTGAGCGTCTTCCCCAATAACTCTACTTATGACTGCTTCGCGAGGGTGTTCAGCTCGATATTTCATAAGCGCCGCGCGCAAATCCGAAGGGACGTCATCTTCTCCACCTACGAATATAATCACCTTTTCGTCTGTCATACTATCTGTTTTTGAGTAAGTCTTAAAAGGCTTTTTAATAAGCCAAATCTCTCGATTTTGCTTATAATAAGTAGAAAGATGGTGGCAATAGCGCAGAATGAATTTCCTTCCTAACTTGCTCTGGTATTTCCTCTGGAGATAATACTTTATGGTCTTCCGGTCCTGTCTGCTTGCTATAGCGAAAACTTCCAATTTTGTCCTCAGGCATATCTCTTGTTATGAAGTATATTATGTGGCTATCTGCTTGAGGTTGTTCATATATGACTTTGAGAAATTGAAGCTTAGTTATCCGGAACTCGCTAGGTTTAAGGCTAAGATGCGCGAGCCGTAGAGCGTTAGGTAGATCCATTCTCGCAGCTTCAATAATCTGCTCTAACTGCTTTTCTTTAGATTCCGGATCATTATTTCTATTCATAGCTAAACTTTTAAGCCGAGTTAATTAATAATTTGTATGGTTGAAAGAACAGAGGTTTACCTCCCGCTGGAAGATTCTTATTTGCTAGCAGAGCAAGTCAAGAAGTACACTACAGCCTTTTTCTCTTTCCAGAAAGAGAAAAAGCTTGGGTAAAAAGAGAAAGCGAACTCCAGACGCATCCTTCGAGTACTCGATATAGGAACTGGCTCTGG
>JAFCGA010000006.1 GCA_017608345.1 Candidatus Pacearchaeota archaeon | reverse complement strand
TTTACCTTCGCGTATTTTTTGGAGTTCTTCTTCTAATTTCACAGTTAGCTGCTTGGAAACAACTTCCGGCGAGTATTTCTCAAAAGTATCAATTATTTTCAAACCGAGCTGCGTCACTTCAATTGGCTGTCCGCGAATGTAAGTTCTTTCATATAATTTATCTAGAATTGCTGCTCTAGTTGCCTTAGTACCGAGGTTTTCTTTCTCTAGCTTCTTGATTATAGAAGCTTGCGTGTATCGGGCAGGCGGTTCAGTCTCTTTTTCTTCAATTTTTGATTTTTCTTCATAGACTTCGCTTTTCTTGATTTCCGGAAGGTCTAGTTCTTTGTCTTTTGAATAAGGCGCATATTGTTCTTTCCAGCCAAGTTTTAGGATTCTTGAGCCCTTGAGCACGAAGTTTTCGTCTTTTATGTCAAAGATTACGGTTGTTGTTTCTTTTTCAGCGGTCTCGCCAAAACAAGCAAGGAAACGCTTGACAATAAGGCCATAGACTTTTAGCTGCTGAGGATTTAGTGCTTTTGGAAATTCGCCAGTTGGGAAAATAGCTGGGTGGGCGGGATCAGATTTAGCTCCCTCGCGAGGTTTTAATGGCTGGGGGAGCTTCGCGATTAATTGTGTAAAAAAAGTTTGCCTAGCTAGCTTTCCCATTATTGTTTTATAGCCGATTGTCGGCGGTAGTTTTTGAGAAGATGTTCTCGGATAGGAGATTAGTGCTGCGGTGTAGAGCTCCTGAGCAATTGCTAGCGTCATCTTAGGAGAAATTCTTAAGTGACGGAAAGCCTCCATTTGAAGAGTTGTTAAGTCAAACGGCGTTGGCGGAAGCACTGGAAACTGCCTCTTTTCGAGAGATTTTACTGCAGCTGGCTTGTCCTTTATCTTTTCAAAGATTGATTTTGCTTTCTTTTCGTCAAAGAACTTTCCATCAACATGGACTGCTTGATAGCGATTATCTTTGATTAGCGGCTCAATAAAAAGCTGCCAATAAGGTTCTGGCTTGAAAGCTTGTATTTCTTTTTCTCTATCCACTAAAAGAGCTAGCATTGGCCCTTGAACTCGTCCGATGCTAAGAGTTACATATCGCTGTACTGCTCCACGAATAGCTGCCGAAGCTGCTTTTGTTAAATTGATTCCGTAGAACCAATCGAGATGATGTCTTGTTTCGCCAGCTCTTGCTTGCCCCCAGTCAAGTGTTTTTTGTCGAGATTGATATGCCTTGATTATATCTGGCGCAGTTAAAGTGGAAAACTTCATTCGATCAGCGTCTTTTTGCTTGCAGATGAATCTGACAATGTTGAGTCCGATAACTTCGCCCTCAATATCATAATCTGTAGCTACAATAAATTCTTTAGCTTTCTTTGCGGCTTTTTGCAAATTTCGGATATATTGCTTTGCATAGCCTGCATCAGTTTCAACCCAGCCGATATCGAAAAAAGGATACTTGCCTGTTCTTTTGTTCGCTTTTAATCCGAATAAATGGCCTACTGCTGGTGCGATGGTTATTGGCTTGCCATCATGATGGATTTCATAATAAGATGCTCTTCCTACTTTTTTGGTTTCGACGGGAGAATCAGCTAACGCGGAGGCTATTCTTTTAGCTGCTGAGGGCTTTTCTGAGATTATTAGTTGAGTCATCAAAGAGACCTTTAACCACGTATTTAAAAGATTGGCGAAATGTGAAATCGCTATGCTTAGCATATATTACTATCAAAAGACTTTTAAGTTAGCATTAAGGAGTCGTAATTAATGAAAATAAATGTACTAGATGGAAGTAATCAGATTGGCGGGAATAAGATTAACGTAACTTACGTTGACTCGTCGTTTAAAGATATATCTAGCTTTAAGACTTCTCTTATGTTTGATTTTGGGGCAGATCTAGGAAAACAAAGTGAGCTGTATCCACCTTTTTCTGAGCCAAAAAAGCATACTGGTCTTAATGTATTCTTCAAATACGATCTTCTTCCCAGACTGGAAGGAGTTTATCGCAGAGATTTAGAAAAACATTCTAGGCTAACTTCTAAACCAACAAGTATAGACGCACTATTCTTATCTCACGCGCATTTAGATCACGCTAAATACTTACATTTTCTTAGAAAAGAAATTCCGGTCTATTCTTCTCTGGAAACTAAGTTGATCTTAAAATCGATTCAGGACACCGGAGTTGGTGGCTATGATCAATTTATCAAATTCCATCCACAGTTTCAGCTCAGGCCTGCGAAAAAAGGGAAGAAACTAGTCCGCGTAACTAGCAGAGATCAAGAATATACTGTAGAACGACCTTATCATACGCTGCAGCCAGAAGAAAGCGTGGAGATAAATAATTTAGAAATCCAAATGGTTCCAGTTAATCATTCAGTTCCAGGAGCTTGCGGATATATTATTTACTCAGATAAGGGAAATCTTGTATATACTGGAGATTTGCGCCCCGGCGATCTAACGAGCAGATTTGTAGAGCTTGCTGCTGCAGCTAAGCCAAAGTGGTTGCTGTGTGAAGGAACTAGAGTAAATACAGAAAAACGTGAGACTGAAGAAGAAGTTGGCGAAGAGATTAATCGATGGATAAATGACTGCGAGGGATTAGCAATCATCGATTATCCGCATCGAAATATACCTTTTGTTAAGAAAATTTGGGAAGCTGCTAAAGAACACGATCGGGATCTCGTTATTACATTAAAACAAGCTTATTTATTAGATTTATTTGAAAAAAATGGAATAAAAACATTAACTACCAAAAGCCCGAACATTAAAATATTTATTCCAAATCAAGGATGGGGCTGTGCTACACGAGATTTTCCCGAAGGACAGCTTAAGCAAGATTACCTCAGTTGGCAGAAATCTTATCTCGAAGATGAAGACGAAGATAAAAGACTATTATTTATTAACCAACTCGAAGAACAACAGATCGGATTGGTTTTCCCAAGTATTGGTCTGTGGGGTCTTGATGATATAGATGAGATTACTCTGAAGGCAGGCAGTAGTTGGAAACAAGCAACTTGTGATCCATTCTCCGACCAAGGTGAAATTAATAGAAAAATCTTAAATCGACGACTTAAGGTTTCTGGAATTAAGAAAGCGCATAAAAGTCACGCCAGCGGGCATGCTAGCGGTCCAGAGCTAGAAGAAATCATTAGAACAATCAATCCGGAGATCTTAATTCCAATACATACAGAGCATCCTGAAATACTAAGGAGTTTTATGAAATGAGCGAACTAAAAGAAAAGTTTGAATCGGTCTTTGAGAAGAACTCGGCTGTTCAGCTCAAATTTCCAGGACACACGGTAACAAATCAACCAGTATTCTCAAGAAGATATACTGACTGTGCTGGTATGATTATTCTTAGCACAGGCAATTATTGTGGGCTTTCGCATTATGTTCTTTCATCTAATGAAGATTATGGATTCGACGAGCTAAAGAGAAAGTATGCGAAAAATGAGGAAGTCTTAGAAAGCCTCATGCATGCTGAATCGAGCTTGCAAGAGATTTACTCTCAGTGCAAGGCACCAAAAGAGTATATACTGGAATTAGTTAATCAGATACGAGCACTTGAGCCAGAATCAGAGCTAGGTTTCGTTGTATTTGGTGGCGATCCAGAACATATCAATTTAGTTAAGACTGCAGGTAAGGATCTGGGAATCCCGATGATTGGAGAGTTCTATACTTCCGAAATAAAGAATATTGTAGTGCTTCCAGAAACACATGAAGCGATCTTATACTGCAGAGAATCTGGTTATAAGCACTGGCAGCTATAATTACTTAGCCATCTTCCAAAGCAATTCAAAATACTTTTTATAAGCTTCGTAGTACTCTTTATTTTCCACAACAACTATAATCGGAGTTTCTAAGAACAGTAAATTAGCGACCTTTCCATCATATACGCTCATCGACATTGGTCCAACAAACTCGTCAGGTAGGAATTTTAATTTAGCTAGCGGGATTTTAGCGATTTTCCGGCTAGACTCTCTAAAAATTGCTCTAATTTTAACTTTTTGCTTTACTCTCCGCTTGCGGTGCTGCGGAAAATAGAATTTCAGCCCATGCTCTTCTCTTCCCATGTATATTCCTGAGATTAAGACTTCTGTCTTGCTATTTATATGATCCTCCAGAAGACGCTTAACGCCCTCTTTTCCACTATACACTCGAACATTTACTTCGGGTTTGAATTCTTGAAAGATCTCATTCAGCTTAGGAAGCGCTTCCGCTACTACTTTTGTCTTAACTTTAAGAAGTTCTAGAAGTCTTTCTGGCGGCTCTGCCTTGAAGTATTTTCTTTTTCGCCCATAAACATAGCTAACCAAACCTTTCTGAACTAATCGGTCTAATGCGTCATAGACGTTACGTCGATGGATTCCAGAGACTTCGGTAATCTGACCAGCTAGCGCGCCCTTTAATCTAAGCATTGCTAGATAAACTTTGCTCTCATTTGGCGTTAATCCTAGTTCTCTTAGCATCTCTTCCATGTTAAAACAAACTTACTTAGACTTATAAAGTTTATGGTGATAAATGTAGCCACATTTCTAAATAAACCGCTGATTTCTAGATTTTCTTAGGTGAAATAAATGGGAATAAGTCAAACAATAGAAAATTTAATTGGATCTCCAGAAATGGAGACTATAACTGATCGAAGCCAGCCAGTAAATGGTCTGGTGGACGAAGTCAAAGCTGAATGGGCTTATGATATGCTCGAGAGAAAGCCAGCACCAGCGTACGTTGAAAATGGACTAACTCATGCGTCAGATATTGATCTAGTGAGTGTATTATCTGCGCTAGATGATAGAAATGCTATAATAAACATTCCGGAGTATGATCGCAGGAGAGCAAAAACAACTAGGGAAGACGAATGGGTTGTTTCAGACAAAAACCGACACGGAAAGCTAATTGGACTCGTATCTAACAAGGATGTTTTTTCGTTCTCAGTAAGGATCTATGATCAGAACGTAGTTAATACAGATACGAACGAGACTGGAGCTTACAGGAATTTCTTAGTAACTGACCTCGAAGGGCAGATGTATAAAGGATGGTCCACGATTGAGTTTAGAGGAACTGAGGAAGAGAAGGATTTCTTTGATAAAAGCGGAATAGCGCTAGGAAATAGCATTCCAGTTAAGAATTTCGTTACTCCACAGCTTTGGTCTAGCTTTTTCAGCGGAAAGTATGTGAAATTAAAATCCCTGATTGCTAGATTAGAAGACGAAGCTGGCTATTACAGAACTGCAACAAAACAGCTTAAGGACGCGCTACATATACAAAGCGAAAAAGGATACGTCTCGCCAATTGTACATAAAAAAGGTCCTAAAACAACGCGAGGCAAGAGCATTCCAATAGTAGTTGAAGGACTTAAGGCAGAGATGGATGTACCTTTAACTGGAGAATATACGCCAGTTCCATTTAACAAAGCGGGCTATGAAATGGCTAAAGATCGAGCGAATACATTAACATATAGCACCATTCCACGCCTTCGCTTTAATGCACGAGCTGTTGAACTAGCGTTCCTTAACGGAGGAGAAGATGGAGAAAAGAATCCTGGCTGGAACCATCCCGAGATCGAAAGAGGTGTTAAGCTTACTCCTCGAGCCAGAACAGAATGGAATAAAATGGACTTCGGCGAGGGCTATTCGATTAGGTTTAGAACTTTCGAGAAGACCGAGCGAGTGGATCCTGGATCTGAGAATTCTTTGTATGCGCTCTTAATGAGTGCAAAATAAGCGAGATATTTCTCGCTTTTTTTCTATTCTTAAAAATATTAGACAAGACGACTAGGGTGTCTCATTCTTCGTATATCTAGAACGGATTGTAGAGTATTTCTCCATGATTGCTTTTGCCCTAAACTCATCAAAGCGAGCCGATACGCGTTCAGCAAGTAGCGTCTGATTGATCTCTTCACCACATACCATAATTAACCGCTCTACATCTCCTATGTCTTTCTCCCGACCGACGCTGAGTTTAAATCCGATCGTATCTAGCAAAGTTACGCCATTTGCACTAATCTTTCGCTTACGATAAGGAATCTCAAAGCGCTTAATTTGATCGTCTGTAACTTTAGCATACGTATTAATATGTAGCGTACCCTTATCGCCTTCTTGAGTATAAACAACTTGATTAGAATTTGGAATACCGCGATAATTGAAATTAGAGGTAGCAAATAATAAGTCTGTCAACTCGCTAATCTCTCCGAGAAATACAACATCAATATCGCCAGTTTTTCGAAAGAGATTTGATCCATCTAACTTACGTATCCGCTCTAAACCAACATTTAGGCGACTGGACAAACGATCAGCAATTAACATCTGAATGTTTATCCCGCCAGTAATGAAATACCTATCCGCAGGTAGACTTTCGTCAAGTAGATTTATTGCAGTGCGAACTGGCGCATCGAATAAATTATAGTCACCTTTCATAAGTAGTCCTTATAAAAGGGGCTTAAAAACCTTTTGCTTCTGAAGAGTAGCAGCTAAATCTCAATAATCTTTCCAGCTTTGCCTACGTTAATCACTTTTGTGCTTTTGATCATTTCTTCCATGCCTTCAGCTTCGTGCACGTGGGAGCAAATCGCTATATCTGGCTGATGTTTTTCAATAAATTCTCTAACTGCTGAAGAGCCAGGTATATTAATATGACCCAATTTCGCCATCAGAGTCTTATCTGGATGAACATGCGTGACCATAATCTTTTTCCGCTTATCTTTAACCTTATCAAAGCCTTTCTTGAGGAGATCTGATATTTCTTTCTCTTCTAGCTGGAAAATACCGATATTCGCTGAGCCGCAGCCGAATAAACCTACGTCTCCCAAATATATAGAATATCCGTGGAGATTGGTTGCTTTATAGATCTCAGCCAAGGCAGCAGTTGTAGCAATTGACTCGTGGTTGCCAGGAATTAGAACAACTTTTTGATTCTTTTTAATGAAAGGTCCGAGCAAACCTTTTGTGCTAGACTCACCCATTGTTAAATCTCCGGAGAGTACAACTAAGTCTACGTTCTCTTTTTCTGCCTTATCTGCTAGACGCTTAACAGCGTCTAGGTCTCCGTGGATGTCTCCTGCTGCTAGTATTTTCATGTTAGATACCCCGATAAATAAGATCTTCGGAAAGGAGAAACAACACCAATCCGTGTAAGAACTTCACTTTTAAATTCTTTAGAGGTTAATACTGTCGCTAAAATTAATCCTTTATTTGAAATATTAAATAAAATCATTCGGCGATAATCAAAATCGACAAAGGCGTAACGACGGTTGTTTGCGCGGAATATTTGAGCTTCATTAACAGAAACATAAATTTCATTTAAAGTTACTTTTCGTTCTATCATTCTGTCTCTAAAATGCTTGGTCAAAATTAATGGAGTCTCATCTAAAAAGGGTATGATTTGCTCTATTTGTGACTTACTCATTATTGTTTCTAGATCTACTGCGTTCATAACAATTCAAATTATACTTAATTTAAAAAGATTCCGATTAGAACTTCATTGCAGTTAATCGTTTTACACGATCAGCAGTTGTAGGATGTGTAGAGAAGACTTTCATCAAAAACGAAGCTCGGAATGGATTTACAATAAACATATGAGCAGTAGTTTCTGAGCCGAATCTTAGCGGATTTCTTTTAGCATTTGATTCTAACTTCTTTAACGCAGAAGCTAATCCACTCGAATCGCCTAATATTTTAGCGCCTTCTTTATCTGCTACGTACTCTCGCGAGCGAGAGATAGCTAGTCGAATAATCGTAGCTAGCAAAGGTGTTAGAATCGCTATAGCTAACAGCTCTAAAATACCTCGGCCACTTCTCTGACCGCCGCTAAAGCCGCCAAAAATAGCTCCCCAGCGAGCCATGAATGCAATCATACCAATTGCACCGGCAATAGTAGCTGCTATCGAAGAAATTAATATATCTCTATTCTTAACGTGAGCCATTTCATGAGCTAGCACTCCCTTAAGCTCTTTTTCAGATAAAATATCCATTATTCCAGCTGTGACTGCGACTGCGGCGTGTTTGGGGTTTCTTCCGGTAGCAAAAGCATTCGCGCCCGGCGTAGGGATAATGTAAACTTTTGGTTCTGGCAGATCTGCTCTCTGAGCAATGTCCGAGACTGTCGAATAGAGTTTTGAATACTTTGATCGGTCAGCTTCTTTAGCGCGGTACATCATTAAAACAATCTTGTCTGAGAACCAGTATGAGCCGAAATTCATAACAATTGCTAACCCAAAAGCTATGTACATTCCACTAGCTCCCCAAAAAGAGCCGATTGCTATTAATAATCCAGTGAGGGCGCCTAAGAGTAAGACTGTTTTTAGATTGTTTAGCATGTGTATACTAGCGTGGAGAAGTTTTTAAGAGTTGTGAAAGAAGTCTAAATTAGAAAGCTTTTTAAAATAAGATAGCTTATATCACTATATAATGGTAATAGATGCTTATGATCCTTTTGCCCCAAATCTAGGAGTTACTTCAGAAGAAGTTGATGAATTACGATTTGCGACTATTGGAGATTATTTAATTAGTGATTTAGAACTAAAAGACGCTGATCCACAACTAATTGGTTCTGTAGCGAAAGAACTTGTACAATCAATTCAGCCTAATGAAAACATTCCCGTAAAAAAACGATATGCTGCACGGTTGGAGAAACTAGGTTCAACTCTCATTGAGCGACTAAATCTAGAAACTGAAAGAAATGCGCGAGCCGTTGGGTACTTTATGGACACCGGTCTCGAACGAGGATTGATGCCATTAGTTACATTAATTCGTAATGCCTACAATCCAAATAGATCAAGTTATCAACTTGCTCAACAGATTTGTGAAAAATATCAAATTGATCTTAATAATTTCTTCAGAAATTCTGTCGGGGATGGCGAACGGAAAATAATCAATACTGAACAGTACAAAGATTGGACCCATCTACCGCCCGAGGTTGTTAATCACTTCGTTGAACAAGATGCTGAAGAATTAGCAATTCTCGAAGAAAAAGGGATTAGTCGGCAAGATCTTGTCGATCGAATGACCGATATGATTAAGAACGTAGGTAATGCCAGATCTGCGCCGGATCTAAAAGGACTTCAACTAAAAATGCGAAGAGCTGAGGATAGACTCTGTCCCTTTCCGGGCTGCGGGAAAGTGGACTACGTTGGCGATGCAGACATAGCAGATACGAATCGTGCAATTCCTGTTGATACTGATATTGGATACACCGATACTATCTGTCCCAAACTCCGATTGAATAGCCTACTCATCCATTTACTCAAAGTACATGGTATGCTTGAGAAAGGGGATGTTGGCGATAATACTCAGCAATATCCTACTTCCGCCATTGATTTTCATGAAGAATGGACGGTACCATTTCAAGAAGCTTTATAAATTATCGTTCTTACTTTCTACTATGCAATATATGGGTGAGTATCGGACAAGTTCTGAATAATTCATCTAGCCAGATTTCTAAAAGCTTTTATTGTAGTAAAGTAGGTGATAAACTATGAAGATACTAGCATTGCATTCTGACTTTATTGAGATCGAGCCGAAAAAGAAGGCTATAAAGCAAGCTGAAGATATCAAAAAAGAGAAAATAATTGTAAAAGACTGTTTAGTTGTCCTTTCAGCATCTCAGAAAGCAGATGAAGGCAAGGAAAAAGCAGTTGCTAAGCGATTAGTAAACGAAATCAAAGATATTTCAGAGAAAGTCGGAACAAAAAACGTCGTGCTTTACCCATATGTTCATTTAGTAAGTGATCCTAGCAATCCAAAATCAGCTAAGGAAATCCTTGATCTAGCAGCTAAAGATTTGAAAAAGAATTATAAAGTTACTTCAGCTCCTTTTGGCTGGTACAAGGCTTTTAATCTTAAGTGTAAAGGTCATCCGCTATCGGAATTGAGTCGGGAGTTTGGCGGAGAATCAAAAGTAGAAAAAGTAGAAAGGAAGAGACCGCCTGCAGTCTACAAAGTAATGGCTGCATCTGGAAAAATAACCGACGCAAAGAAGTTCAAATTCTCAAAACATCCGCTGCTGGAATCCTTTTATAACTATGAAACTGGAAATAGAAAAACAAAAGACCTTGCTCCGCCGCATTTAAAGATAATGCATATGCATGACCTATGTGACAACGAGCCTGCATCTGAATTCGGTAACCTACGATGGTATCCTGCTGGCACCTTCATTAAGCGACAGCTCGAAAACTATATTTCTCAGAAAGTACATGCTTTCGGAGGGTTAGAAGTAGAGACTCCTATAATGTACTCGCTAGATGACCCGATAATTAGCAAGTTTCTAGAAGCATTCTCAGAGCGGCAATTCAAAGTTTTATCTGGCAAGAAAAAATTATTCTTGCGTTACGCTGCTTGTTTTGGTCAGTTTATGATCAAAAAAGATATGCCGCTATCTTACAAGAATCTCCCATTAAAAATGTATGAATTATCTAAATATGCATTTAGAAGAGAACAGCGAGGCGAAGCAGTTGGGCTAAAACGTGCGTGTGCATTTACTATGCCCGATATGCATACAGTTTGCAAAGACCTTAAACACGCTAAGGAAGAGTTCATTAAACAACATGAATTTGAGATGGATGTTGCAAAAGGTTACGGCGTAGAATATTCACTAGTCTACCGGATGACCAATGAATTCTTTCAAAACAGCAAAGATTGGCTCAAAAAAATGGTCAAAATTTGGAAAAAACCAATGCTATTGGAAATATTAGATTACAGTGATCAATATTGGATTGTAAAGAACAATTATGTATATATGGATAATTTGGGTCGTCCAATAGAAACTCAAACCGTGCAAATAGATGTTCAAAATGCTCAGCGATATGGGATAGAGTATATCGATAAAACGGGTAAACAGAAAACCCCAGTGATATTACATATGTCTCCAGGAGGAATTGAAAGAGTCTTAGCGGGAATACTAGAAAATACAGTAGATAAAAAGAACCCCGTCTTCCCATTATGGTTATCTCCAACGCAAGTAAGAATCTGTCCAGTGTCAGATAAATTCATAAAAGATGCTGAGAAGATTTCGAATCAGTTAGAAAAGGAGCGGATAAGAGTCGATATCGATGACCGCGTTGAATCAATTGGCAAGAAGATTAGCGGTGCTCAGAAAGAATGGATTCCTGCAGTGATTGTTATTGGAGAAAAAGAGAAGAAAGCTAAGAAACTACCCTTAAGATTCAGAGAATCTGGTAAGATAAAAGATATGTCCTTAGCTGAGATAGCAAAATGGGTCAAGAAAGAGTGCTCTGGAAAGCCATTCAGACCGCTACCTTTACCGAATATGCTATCTAAAAGGCCGATTTTTAGCTAGCGGGGTGCTCAGAGAGGTATTGAGAAATACTACTTCAAATTCTTTAAACAGTATATTAAACCGGGGGCGAAAGTAAAATAGCACGTTAACTCTATTTTTTCTTAAATCCAAATAATTTGTTATACTCGCTATGATCGCAGATTTCTAGAACAAAACAGATAATTTCTAATGCTTCACCCTTTATTGTATAAAGCATTCGCCAATATCCAGTTAAATTAACTTTCCAGAGATTATCAACTGGCAACGTCTTCGGAATTAGCTTCTTCTTTATCTGCGCACCATAAAACGGATTTTCCTTCACAAGCTCTGTAGCTCGTTTAATTGAACGAAGTAACTGCTGATTCTCTGAATTTTCAACACCCCTTGCTTTCTCTTCTCCAACTCGCTTATTTAATTCTTCAAATTCTCTTTCTGCATTGCCAATCAATCTTACTCTGACTAATTTCATAGCTCAATTCCCTGGCTATTCTTAATCATCTTTAAGAATTCTGGGCTATCGTTTCGAATCCATACTATCTTTCTATCGCTAATTAGGATATCACCTTTGTTTTCTAAATAGAAAAGAATAAGTCGAAGAGTTTGGTCCATTATTTGTGTTTGCAGTCTCCGCTTAAGCTCTGCTACTGAAATCGCTTCATCTGCTCCACGGAGAACATCTTCTACCCTCAGCATCGTCTTGAGAGTCGGCCAATGATGGACAGTTTTTATTTCCATTTGCATATATACTCATATGCATATAAGTTTATAAATATTCTGGTTTCGGAAACTTTTAAAAGGCCACTTCAGTTGTTATTTCTAGCATGGCAAAACTTAGAGAGGCTAAAGCATATCGAAGAATAACGAGAGCTTATACTCGTAGATCTAAGTATCGAAGTAAGTCCTATATCCGCGGAGTACCGGGAAATAAAATTATCATGTATCACATGGGTAATAAAAGCGGCGCATATCCCTACGAAGTAAACTTAGTCGCTAAGCGGGCTGTAAATCTAAGACACAATGCAATTGAAGCTAGCAGAATTGCAGCTACAAAATATATGACAAAAGTTCTAGGTAAATTAGGCTATCATCTCAAATTAAGAGCTTTTCCGCATCACATTATGAGAGAGAATCCTCTAGCAACTGGCGCTGGAGCAGACCGTATGCAGCAGGGGATGAGACACTCCTTCGGAAAGCCAATTGGAGCTGCGTGCCAAGTTAAGCTCGGCAAGATCCTAATGTCTGCTTACGTTGAGGAAAAAGGAATTCCCGCAGCTAAGGAAGCTCTTAGGAAAGCTGCTTCTAAATATCCGATTGCTTGTAAAGTAGAAATTAATAAGATTGCTGCGTAAATATGGGCACAAATAGAAACACTTAAGAAGATGTGCCCACATTATTCTATATGGTTTATCATGAAATAAGGAAACCTGGCGATGCTGTACAAAATTATTTAGTTCATAATTCTCGTAGTGGTAAAAAATGGAAAAAGATATCTAAATATATTGGCAAGGGAAACTTATCTAAAAAGTTAGTGGCAGAAGAAATAGCAAAATTCTCTACAGAATTAAAGCTAGCCAAGACATACAAATATTTATCTAAAAAAGACGCAGAAAAGACCGAAGAAATAAAATATAAGTTTGATGAATATTTAAAAAAAGCGGGCAAGTCGGGCTTAGAGAAGTTCAGAGAATGGTTTTTCACAGAACTCACATATAATTCAAATGCTATAGAAGGGAATACTCTCAGTCTGAGAGATACTTCACTTATTATAACAGAAGGGCTAATTCCAAAGAAAGCCTCGCTTCGAGAAGTATACGAAGTCAAAAACCACAAAGCTGCAATTGATTTCTTAGAGGATTACCGCGGAGATCTAAACGAGCAAATGATATTGAAAATTCACTCTTTCATATTGAAAGACATTGACAACGAGAACGCTAGAAAATATAGACCGATTCAAGTATTTATCCGCGGCTCAGATGTTGTGCTGCCGCCACCATCGATAGTTCCTCGGCTAATGCGCGAGCTAATAAAATGGTATAAAGAAAACAAAAAGAAACTCCATCCATTAGAGCTTGCTGCAATTATATCGATGAAGTTCGTGACAATTCACCCCTTCGTTGATGGCAATGGAAGAGTTTCCCGACTTATAATGAACTTCCTGCTGAAGAAAAACAAGTATCCGGAGATCAATATTTACTTTAGAGATCGACCGGACTACATGGACTGTGTGCGAGATGCTAATGAAAAACAATATATGAATATTATAAAGTTCTTAGTTAAAACCCTCGGAAAGAATTACTCTTTCGTATATGTAAAATAGTAAGTGATATATATCTCCGCAGTTTCTTAATTATATGAAGAAATATTTGGGTGTAATTTTAGTTCTAAGTTTAATTTTGTCTTCTGGGCTTGCGTATGCTGCTTGTAGAGAGACGGATGGTGGCGATGTCCCGAATGTAAAAGGAACTTTATATGCTAACTGGTGGATATTCCATAGCGAGAAGACAGATTACTGCGAAAAGAATGTTCTAACTGAGTTTTATTGTTCAGGGGATAAGGCAACTGCTAATCAGTACAAATGTGATTATGGTTGTAAGGATGGTGCTTGTATTACTCCAAAACAAACTGAGCAGCCTAAAGAGATTGTTACACCTCGAGAAAGAACTAGTGATAGCAACCAAGAACCAGTGATCAATATTATATTTCCAACTGGCGGGGAGACAGTTTCAGGAACAATAACTGTCGAAGCTGAGATTTACGATCTTGATGGAACATTGAACAACGTACACCTTCGTTATGTAAACAGCTCAGGTCAAGTAACATTTCTTACTAGCACTAATACAGATACTAACGATATTTGGTACGCCAGCTGGGACACAACAACAATTCCTAATGGAATTTATAGAATTTATATTAGTGCCTTAGATAATGACGGTGCTTGGAGCTCTGTTTATTCTGGAAATTTTACTGTGCAGAATAACTGGCAACCTTGCGTTGATAGCGATTATGGAAAAGACTTCTATACTCCCGGTCAAGTTACTCTGAACTACAACAATCCTCCAACTACGTGGGAAGATATTTGTCAGAAAGACTATCTTAGTAACCCTGCACTAATAAATATTCTTGAAGAGCAATTCTGTAATGGAGGGATTACTACAAACCATCATACTTGTCCTAATGGCTGTGATAACGCTGCGTGCATTATTTGTGAGCCAGTTTTTGAATCATCTCCCGGAGCAGTTTTAGTTGCGGGAATATTCAATTATACGAGATCTACAGGTGAGCAAAGCGATAATTTATTCTATTATTTAGAAAATGGCCACAATGGAGAATCATTTCGGGCTACAGATATAGTTACTGCATCTGGAATTTCCATCCATTCTGTGCATGGGGCTGAGCTGAAATTACTTAACGATAATAAGATTCAGCTCTCGGGTTTCTTTAACAGTAATGCTGTGGAGAACGCGATTATAAACGGTGAAGAAGTAAAAATATTCTTTAATACTGCTAGCGCCTACACAAGAAATGGATGGTTTAGAGCAGTAAATTTATGCACTCCATCTTGCACTGACCCAGACAACAGCGAGGATTATAGCACTTATGCGCCAGGGAATTGGACTGGCGGTCCAGATCAATATACACCAGTAACTACTACTTGGACCGGATATCCCGATGCTCCCGATACTTGCGTAAGCGGAAATACCTTCGTATCTGGCTGTCCTGCTACAGACAGCAACTGCCGAGTTGAGGAACATTTCTGCTATTCTGGCGGAAGAGGTGGGCATTATATTGATTGTGAGAATGGTTGCGCTAATGGAGCCTGCTTACTTGAGCCAACGTGTATAGATAGTGATGATCTAGATAGAGAATTTCCTTATCCGGGTAATGATAATTCATATGGATATAATATTTACCAAATGGGACATTTTGAATATGGTGGGGATGATTCTGGCTGGGATGGCTGCGGACCTGATGGAGCGTTGATGGAGTGGTACTGTGATAATACGAATCCTTGGCCACCGCAGTATGAGCATTACTTTTGTCCAGAAGGCTATATTTGTGATGAAGGTGCTTGCGTAGAAGAATCTAGCTGCGCAGGACCCGTTCAGTTCGATGTGGAAGTATTTGAAACTGGGAATTCAGACGAACCATATGCTTGGGCCTGGACAATACACGGATTATCTAATTGCCAAGGCAGGGAGTTTAGACTATATGCACGGGACTCGCCCTTAGACGCACCGACTGGCGGCTCAGGAACCATTGGAGCAGACGGGACTGGATTCAGCGATACTGAAGATATAACTGAAGGATACTGGGATATCTGCGCGTACGTCGATCTGAACAATAATGGTGATGACACTGAGGCTGGTGAATTGGACTGCAAAGAATTTAGAGTCGGTGAGGATCCTTGTGCTCCTTGCAATATTAACGAGGTTGTGTATGAAGGAGATGAAGCAACATATACTTTCGAGGGAGTAGATTATCACGTAGAAGCTACTTATATCGGTTCTTCTACCACTAAACTAAGAGTTAATGGTATTCTTACTGAAGAACTTGAAGAGGGAGAAACTGGAGCAGCAGGAAATGTTGATGTATGTATAAAAGATATAATAGAAGGAACTGTAGGCGGGGAAGATCCGCGGGACGTTGTAGAATTCTGTTTAAATATTATTCAAACTTGTACAGATACAGATGATCCAAACCAAGAATTCACTACTTCAGGTCTGCCAAACGCATATGGACTGAATTACAATATAAGAGGAACAACTAGTGGAAGGAGTGAAATTACGGATCAATATGAAATCGGTGAAGATTTTTGTAGTACTGGATCTGCCGATATGCTAATCGAATATTATTGCGGAGATAATAGTGGTACTATTAAGCTGGCGCGGTTAGGACATGATTGTCCAAACGGCTGCGCAGAAGGCGCCTGCATAACCAATCACCTGAGAGCAAGAGACGTAACAGACTTACCTTCAAACTATAACCCAACTTATTCAGGCGATGGATTCTCCGGCGGATTAACATTCGCAAAATTAAGAGCAACAATGAATAGCGAGACGCTAGTTAGCTATTCTCAATCTAGCGGGTGGGTAGATAAAAATGCTCTTCCTCAAGCGGAAATAATTGTAATAAAAGTTGCTGACATTATGACGCGCGGAGCAATTGATATTGGCTTTGATGGCGTGCCAAAGATGAATGTATGTGTTCCAGTAGCGAGAGATAGCAACCATCAATTCCTGTACATCGCTGCGAACGGTGATACTTACTATGATTATGATTTGACTCAGCTAGCACAGAGCTGCGATGAAATATTCTGTACTGAAAGCGATGCTGGATGGGATCCCTATCAAAAAGGTACTTTGTATTGGCATGATGGAATAAACCAGCAGGAAGATCAGTGCTTTAACGGGCAAATTTTGCGGGAGACAAACTGCTATGCAATGGACACAACTGGACCGCAGGACAAGGGATTAGTTGATTATACTTGTCCAAATGGCTGTGTTGCGGGTGCGTGTCTTGCTAGCAAAGCACGCCTAAGAGCTACAGATGTAACTAGCTTACCAACAAACTATGCACCAACTTATTCAGAAGACGGAACGACTGGCGGATATTCTATAATGGCTGACTTTGGGGTGACATCTGAAGACGAACTAAGAATTTCTGATAAATATACCTTAGCTAGCTATTCTCAATCTGCTGGCTGGCAAGACGGCGTTGGTTTCTCTGATTTCAAGCCGCTCAAGCTAAAGATCGGTCAAGATTCTCTGGTTCAGGGAATAATGGATATTGAATTTGAAGGGCAGCAAAAGCAAATCTGCGTACCAGATTATCACGTTGATAATGGAGAACTGTATATTGATTATGCAGGTAGTACTTATTTTGATTATGATTTGACTCAGTTGGCTCAGGATTGCAGTGGATTAACGTGCGTAGACTCGGACAAAAATGAAGAATTCACCGACGGAAAAAACATCCTTGTGAAAGGAACAGTAACCTGGCCGTTTGAAGGTGAGCAAGAGGAATATACAGATGTATGTTACATCCCCGACGAAAATAACCAGTTAAGTGAGGTAGAACAATGCCAAGGAGGACGGGGTTGTAAGGTACGAGAAGGCTGGTGCACAAACACTTATCACGATTCTTTCTTTGATTGCCCATATGGTTGTTATGATGGTGCTTGCTTGGAAGTAAGATTCGTAGACACGCCTTGTGGAGGAGAGAAGTTGCAAATTAGTGAAACAGACGGGGATCAGATAATCGTCTTTACTCCAACAAAGGCAGGAATGACTAGTGCCTGGATCTATCTAAACAATGGAGAATATCTGCTCGGCAGGAACTCCTTTAGACCTCTAATTAATGATGATAATCAAGGATTAATTAATATCCATAACCAAAAGCCATATTTCGTAGTGTCTGATCATGCTAAGCAGGAATCTTACATTATGCAATTTCAGGAATTAGATGTGGGCGATAATCAACTTACGGTTAAGGATACTCGAAGATCAGACTCTTATATGATTAATTACACAGATGACAACGACGATAGCTTAGAACCAGATGGAAACTTTACAATCGGTTCCTTAACTGTTGATATTACAATAAATGATGACGTTAATGACGATGCAGTAGAATATGATTCCCCAGAGGATATATTTATCCGAGTAGATATGAACATGAACGGACTAGGAATTTCAGAAACAAATGTTCCGATCCTTACAGCTAACGGAGCGGAAGTACGCTTATTCTCGAAGTCAAAAGGACACTCTGAAGATAAAATAGTAATTCATGATTCTTGTGGCAAAACTGATATTCCTTTAGAAATAGACGCAAACGGACATACACATATCGGAACTTATACGCAAGGAGGATCAGGAATACCGATAACTCAACCCACAGCCATACCCGCGCCGCAACCCACAACAACTCCCGCAATCGCTATGCTAACTGGAGATAAGGAGCAAACTCAACCAATAACACCAGTTAAAGCTGAGAAATCCAAAATATTATCAAAGCAAATGTTCGGAAAGAGATAATTTCCTTTAGGACATACAAATCTTTTTATTCAACTCCCCTTATTTGATTGTATGGACGAAGACATGCTATGGCTAGAAGACATATCTCACGAAGACAAGGATCTAGTCGGAGAAAAAGCTGCGAATCTAGCAGAACTCTACAACTTAAAAATTCCAGTACCTAGAGCGTTTGTTATTACAACACAGCTATACCAAACTTCTTACTCTGAAATAAAAGCAAAGGTACAAGCTCAGCTAAATACAATTGTAGATGAAGCTAGCCTAAAATCTGCTGCAGCCCGAATAAAACAATTATTTCTTAGTCTCAACTTCCCAGAAGGACTTAAATTAGACATATCTGACTCTTACAAGAAATTAGATCTCTCCTTCGAAGATATTCCTAAACATTTTGAGTTCATAAACGCGGGCAGAGATCCTCTTTTCATAACCGTAAGATCTTCATCAACACATCATGTTCCCAATCAGCAGTCCAGCTATCTTGGTCTGAAAGGAATAAGCGATCTACTAACTGCTATAAAACATTGCTGGGCATCGCTATTCACTCCAAGAGCGATCGTATATCGAAAAAAGAATAACTTGCCTGAGCCAGAAATCGCCGTAATAATCCAAAAGATGGTGAACTCGACCCGCTCAGGAACAATTTTTACAACTGACCCCGAGAGTGCAGATTCAAATAAAATATTATTAGAAGCCGAATACGGATTTAGTAAGAAGTCAAACCCTTCAAAGTATGTATTTGATAAAGAAAGTAATATGCTAATTAGTAATACTTTGCGGTCTCAGAATTTCTATTATTCAAGAGACGGTGGCGGTAAAATAACTCGACAGCCAATGCCGATGAACACAACGAGCATAAACCCTCTTCCGGAAGATGACGCCAAATCGCTAGTTAATATGGCAAAAAAAGTTGAGGAATACTTTGGACAGCCACAAGTAATAGAATGGTCTGCGGAAAGCAGAAAATTATTCTTATTACAATCACACGATCAAGATCTGATCGAACCCCTGATGTCCGAAGGAATTCCGTCAGAAAATATGGTTTCGCGCGGCCTTCCAGTATTTCGCTCTCAGGGCAGCGGAACAGTTAGCATTGTAAACTCAAAAGAATCTGCAGATGCCTTCCAAGAAGATAATATATTAATCACAGACATGACTAATCCATATTTATTTTTCGTGGCTGACAAAGCAAAAGCAATTATCACTTCTGGCGGTGGATTTGCTAGTCATGCTACCCAGATCTGCAAGGAACTTGATAAGCCCTGCATAATCGGAGCTGAGAACGCTACTCGAATACTGCAGAACGGCGACAAAATATCATTTGATGAGCATGGATTTATTTATCGAGAACCCCAACCTCAAGAACAACCGATCACAATTCCAGATCTTAGCACGCTTGGAAATACGAGTCCCTGCGAGCCAGAAGCTACTACACGAGCGGCGCCAGATCTGGGAGATATTATGCAAGAAACAGTTGAGATTGAACAGCAAATAACTGAGCTAGTTTACCAAGACGCTGAACGTCGAAGGCATGGCGATATAGACGATCGAGCTTATTCTGAATTGCTGTCAGACATTGAATGGGACATTCGCGACATTAGAAAAAAACTTCAACACTTTTTGGAAAAGAAAGAAAGCTAACGACTTCGTTCAACCATGTTTTTTTCGCAATACTGACTGACTGGACATTTCGAACACCATGGCGAAATCGGAACGCAAATAGATTGCCCGAACAGGATTATTACAGTATTGAACTCTTTCCAATATTCCTTTGGAAGTATTTTTTCTAATTCCTTCTCAGTTTTTTCCGGAGTTTTTGTTTTCACCCATCCCAATCGATTAGGTATCCGATGACAGTGCGTATCTATCGGGAGAACTAATTGATCATAAGCAAAAGCTAGAACGATATTCGCCGTCTTTGGTCCGATTCCTTTTATCGAAAGCAAATCTTCCTTTTTGTCTGGAACTTCAGAATTAAATCTCTCGATTAATTCATTTGAAACAGATTGCAAGGTTCTCGCTTTCTTTTTGTAGTGACCCGAAGAATAGATTAACTGTTCTAGCTGCTCAATCGGTAAGTCGATTATTTCTTGTGGTGTAGTTGCAACTTCAAATAATCTACTAGAGGATATTTCTGTATTTTTATCTTGGGTTCTTAGCGAGAGCAAACAAGCGACTAGAATCTTAAAGGGATCTTTTGCCTCGGTGGAAGTTCTTCTAATCGTTGGCTGGCGCTGCATTACATACTTGCTAATTAATACATCCATTACTTCAGAAATAGTCATGTCAGCTGATTTCTCAACTCAGGAGAGAGTTTCTCGGAACCTTGCCAGAGCGTTGATCGTGGAGCTTTTCCAAGCCATTTCTTGATAAAATTAAAAACTGCTTGCTGATCTCGCCAGCTTACTTCTCTAAGGACCCAGTGAATTGCTTTTTGTACATATTTTTCCTTATCTAGCATTACTTTATCTAATATACTCAAAATCTTAGATACATCAGCTTCGTCCTTGTTCTTTTTTAATCCCAGAGGAGCTAACGCTGCTATCCAGAATCGCCGAATCCAAAAGTTTTCATTTTCAACACCTTCAAAAGCTAAATCTAGAACCTTCTCTTGATTCTTTATTGAATAATGTGCTATTGACTGAGTTGCTAGAGTATCACAAATTCCCCACGTGTGAATGCGATTAAGCATATTCATAGTCATGTTAAAAACGCGTTCGGGATTCTTCTTGCATGCAAACAAAAGAGTCTTAGCGCAAAACATTTGCTCTTCACTATAATCAGAATTTATTGCCTCTTCGCAAAGCCGCAGCGCATGCTCTGGATCAGCGTTGTAGAGCTTTTTAGCTAGCGCCGCTACGATTGGTAAGCGCACACCATGGCGATTCTTAGCAGTAGGGTTCGTGATTTCAGCTCGCTTTTTGCGACTCTCATCCGCATGCTTCCTAAGTTCTTCTCGGACATCTTCTAACTTCATTACTTCTTCCCTAGACGCTTATTTTTATAAAGACACTCTTTTGTGAATCGGCAAATATAGCATCGCTGTGGTCTCTGTAGCGCTGTTTTAGGAAGTTCTGGAGAAGGGTGATATCCATTTACTTTTCTTGATCTTGTGATTTCTTAAATGGTTCGATTTCGTTATTTAGTATTTTAATGAAGTGATCTCTAGCAGTATTGCACACAGACCAAGGTGTCTCATCGAGATATGCTTGCATCTTAGCAAAGGTCTCATCATTAGCAGTATCAACCGCAAGAATAAATTCGTCTGGATCTCTAGCTAGAGAACGCACTGTATCTCCAGTAATTCTATTACCACTTATCCAGTAATCATTACTATCTTTATTGCTTTCTTTCCATGCGCATATCATTGAATTATATCTATCTACGAATTGAATAATTTTATCGGCGTGAGGTGCAATAGCTTCATACTCCCTAAAATGACTTAAAATATACATCAAATTGGAGTCGCTCAGTAAATTCCTATCATTTAACTCAACGATAAGCTTCTGAACATCTTCTTTTCCAGCAAGCTCACAGATCTGTTTATTTTTAGTAAACACTTCCTCCCAGAGAGCTATTGCGCTACTTCCTCTTCCGAAATTCTCCGTATTCAATTTATACCAATCGAGCTTATTGATTAAGAAGTCTACTCCCTTAAAATATTGCTCTTGATTCTTTGCTATTTCGATGAAATGCTCTGGTTTGCTTAAGAAACCACAACTATTATTTTCGCTAAAATACGTTGCTCTTGCATGAATAACTATATTTCGTGTTATATATTCATCGAGGATAGATATAAGTTCTTCCTGATGGTCTGCGGCTTCAACAATCTTATCAAGAGTGCTTAGAGTTATATTGCCTACTCCTCCAAACATGTGATAAGCCTTCGGATTTCGTTCATCTATCGCAGTCATAAGGGAATATATTCGTTCGGCGTGCTCAGCTAGTTTAATTACTTGCTTGGGAAATTTAATGACGTGAGAAATCTGTATTTGTTGATGTACGCTCTCTTTTGGAAGAGTTTTCATTAAATTAAGTGATTGAATAACTTGCTTGCCTCTCGGCTCTAAAATTGAGAGTGCATCAAAAACATCTTCTAACGAACCAACACTATTGGATTCATTAATTCCGCCATGAAGATATAACTTATCTGTATCTGTTGCAGTATATAATTGAGTTAAAAACTCTGTTAATTCTGGTTGAATATATTTCTGAATAGACTCTCCAGGAGAACGAGACTCTCCGGGCGCAGGTTCAGGAGTAGTTAAATCAATCTGCATCATAATTCCCATAATTACTCTTACAAACTAAAGCTTAAAAGAATTATTAATCCGCAGCAAACAAAGTAGTATCACCTTGCGTGTCAAAAACTCCGGATCTAGCACCCGCATCTAAGAAAGCATGCGCATAAGTAACTGCTGCAAATGCAGTTACCCAATCGCCTTTTTCTCTGAAATATTTAGCATCTGAAAAGTAGTTCTTAGTCATTTCTAAGAAATCTTCTGCCTGAGCTCTTTGTTTCTTTGTGAGTTTTGATTTGATTTTGACTTTTTTGAGAGCTCGGCTAGTTAGAGAGAAATATTTGTCTAGCTTTTGTTTTGTGATTGTTTTCACAACTCTTAAAAATCATTCAAAGCTTAAAACAATTATGGCTTACAACCTCGAACTGCCAAGAATAATCAAAGAAATCAAAGCTAGCAAAGCCAAGACAGTTCTCTTACAGTTCCCAGATGGGTTAAAACCTAAAGCTACACGAGTAGCTAAAGAGCTAGAAGAAAAGACCTCTGCGAAGATTCATATTTGGATGGGTTCGAACTTTGGCGCTTGTGATGTTCCTACTGCAAAGGTTGATTTAGTTGTTAATTTCGGGCACTCAGAATTCAGGTAAATAATAAACAGAAATTCCTAAGATTCGCTATCCCAACCACAGCAAGCTGTGGGGTTTTACGCGAATCTTCGAGACGGAATTTCGGTAATTACTTTCCCAAAAGACCACAGCAAGCTGTGGGGTTTTGAACCCAGAAAAGTAATAAATTAAGACTATTTCACGCTTTAACGCCCTTAGAGATTATTTTTTGGGACAACTTATTAAGCCGGTTCTCGATGCGCTTAAGAACATGTGCTACCGTATTCCTCTTAATCTTTACTAGCCCTTTTTCTAGCTCATTATTTAATCTACTAACTGTTCTGTATGGAGAATTTGCTTTACCAAACAATTTGTTAAATGCTTTCTGAACTAGCCACATATCTTCCGGATCATTTGTTTTCCGAGCTTTGCGCATCAATCTGATCAATTCTTGCTCCTGCTCCAGTGCTTCTTGAATATAGTAATCTATCGAAATTTCAAGAGACTTGATCTGAGGAGAAACGCGGAGATTATTTTTGGTGAAGTACTTGCGAATTATCTTTTCCTCTAGTTCAAGAAGAATAAATGATTTGATAATCTCTTTTGGACTTATCGCAGTTGTTAGCTCAATTCGTCTCCGCAATTCCATAATTTGACCTAAACTATTGGACGATTATAATGCTATAGAACTATGATAAAGTAGCAAAAAAACGTGGGAGGAAAAGAAAAGTTTATATAAAACAAGGCGTTATTATCCTCATACCTAAACAGGTGACAAAATGGCATTACTAGGATTTGAAGGAACCTTAGGAGTCGGTATTGGACTTCTAGTTGGGTTAGCACTATTGAAGTACAGCGGTTACGCAGATTTGATCAAGAAGGAGCTAGGTTACCTTGCAGCTGGTGCAGTATTCCTTTTACTTGGTTCAGTTGTAACCACAGTATCCGGCGTACTTCCAACCATTGCAGTAGCTGTTGATTATCTAATCTTGATTTTCATCGTTATAGCGTTTATATTAGTGCTAATTGCAGCCATAACTATGGCTATACAAATCTTCTCTAAAATTAAATAATTAGAGGAGATTAGCTTTTTTATTTTTTATTTTGCTAAGTACCACTATTCTTAATCGAAAGCCTTATAAATACATTAAACGGCGGTTTAGTATGACAGACTACAAATGCATATGCGATGAACCAAAAACACCGATTATCTTAGAGAATGAGCTAGCGTATGCTAGGTTTTCTAATCCGAATTTTGGTCCAGGCCATATTGTGATTCTTCCAAAAGCGCATAGGAAAAGCTTAGAGGAAATTACTTCTGCAGAAGTTCTAGCAATACGCGAGCTTAAATTGCTAGCTAAAAAGAAATTACAAATACTTCATCCCGCGCTTACAGATATTGCTTATTGGGAAAATGATGGACCTCATAGAAGCGATGAACATTATCATTGCCATGTTATTGCAAATACTGGCGAGCCACCATACGTAGTAACGATAGATAATTTAACAGAGCTATCACCGGAGCAACTAGAAAGACAGATAACTGAATTCAACAAGGTTTCTTCGCTTAATTAGTTTTTTAAAGCTCTCAAAACTTATTTTCTTATGAAACTTAAAGCAGTTTATATAGAATTAGTTCACCCAAAAGCACCTTACAACTTCAAGTATAGCACTAGAAATCCCTCGCACTTTCCAACTCCAACAGGCGACGAAGAAGAAAATAAAATCTGGTTCACAATGCGCTGGCAGGAAGAGCCAATTGGAGTAAAACTTGTCAATAAAGGTTCAGTTGATAAGCCAGCTGTTGAAGTCTCAATATATTCTAAGAATAAATTGAATTACGCGGAGCTAATCGATGAGCTAATTTACCGACTCGAATGGAACGAAGACCTTAGCGAGCTTTACAAAGTGCTGAAAGACTTTCCAGAAATTGTCAAGAAGTTCAAAGGTATGCGAATGTTTTGTATCGATGATTTGTATGAGTATCTTATGATTACTATTTTGCTCCAGAATACACATGTTAAAAGAACAGTGAAGATGGCTCAAGGAATGCTAAAAAACTACGGGGATTTGCTAGAATTTGATGGAAAGGAGTTTTACTGCTTTTGGTCACCGGAGAGGATTTTGAAAGTTCCTGAGGAAGAATTACGCGCACTAAAAGTAGGTTACAGAGCTAAGTCTTTCTTGCGAGCAAGTCAGGATTATTTGAAATTAGATGAATTTGAAATGAGAAATATTTCTGATGAAGAGCTTAGAAAGAAGCTACTGAGTATTTACGGAGTTGGACCTGCTAGCGTTGATTATATTGCTCGCGATGTTTTTCATAGGAAAAATGCTTTAGATACTGTTCCGCCATGGGAAGCTAAGATTTATTCTAAATTACTTAATGTAAATACAGTAGATCCAAAGAAAATATTAGAAATAGTAAAGAAAAAATTCGCTGGATGGCGCGGATATGCAATGCATTACTTGTTCATGGATCTCAACTGGAAGCACAAAGAAGAGCCAATTGAATGGTTTGGGAAATTGATGCCTTATTAACCATAATGTTCTTATAAAACAATTTTTTCTAAATGAATCGTGAAAGATAAGAGGTTAAGAAAAGCTGATTATGATGATACATTCACAAGAGAAGAAATTAAGCTTATTGATAAGCTACTAGCTGATGCTCTTGCAAATCCAGATAAGCTAATTCCAATTGAAAAGCTCTTCCCAGACATCTATACTCAGAAATAAACTAACTTTTTAAAGCTCGCAGAACTTATTTTCTTATGGCCGAACTTAAGAACTATCCTGCGAAAAGTCCCGATGGAAAGAACCTAAAATTAACTATCGCTTCAGGTCCAGTAATTATAAAGAATAGAAAAGTTCTACTAGTTAAACATAGCGATTCTTTTTGGAAGTTTCCGGGCGGATCGCAATTAACAGACCTAACTCTAGAAGAAAATGCAATAAAAGAAGCTAAAGAAGAAGCTAATATTGATATATCGATCTCGGGAGATCCATACGTAATCGAATTCCCTCGAGAAAAGGAGTTCGTGATATTATTTCATTTTCCTGCAAAAATAATTAAGGGTACACTGGCGAAGGGAAAAGATATCGATGAGCTTAACTGGTTCGATATCAATAGATTACCGAAAAACTGTGCTCCGAATATAGAACCTGTTGTTAATTATTTTAAGAAATGAAATTACTCTTAACATCCGCTGGATTTGAGAATCAGAAAATTATGAAGAAGTTCTTAGAGATAATTGGAAAACCAGCAAGAGAGATTACAGTACTTTATATAATAACTGCTGCAAACCTCGATAAGAATCCTTACTGGCTAAGATGGTCTAAAAAGAAGTTGATTGCAGTAGGAGTTACAGAAATTACGGAGTTTGATATTAAAGAAGTCAGCTGGAGCGAAATTAAAGACTATGATGTAATATACATTTGTGGCGGCAATACTTATTATCTTCTGAAACGCATATACGAGACTGGATTTGATAAGATAATTAAGAGATTTATCTCTGCTGGGAAGGTTTACGTAGGTGAGAGTGCTGGAAGTTATATTGCTTGTCCAACTATCGAAATGGCTACATGGAAACATAAAGATAGAGATCGAGCTGGGCTGGAAGATCTAACTGCTCTGAACCTTGTGCCGTTTTTAGTAACTGCTCATTATGAACCAAAATATGAAAAAATAATAGCTGACGCTACTGCTAATTCAAGATATGAAGTAAAAACGCTAACAGATAATCAAGCGATTTTAATTCTGGATGGACAGGAGAGAATTATAGAATGAGAATATTAAACATCGAAGCGCGCTCCGACATCAATGTCTTGCCAGCTGTAAAGAAAGCTCTTCCGCAGCTAGATAAAAAAATAGGTCTAGTAACAACCGTCCAGCATATTGGAGAGCTAGCAAAAGTCAAAAAGCTCTTAGAATCGAAAGGAAAGCAAGTTTTCATGGGCAAAGGAACAACTTACGAAGGCCAAGTCTTAGGTTGCAATGTAAAAGCAGCTACAAAAATTGAATCAAAAGTTGATTGTTTTCTCTACATCGGAACCGGCGAGTTCCACCCTCTCGGTGTTGCCTTAGAGACAGACAAAAAAGTTATAGTTGCTAATCCTTCCTGCAACTACGTAAAGGTAATTTCCGAAGCTGAGAAGCGGAAATATTTAGCCAAGAAAGCTGCGCGGATGGCAAAGGCCAAGGACTGCTCTGTTTTTGGACTCTTTGTATCTACAAAACCTGGGCAGAATAGAATAAAAGAAGCTGAGAAAGTTAAGACTAAGTTAGAGAAACAAGGCAAGGAAGCTTATATTTTCTTAGGAGATTTAATCTCTCCATTAGAGTTGCTGAACTTTCCTCAGATAGATTGCTGGGTTAATACTGCTTGCCCTAGAATTGTAGACGATCAAGAAAGTTACGATAAGTTAATTGTGAATTATGATGAAATCTAGGTTTTTGGCCTCGGTTTTGCCGAGCCCGCTAAGGTGCGAGGGAAAAGCGAGTGTCTGGATGAATACTGCTTGTCCAAGAATTGTGGATGACGATTTGGGGAAGTTGGTTGTTACTTGGGATGAAGTATAAGCGCCGAGGGCAGGATTCGAACCTACATATCCTTTCGGAAACCGGCTTTCGAGGCCGGCGCAATACCAGGTTATGCGACCTCGGCATGTACAAAAGATTTAATACTAGCCTTTTAAATATATCTTTATGTATGAAATAATCCTCGGCAGGAACCAATCAGATAGAAAAAAGCTAGGACTCACTGGAACAATCTTTCTGGGAAAGCATTACGTAACTATGGAGCAGACTAAAGCGCTTGCAAACCCGATTCATTTAGATGTAAATAAACCGCATGTAATTCTCGTAAGCGGCAAGCGCGGATCCGGAAAAAGCTATTCGCTAGGAGTTATAGCAGAAGGAATTGCTAATCTCCCCAAGCAAATCTCAAAGAATCTAACTTGTTTCATCTTCGACACAATGGGCATCTACTGGACTATGAAGTATCCGAACTACCGCGATGATAAATTACTTCAGGACTGGAAGCTAAAACCAGCCTCGCTAGATCCAATTATTTATGTGCCAATTGGACTCTTCGATGAGTATCAAAAGAAAGGAATACCTGTAGACAAGCCGTTTGCAATAAGACCTTACGACGTAGATATTGAAGAATGGTGCGAAATATTCCAAATAGATCTGCTAAGTTCAGAAGGATTACTGTTCGATTCTGTGCTGGAAACAGTCTGGAAAGAAAGTATGCGCATCAAAGATATCTTAGACGAACTCAAATTAAGAGTTAAATCAGACCCTACTGAAGTAAAAATACTTGCTAACCGAATAAGAGCTGCTCAGCGGTGGGGAATATTTAGCGATGACGCTGAGCCGCTAGATAATCTCTTAGTCGGAGGAAAAACTATTGTACTCGACTTAAGCGCGTATGCATTAAAAGATGGAGGGGAACGGATCAAAGCTCTTGTAATCGGATTTATTGCAAAGAAATCATTGCAATCTAGATTAATGGCAAGGAAAGCTGAAGAGGTTAAGATAATACACGACGGGGGATTCGACACAAAAACTAAAATTAATACGCCGAAGGCTCCAATGCTATGGATTCTTATTGACGAAGCTCATGAATTCCTGCCAAAAGAAGGCAAGACTTTAGCGACATACCCGCTAGTTCAGCTATTAAGAGAAGGTCGGCAGCCAGGAATATCTCTAGTTCTAGCAACTCAGCAGCCAGGAAAGATTCATACGGATGTTCTGACTCAATCAGATATTGTTCTCTCGCATCGACTCACAGCAAAGCTAGACGTAGAAGCGCTTAATGCAATAATGCAGAGCTATCTTGCTATGGATATTCAGAGATACATTGACGGCTTGCCAAGAGTTAAGGGTGCTGCAATTGTTTTAGATGATGCTAATGAGAAGATTTATCCTCTTCGAGTTCGACCACGGTTCAGCTGGCATGGTGGTGAGGACCCTACGGCAATTAGGGAGAAAATTGATGAAATTCTAACCGAGAACCAAACAACTAAAGAATTACTTGTTTGATTATCCCCTTAAAGCAACAAATCTTTAATAAATCCTTTTAGCAGAAACTTGCATGCTACAAATACCTATCTCAGAAGTTATCAAGAAGATAGAAACATCCAGCGGTCTCTCTGAAGCAGAGATTAACGAGCAAATCAAAAAGAAGCTAAAAGCACTAGACGGATTAGTATCAGAAGAAGGTGCCGCATACATAGTAGCAAATGAGCTGGGAGTTAAATTATTCGAAGATCCTACTTCAGGACCATTAAAATTAAAAGATTTAGTAGCCGGCATGCGTTCGGTAGAAATTGTTGGAAAAGTTACCAGAGTTTTTGATGTGCGAAGCTTTCAGAGAGAAGGCAAGACCAATGAAGTTGGCTCACTAGTAATTGAAGATGAGACCGGTAGAAGTAGAGTTGTCATCTGGGATGAGCGAGTAAATTGGATAAAAGAAGGTAAGCTAGCTGAAGGCATAGTTATACGAGTAAAGAATGGTTATGTTAAAGCAAGCAACATTGGTGGAAAAGAAGTTCATCTGAGTGCTCGGAGTCAATTGATATTCGATACTGAGACTGAAATAAAAATTGGATCTGGGGGAGTCGCTGAAGTAAAAATAAGAGACATTGGGCCAGACCAGCAAGCCAGACTAATCGGAACAGTTGTAAGAGTTTTCCCACCACATTTCTACAAAGTCTGTCCAGAGTGCAGTAAGAAAGTAACTGAAGCAGATGAAGGAACACGGTGCAATAAGCATGGTGTTGTCGAGCCAAAGTTTGCTATGGTTTTTAGCTTAGTTATTGATGACGGAACAGAATCAATCAGATGCACAGCATTTCAGAACCGAGCTGAGAACTTAGTAGGGATGAGTGCTGCTGAGGCAAAGGAATTCGGAGAAGAAAAAGCTCTGGAGAGAATAGAAACTAAGTTAGCTGGAAAGAACATTCAAATAGAAGGTAATATTAGAGAGAACAAAGCATTTGATAGAATCGAATTAATGATCAATAATGTCAATGTAAATCCGAGTGCCAAGATGATTGCGCAGAGGTTGGTGAACAAATGAAACTCGCAATTGGAAGTCCGCTATGGGAAAGTCTAAAATCACTATATGAAGTTCAAGAATCGATTGCGAAAGGAGATAGATACAATGATATGGATCCTGTACCAAAACACGTAACAAAACGGTTCGATAAATTAGTCAGCGCGTTAAAAGTCAGAGTGGCCACATTAAAAAATTATCATAAGGCTTATACTCTATTAAAACAAACGCTGATAGAAGGGATAGACGCTGCTCCATTAATAGAAGAAATCTGTAGCAAGTATAATAACGTTTACCCTGAATATGCAGCTTGCGTAGAACAAGCTGGAGAATCTCTGGATGCCATGTTATATCCTGTTGGTAATATTGAGCAAATAAAAAGTCTTCCGGAGAGATTATCAGTTACTGGAGAATAAAATGCCTAAAAAGAAAACTAAAACCGAAGAAATTCAAGAGGAAACTCAGGAATCAAAAGAAGAACACGTAGAGGAAAAAGCTGCTTCTAAGAAAAAAGAAAAAGACACGTCGGAAGCAAAGCTTCCTAGTACCTCCAGAAAAGCTACTCCGAAACCAAAGGATTCATCTATCTCTAAAAACGAAGCTTCCCAAGATGAAGGGGAACCTAAAGCAACAAAACTAGAAGACCTGCCTGGAGTCGGACCAACAACTGCAGACAAATTAAGAGAAGCTGGCTATGAGGATTTAATGTCTATTGCTGTAGCTCATGCCGGAGAGCTTGCTGACTGTTCCGGACTTGCAGCATCAGCAGCAAACAAAGCAATTGCCGCGGCGAGGAAAGCAATGGGCATGGGATTTATAACTGGTGATGAGATTCTAAAGAAACGAGAACTGATTGGTAAGATCTCAACAGGCTGCAAGACTTTTGATGAATTAATTGGTGGCGGAATTGAAACGCAGTGTTTGTTCGAAGCTTTTGGTGAATTTGGATCCGGAAAAACGCAGTTAGGCCATCAGCTAGCAATAAATGTACAACTTCCAGTAGAACAAGGCGGGCTAAATGGTATGGCGGTTTACCTAGACACTGAAAACACTTTTCGACCAGAGCGGATAAAACAAATTGCTACTGCGGCGGGTTTGGATCCAGAAAAAGCACTCAAAAACATAATGGTTGCTAGAGCTTACACCTCGGATCATCAAATGCTCTTAGCTGAAAAGATTGATGAACTTATTAGAACTAAGAAATTGCCAGTTAAGCTAATCATCGTAGATTCAACGATGGGTTTATTCAGAGCAGAGTATGCTGGCAGAGGAACGTTAGCAGGTCGGCAGCAAAAATTAAACCGACACTTACACACATTACAAAAGCTAGCAGATGTTCATAATTTATCTGTTTATTTAACAAATCAAGTTATGGCTCGCCCGGGGATCTTTTTTGGAAATCCAACTGCAGCCATTGGCGGACATATACTTGCACATAATTCCCAGTTCAGGGTTTATTTAAGAAAAGGGAAAGCTGGCAAGAGAATTGCTAGGTTAATTGATTCACCATATCTTCCAGAAGGTGAAGCTGTTTTCAAAATCTCTGCGGACGGAATAGAGGAGGCATAATGATAAAGATCGATAATATAGTTGAAGAAGCTAAGAGCGCCTTAGGAACTAACTTAACTTCTATTTTAGTTACTGGAACTGCTGCAATCCCTGAAGATTTTGTAGAAGGTATAAGCGATTATGATATAGCACTCGTAGTTAAAGACAAGTCAAAAAGCGTTAAAGAAGCGATATCTGCACTGGGGAAGTCACTTAGCTTAACAGATGATTTCCAGATAAATGTGATAACTGAAGATCAAGCAAGAGACAACCGAGGGCTCTGGGCGTTTAGTGATAAGTTTAGAACAAAGTGCGTATTCGGTAAGGACTTGGTCTCGCATGTTAATCTCCCATCAACAGACGAATCAAAATCGAGATTGCTAACTTACATTAAGATACATGAAAACAGATTATTCAATCGGTCTGCTAATTTTAGCTTCTGGTCAGAGCCTAAGATTAAGAAAGAAGCATATAAGCTTGCTAAGCATATTTTATTTAGTTACTCGATTTATTACTTTTTGAGAAATGGTAATTTCCTAAGAAACCGGAGAGAAATTTACGAGAATGGTTCTCAGGCAGCTAAACAGCTTTCGGTTCTGCTGTACCATTGGAAACGAGTACAAAAAGATCACGTGATTGAATCAATTCCTTTCATGCTAGAAGTAGTAAACGAGATTCGCGAATTTTGCAGCAGTACTTGAAATTCGCATCCTCACATCGCTTACGCGATTGTGGTAAAGGAATTCTGCTAATTAAGATTTAAGCTCGCCAATAGTAGTATATAAATCTCCTCGCAGTTCTTCAATACAGTGCGCGTATTCTGGATGAAAAGACGCGTATTCAGATATAGCTACTTGCGTAGCATCTGTTACCGTATCCCATAAATCCATTTGAGTATTAAATTCTGTGGCGACTAACTCGACTAAAAAATATGTTTTATTCCAAGAAGGAAACTCTATATCTTGGGAGCGGTATACGGATATATCTGTCACAAAGCTTAACTCTTGGAGAGCCAGCGATATATTATTCGTCAAATCGCGATAAACTATATCATCACAACACTTAATATAATACTCATCAACTCCCGCCTTAATTCTATCAGCTAACATAACCTACTTTGCTAGCTAAAGATTTAATAAGATTTTCTATCTCTGAGAATATATGATCTCAGACTTGCTGTTCGTAAGTATTGCTATATTCGGGACGCTAGTAGGATCAATTACTGATTTAAAAGAACGAATTGTTCCTAATTGGATATCTTATTTGATGATAATATTCGGACTGACTGGTCACCTGCTTCTTTCAATACTCTCTAGAGGATTCTGGCCGCTACTAAATAGTTTAATTGGAGCGGGAGTATTTTTTGGAATCGCTAGTATAATGTTCTACACTGGTGCGTGGGGTGGTGGTGATACTAAATTGCTAATTGGACTCGGTGCGCTATTACCGGTGTATCCTTTAGCGCTTCAGAGTTGGCTAAATCCGAGACTAGCTATCTGGCCATTCATGTTCACAATGTGGATTAATGTGCTTATCTTCGGAGCAATTATGGGGATTGGGTATGGCATATACGTTCTCGCCAAGAATTGGAGGCGGTTTTCTAGAGAAATAAAACAAATCATACATAACTATAAGTGGTATATTCATCTAATAACTGCTATGGCTGCAATTCCAATAGCACTATTCTTTCTAAAATTAGAAATTTATGTATTAGTTGGACTTATTTGGATAGTTTGTTCAGTATTTTTTTACACATTTATTTTTACAAAATCTGTCGAGAATATTTCAATGTACAAGTTAATTAGCCCGCAGCAGCTAACTGAAGGGGATTGGATCGTTGAAAAGGTTATTTCAAATAACAAAGTCCTTTATAGACCTGAACGAACTGGAGTAACGCTAAACAACATCCGAAAATTAATAAATTCAGGAATAAGATTTGTCAAAATAAAAGAAGGTCTGCCAATGATTCCTGCGTTTTTAGTCGGATTAATTACTAGCATCCTTTTTGGGGATATACTTTTTGCAATATTTACTGCTGTAATTCCGTAAAGTATAAATACTTCCTCGACAACGTATAAGTATAAACAGAAATTCCTAAGATTAGCTATCCCAATCACAGCAAATTGTGGGGTCTTACGCGAATCTTCGAGATGGAATTTCGGTAATTACTTTTCCAAAAAAACCGCAGCAAGCGCGTGATTTTGAATACAGAAAAGTAATAAACTACTTGGAGAAAGTAAGATGATACACGCAACATATGTCTTGTTAATTTTAATTGGAGTCTTCGCTACATTCTGGGCATTATTAAGTCTGGGAGTAGTATCAACAAGAGATCCCGGATTATATAGCGAGAAAGAACATTACATCGAGAAGATTACTTCAGAAATCGACCAGACCTACCGATATTTAGGTGACATGCCACATCACAACAGAGATAAAATACGCAGGCACTTAGACCGCAGTGAAGTAGGTAATGCACTTAACGCAGCAAAATCATACCACGACGTATACTTCTTTTTTAGAAATTACTAAGGTAACCGAGATTTAATCTTCGGTGACTTTTCTTTTTTTGGTTTTCCTTCAGCTTTGCTAGAAGCACGAGGAGTTTGCTCCGACGTGTCTTCAGCTGACTTTTGAGATGGTGCTGAAGGCTTTTCTATCTGTTGAATTGCTGGTGAATTCTCTGCTTTCCCGCCAATTGCATTTACTATTTTTTTCTGAGCTTCTTTAAACTGGTCTTCAATCAATTTCTTTGGCTCCCAAGCAAAAGAAATCTTGTCCTCTGGAAAACGAGGGATAATATGAAAATGAACATGCGGAACAACCTGTCCGGCAGCTTGCCCATTGTTCTGCAAAATATTAACTCCCTCTGCACCAGTCGCTTCGAAGATCTTGCCAGATAATTGCTTAACTAGAACTGCTAATGTTGCTGCTAGCTCATCTGGCAGCTGCGGCAGGACAGATATATGTACTTTAGGAATTACAAGCGTGTGTCCTACATTCGCAGGATTAACGTCTAAAAAAGCTAAGAAATTATTATCTTCATATACTTTATGCGTTGGGATCTCGCCGGCAACTATCTTGCAGAATACGCATTGCTGTTTAATCAATTCCTGCATCTGCTCGGGAGTTAGATTCTTAAGCCGCTCTTGAATTTCTGCTTCTGAAAGTTGCGTCATATTAATCTTAAGAAAGTTAGGATTATAAATTTATTCAATTCGATGATATAAATTCTTTAATAGCGTTAATAATCAAGCAGGACATGGCTTCTACCTTGGAAAAATTACTGTATCGAGATCCTTTCAGCATTAGCGCGGACGCTGTTGATCTTGATCGTTCTCTCGCAACGGTTCGAGAGTTAGAATTAACTGAGCTGTGTGCTAAATTAGATAAAAATAATTTCATTGCAATAACGGGTGAGGAAGGTTCTGGGAAAGAATATTGTCTAACAAAAGTAATTGAATATGCAGCGAGCAGAGGATATAAAGTATTTTACATAAATGCGCTAGCTCTTCCGCAGAGCTGCGAATTTGATACACTCAGATATGCATTAAACGAAGATAAGCGACTAGTACACGCTTTAGATGGAGAATATCCTAATCTTATGAGCATATCCTTAATTCAAGAAGGAAGTGGTCTCCTATTTAGGCACTTAGGTAAAGACATTGACGATCCGGATCTAGTAATAAGTATGCTTACTGCAATTGAAGGATTTATTGAAGAATCTTTTAATAAATCCGCGGCGCCATCCAATATTATAGCTGGAGAATTTAAGATAATCGCCAAACAGAATGGATGTGTTCGGCTAGCTGCGACATATGACGGACTAGATAATGAAGACTTTGAAACTGAGTTACAAGGAGCTATAGACGCATTTGCTAATAAATACGAAGATCTTGAGGCTTGGGGCGGATCCCAATCAGACTTTGAGAATATTGATATTCCTGAATTAAAGAATTTATTTTTCAAGTATAGGGGTATAAAACCTACGCTAAACATCAACCCTGAAGGGTATAGATTAAACCTCTTACCTACTTTAGTCAGTAAGATAAAAGAGCACTATAACAACGAAAAAATATTAATTGGGATAAGAAATAGTTCCGCAGCTGATAACTCAACAAAGTTCGCGCTGGACTATCTTACTGAACATCTCGAAAATGTCCATGTAATTTGCAGTACTGAGAGCATAACTGAAATGGAATTTAGTGCTTCGGAATCAAATCAAACACAAATTTCATTATCCGAAATAAATCCTGCTCAGATATGCAAATTGATTGAGCAGTTTAATCCCTTAATCAATCCTGCTGAATCAAAGAGATTAAGCATAGAACTCGCATATATGACTGAAGGGAATTTACTTGCTATTTCTGAAATATTAAGCTGTCTCAATGAATTTCAATTTAATTGGGAGCTATTCAAGAAATATTATGACACGTTAGAAGGAAGTTCTGCTTTACAGAAACTTTTAAGCGACAAACTAGCAAATATAGAAACTGATACGGCACTCCTGTCAATTACCGAGACCGGTCCGATTCTCTCTAGCTCTGATTTAACGTTATTAAACATTAGCGAGTCAGAGCTAGAAGAATTATTGAATAAGAATATTCTTACTCGAAATGAGGACTCTTATTTCTTTACTTACTCTAACTTACATAAAACTTGTCTAGAAAAATTCAGTGAGGAGTTTGGTCCAGCTAGCAAGGCGCTTGCATTTGCTAAAGAGCAGCGATATTTTGGAGATGATTCCCATCTTCGAGAACTTGCGAGAACATTTGCAATTGCCGCGGAAACAAATCCTGATGACTTAGAATTGAATAGCAAAGCAATAGATTATATTCATCGAGCAGCAAAACAAATCGGTAATTATGATATCCAAACCGTGAATGCTCTGTTCTCTGAAGCTGTTGAAAAACTCAGTATAAATATGCCTGACCCAGTTGCTTGCGCTATCGAACTAAGAGAAGAGCAAAGCAGAATCTTATTTAACTCGGAAAAATATGAATCCTGTATTGAGATCTGTGATGAGATATTAAATCTCAGTGAACACGACTTAGAGAAAACTGTTACTGCATTGTGTTTACAAGCAAATTCGCATACTAAGCTCTTTAATCCGAAAGTAGAGATTGCAGAACGCGCGCTTAAACTCGCAAGAGAGCATAACTATCAGAAAGGTCTTGCTGAAGCTTATTTTCAAGTGTCTATTTCTCAATTGATAATGGGATTAATGACTAAGGACTCTGATCCTCGCGAGGAATTTCTTGAACAAGCGCTTGTAAACTCAGAATCTGCGTTGATATTATCAAAAGAAAATAACTTAGAACCGTTCTCGATTGCTAAGTATCTTGGGAATACAGCTTTCTGTTTATTTAAATCAAAGCAGTGTGATGAATCTGCACAAATTTACCCTGAAGTCATAGCGCTGCTAGAGCATGCGCATTTAGAAAGTAGGAGTAGAATAGAGATTCTGGGCGAGCTAGCTAAACAATATAATAATTTCGGATCTCTTTTCCAAGCAATCGGCGATGAAAATAAAAAAAAAAAAAAATACAGTCTGGCTGCTGAAGATTATAGTAATGCTAGCGCACAGCTCGAGAAAGCCGTCGATTTGCAGCGCAAGTATTGGAATAATTTCTTGCATCTGAGTATATATTTATGTAATATTGCTTGGTGCAAAAGATCGAAGTTCTTAGCAGAAGAAAACTTGGATGAGGAGGACAGGGAAGATTTAGAACTTGCAGAACAATATGCGCGGGAATCCCTCAAGTTAGCAGATATTATTGATCACACGGACATGAGATTATACGCTAATAACGAGATCGCTACCTGCCGCACAGTTCTATTAAATCGCGATTTATCTCGAGCTGCAGAATTATTCAATGAAGCTAGCGAAGGAGCAAAAATCCAGAGCAAGGAAGATATTCTTAGATTGGAGCCGATTCTAGCGGATGCATTAGAAAAAATAAAAATACAAAAAAATATTTAGAAGTCCCAGTCGCAATATTTCTGATCAAAGTCGCAGCCCTTCGCACACAGTGCTGGATCCTTAACTAGTCTACAGAAATCTGAAGAAGTTTTTATAACACTGCTATCTATTGCTCCGACTACGCCATCTGGTCCGCTCATTGGTTTTGGTCCGGTACTTGTCTTTACATAACACGTAACATCCTTCTTCTCAGCAAGAGATCTGAGCTGATCAGTAGTTATGACATCTACTTTGTAGAGCTCTTTTGAAGTAGATGGGACGTCGCAGAAAATTACTGGGGTTCCCGCAATTTTTGTCGTCTCTAAACGGGATATAGACATCCCAGTTATCGCTGGCTGGATACCAAGAACTATGGCGCTAGTGACAATCACAGTTACAACTATTGCAAGCACGAGACTATTTCTACTGTGCTTTAATTTTCGTTTAGCCATATTAATTGTATTAGATACTTCTTATTATTAAAACTTTTGCAGATAGCGGCCTTGTAGTTCGCGAAACACTTATATAAAACTCTAGCGAGATACTAGCATGGAAATAGTTCTGAAAGAAAAACCTTTGAATACTACAATTGTCGAAGGTTTTCCAGGTTTCGGTTTTGTTGGTACAATTGCTACTGAATTTTTAATTAATCATTTGGATGCTAAACCAATCGGATATTTGCATAATAAACAGGCACCGCCAATGGCAGCAGTCCACGAAGGTCGAACACGCCGAGCATTAGAAATCTTCTACGTAAAAAAGCACAATTTAATAATATTTCACGCAATTTCTAGCGTAAAAGGCTTTGAATGGGATATTGCTGATGCGCTATTGAAAATCGCTCGCGGTTTGAAAGTAAAAGAGATCATTTCTCTAGAAGGTGTCGGTTCTCCAGTTATGAATACTACTTCAAGTATTTATTTTAAGACTAATAACTCCGCTGCTATGAATAAATTTTCTAAAATTAAGTTAAAACCTCTCAAGGAAGGTATTATTATGGGAATTAGCGGTGCGTTGATGCTAAACGCTCCGAAGAATATAAAGACTTCTTTCATCTTTGCTGAAGCTCATTCAAAATTGCCTGATAGCACCGCAGCTGCCGGAATAATAAAAACTTTGGATGCTTATTTAGGTCTGAAAGTACCATATGCTCCATTGTTGAAGCAAGCTGTTAATTTCGAGAATAAGTTAAAAGATCTTATGCAAAAAGGAGCTGCTGCGGTTAAAGAGAAAGAGAAAAAAGAGATTAGTTATTTGGGATAAGCCCCCGATGGGATTCGAACCCACGGCCTACAACTTACTGACGCAGTCTGTTCCGCGGAACTTGTTCTACGATACGAGGTTGTCGCTCTACCAGACTGAGCTACGGAGGCTTAAACTTTTAAGTTCTAGCGTACTTTTTAAATATATGTCTTTTCGCGAGAAAGTATTTGAAATAGTCAAGCAAATACCAAAAGGCAAGACTATGAGCTATAAAGAAGTCGCTGAGAAAGCTGGCAATCCGCGAGCTGCTCGAGCTGTTGGTCGGATTTTGAACTCTAATGAAGACTTAGAAGGAATTCCTTGCTTTAGAGTTATCAAATCGGATGGGAAAATCGGAGGATATAAGCTAGGTGTTGAGAAGAAGCTAGAATTACTTGATGCAGATAATTGAATCAAATATTCAATTACATTGGGCAGGACTCTGTAAGAACTCTTCCATCTCGGCCAAGATATATAACTCCAGAGGTCATATTCCTCGCTCTTTCTTCAGATATATAAGATTGAATCATATATATTGCTCCAGCAGGAGCAGATATATCTCGTTTTTTAGTAAGATCAGTTACTAGTATTCCTAATTTTGCTGCATTTTCTATCTCTACTTCACCCTCTGGAAATAGAGATATTTCTAACGATCCGTCGTGCATTTTAATCTTACCTACGTTTTCGGGTGTAGTTATTGAATACTCGGGCTGATTAATATCTACACCTAGCATTTCTGCTAATCTACAAATAATCTCCAAGGGAGAATCATTCTTAACCATATAATCAAGAAGGGCAATTAATCTTAAAAAGCCTTTGTAGTTACAAAATAATCAACTTAATTCTATTATTTAATAGTATCCTCGACCCTAAGAAACCCTATATATCTCAAAGCACTTCTTAACATATGCCTAAAGAGCTCATAGCGAGAGCTAAAAAAGAGATCCATCTAGCAGATCATTTGATATATGTAACGTTCCCGCTAATTCGAGAAACTAAATTCCTGCTCTCTATTGCTGAGCATGTGATAAAATCTTCGGAGCTAGCGTTAGAAGCTGTTCTTAAACACGCGAGATTATACAAACGAATCGAACCGTACGCGACTAATTTCGCTGCTCGAGTCGACGTATTTCAGGCTGAGCTACAAATTATGTACAATTTCAATCCAGAACATACTCACTTGCTCCGTCGGCTAGCGGAATTTAAACAGCATAACAAGGAAAGCGTGATGAAATTTAGGCGAAAGGACAAATATATATTAACAACGCGCCAATATGAAATGAAGATCCTTGATCTTGAAAGAGTTAAGAGGATGTGTGAAGCTACTAAGAAATTTATAAATACAACTGAAAATGTCATCAGAGATTGATATTAAAGAAGCTGATAAGAAGATCCTTCTAGCAGCATATTTAGTCAACCGTCAAGATAATTTGCCCTATTTACCTGCAGCTGTCAAGCACATTCTTACTGCCGCAAATATAGCTATACAATATCTAACTAGTATAGATGATAATCGAATTTCTAGCCCGCAACTAACAATACACGCGCTGGAAAAGTTCGAGGAAAAAGAAGCTCTAGAATTTGCTAATTTCTATATAAATCTTTGGAAGAGCGTCGGAGGTGCTCCCAATCCCACAGATGTGGCAAATAGTTTAAATACAGTAAAAGCTTTTGTTTCTTGGGTGAAGACTCAGAAATAAATCGGAAAAGTAAAATTGGTGCATTTCCGATTTCTCTTAAACTCGCATAACTCGATTAAGATAATGACAAATAAAAAACAATTAATTCGTGTTGTACCGGACACGTCAGCAATAATTAATGAAATCATTTCTAAAGAGATTAAGAAGAAAAAGCTAGCTGTAAAAGAACTTATCATTCATCAAGCACTTCTATCTGAATTAGAGAATCAGGCAAACCATGGCAAAGATATTGGTTTTACTGGATTAGAAGAATTAAATACGCTCAAGAAACTCAAGATAAAACTAATTTTCAAGGGCAAGCGGCCGACGGTGGAAGAAATAAAGTTTGCTAAGCGGGGCGGCTCAATTGATGCAATAATAAGACAGCTAGCAGCAGATGAGGATGCGGTTCTAATCACCTCGGATTTAATTCAAGCAGAGGTTGCTAAAACTCAAGGCATCGAAGTTATGCACTTTCCTTTTGCGATTCAGGAAACTGAATTAACATTTACAGAGTACTTTAAGAAAAGTTACATGTCTGTACACTTAAAAGAAGGCGAATTAGCAAAAGCCAAATCTGGCGAGCCAGGAGATTGGGAATTCGTAGAAATTAGCAAATCTAAATTAAAAGCAAAGGATTTGGAAAAAATAACTGAACAAGTAACTGATGCTGCCAGAACGCTAGCAAACTGTTTTTTAGAAATCGAGCGGCGTGGAAGCATAATCGCTCAGATTAAGGAGTATAGGATTGTTATAACCCGGCCACCCTTTTCAGATGCGTGGGAGATAACGATTGTGCGTCCAGTTAAATCACTTAAGCTAGAAGAATATAATCTAAGTGCAAAATTAAAGAATAGATTAAAGGAATCAGCAGAAGGAATTCTAATTGCTGGCTCTCCCGGCCACGGAAAAACTACTTTTGCTCAGGCGCTAGCTAAGGAATATGACAAACAGAATAAAGTCGTAAAAGCGCTAGAAGCTCCAAGAGATATGAACTTACCGTCATCCATCACGCAATTTTCTATTTCAAAAGCCTCGCCAGCTGAAATTCGCGATATTTTATTGCTAACTAGACCAGATTATACGATCTATGATGAAATGAGAAATACGTCTGATTTCAAATTATACTCGGATTTACGATTAGCCGGAGTTGGAATGGTAGGAGTAATTCACGCTAAGGATCCGATTGATGCAGTACAGCGATTTATCGGTAGAATTGAGCTGGGAATGATCTCTTCAATTATAGATACGATAATATTCATAAAAGAAGGTTACGTAAAGAAAGTTTATGGGATTAAAATGGAAGTCAAAGTTCCCAGCGGAATGCGGGATGCTGATCTAGCTAGACCTGTTGTGGATATTTATGATTATGATACAGGTGCACTCGAATATGAAATCTACACTTTTGGAGATAATACCGTCGTCATGCCAGTAGAAGATGAAATTCGTGCAGTAAAACAAAAGCGAGAGCTACGATTCCGGTTGGTTGAAACAAAGAAAGCTTTTGAATTCATATTTTTAACTCCTGCTAGAAAAGCTGACGTAATTATCGAAGGGGTTTTAGAGGCTAGCATACCCTTACTAAAAGGTCGTGAGCTAAGAATCTATAAAAAAAGTCGACTAGGTAAGTTGATTTTAGATACTTTGCGGAGAAGAGGAGAGCTTAGGTTCGAGTGATTAAGCAAACTCCATACTGCTTCCGTTAGTTATTGCTTTACGTCTCTGGTCATCTACTGCTTTATTCAATCTATCTCTTGCATTTGTAATCGCTGAGTAATCCTTTGGTCCTAGAGTAAGCAGTAAGATTCCTGAAGGGTATTTATGCTTAAAGTTAGAAAACCCGTGCATTGAACCATTTGTCTGTATTGGTTCTCCGAAAGTCCATCTTGCTATAAGATTATCGAGACCCAACCGAAATCTGTCCTTATCCTCAGTAGTTGGATTTGGGACAATCAAGTTCAATAGCTCATCAACATTAGAATTATATTCTGAGGATAAAAGAACTGCTCCGAGTTCGGAAATAGTTTCCCCGAAATTCCAGATTCGGTTTATTGCATACTCCTCTTGGAGCATACCCTTATTCGGTGGATTAGGTACCGGACTTTGAGGAAAAGGTGCTGGGTAAGCTAATTTCTGTAAGAGTTGTTCTGGATTAGTTAAGTTGTTATATGTATTAGCAACTAAATCATATGCGCTAGCAATTAGTCCCTTCTTTTTAGGCGGTTCTTCAGGAGCATCTAATGCTTGTATATCTGCTTCAATAGAATCTAGAGATCTCCTACGAGCATTTGGCGCGCGCATCCATCTCGGAAGAGTTGCAGCATCGTAAATAACATTAACTTGATGATATAATAATTCAAATAACTTTTCAGCAGAATTATTAGATAAGTATTCAGAATAAGGATGAACAGTTCCATTCTGAGGTATTTTAAATTCTTCTTTTTCCATACTACTCCAGAATGGTATCGATTTAAAAGGCTTTCCATAACAAATCTTTTAAACCAGAATACGGCTTTTTATATTGGGTCTGTAGCTCAGAGCCTTTTCTTTCGCTTTGGAAAAGAAGGAATAGACGAGTAACCTGGATAGAGCATTCGCCTCCTAACCGCCCCTTAGAAAAGCGCTGGCGGAAAAAAGATAGTGGAGATAGCGAAGGGTCGTGAGTTCGAATCTCACCAGACCCGCAATTAGTTTATAATCTTAGCTCTCTGCAAAACTTCTCGAACAGAGTATTTATATAGATGATTTTTGCTCAGAGCCTTTCTAGCTTGTTCTCTTGTAATAAATCCAACAGTAACTTCTCTAGATAATCGAGTAGAATCTGGGTGAAACCCCAGCAGCTCTCGCGCCTTATTTTCTGCAGCTCTAGCAAATAAGCAGGAATTGGAATTTGATTCGATAAAGTCTTCTCTGCAAGGGATTTTCCAGCCGAGCTTTTTAAGAATATTCAAGGTATCTTTGCTGGTTCTTTGTAGCAGAAAAGGAAGATGAACAATATATATTGCAGGCTTATCGGGAAAAGGTTGCAATTTACGAATAGCTGAAATAGTGTACTTCTCTGAATCTCTTTTCTGGCTTAATCCTGCCCATTCATTTATACCGAGCACAACAACTTTCACGCCACGCTTCAAAGCTTCTGCGTAATACGCTGGGATAACTGTATGACGACATAGTTGACAAGTTCGTACAAATGCAACAGAATGCTTACACTTTACAGAGTAATGCTTCCGACCGATCAAATAGCGCTCTTGGAATTCCTGCAGATTACCTCGATCATATAACTCCGCAGTCATCTGATATGACTTTCGATCATTTTCGCGAATATACTTTCGAATATCTATTATTTCATGGTCGATGGAGAGCTTTTTAGCTACCTGCGTTGATCTTGAAAAAATATGTTTAGGATAATAACCAATATCAAAATTAAATGCTAGCGGATTAAATCCCATTTGTTTAATTGTATGTAACATAGCAGTACTATCTTTGCCACCAGATATACCAACCATTAGGTCATACTTGCTTTTACTGCTACCAATAAAGGACTTAAGAAACTTCAACTCTTTATCGAGTATCTTTTTGTCGAAATTATTCTTATACAACTCGCAGATTCGACATAACCCTTCTTCATTGATTGTCATCGTCGGATTCTTTGTCGTGTTTAAACAATTCTTACATGCCTTAACTTCGAACGCTGAGGAGAGATAGGTAATGATTAGTTCATCATAGTTATGCACATATCTAAACGCCTTTAAGGATAAAGATTTCCTAATTTCTAGCGGCACGTCTCCTTTTGATTTTAGCTCCCCCAAAACCATCTCATAATCTTCGGGGGCAGTTATAACTGTTACATTATTGTAGTTCTTTGCAGCGCAGCGAACCATTGCCGGTCCACCGATATCCAAATTGTACATTGCTGTTTCATGTTGAAAGTCCTTCTTCGAAATCGTTTTCTCAAAAGGATAAAAATTACAAACAACAAGTTTGAAGGGGTTAATATTATATTTCTTCAAATCTTCCTGATGCTCTCGTTTATTCTCGTCCGCCAGGATAGCTCCGAAGATTTTCGGGTGAATCAACTTTATTCCCTGCTTGCCGATTATAGGTTGATATCCAGTAATCTCCGGTACTTCTGTTACTTCGAGGCCATGTTTTCTCAGAAACTGGGTTGTCCTTTTAGAAGTTATAATCTCGAAGTCTAGCGTTTTTAATGCTGCTGCAAAAGGTAGCAATCCTCTCCGATCTGAAACAGTAATTAAAGCGTATTTCTTATTTTTCATCTTAATCTCTTACTTGAAAATGAGAATTATAAGAATAATCTACCCCTAATGGGAGTAGTAATATTTAAAAACCTGCTCGATAATAAAATAAAATGGACACAAGCATACTTGAAGAGATTGGGCTCTCAAAACGTGAGATTAAAGTTTATTTAGCTCTACTTCAGATAGGATCAACAACTGTCGGAGAAATAATTAAGAAAACTAATATCCCGAGCTCAAAGATATATGAGGTTCTAAATCGCCTACAAACAAAAGGGTTAGTATCTTATGTCATCATTAGCAGTAGTCGGAATTATCAAGCCGCTGAGCCCAAAACTATCCTAAATTCGCTGGAAGAAAAGCAAAAAAAACTTTCAAAACTCTTGCCTCTACTTGAAGCGCAGAAAACCTTTGCTAACCGAAAGCAATCCGTAGAAATCTATGACGGCCGAAAAGCGATATTCGCCATGTTTAATAATTTAATAAGTAATTCTAAGCCGAAAGAAGAATATTTAATATTTTCAATTAATGAAGAAAAGGATGACGCTGCTGATCTCTTCTTTAAGCATTTAAGTACAAGAAGAAAAAATCGCGGGATTAAAGTTAAATTATTACGAAATACAAAAAATAAACCTTCTCGCGAAAAGAGACACAGCAAATTGCAGATAAAATATACTAACTTTGATTTTCCCGAAGGCATAACTATTTTTCAGGATATGATAGTCTTGCTTAGCTGGATACCTAACAAAACAGCAATAAAAATACAAAGTAAAGCCTTAGCAAGCCAATTCAACGCGTTCTTTAAGCAGATATGGTCCGAAGCCACATAATCACTGACTTCGATAAAACACTTCTGCATACTTGACACCGATGCGCAAGCCATAGACACGATCGTTTAAATGTGAAATAGCTAAATGATAATTATTAAACAGCTCGTGCGACTTAAATTGATTTATTGCTTCTTGCTTAGCCGCATAACGGTCTGTAATATCCACATACAGCTTGGGAACTTCCCGTTTTATTAGTTTAATTGGAAATTCTGCTCGAAATGCGTAAATCCGCGTCTTAAGTTTCAATTCAGCTACTGTTTTTTCTATAAATTTGGCTATCTTTCGATAGGTGGGATTTGCATCATAAATATCATGCGTAAATATTATTTCTGGTCGGCTCTTCCGCAAAAGTTGTTTAATCTGCGTTTCTATCTTGCTATCAGTTATGCGTTTTCTCAATCGCTTATCTGGAAGTCCGAGAAAGATTGGCTTGCACCTTAAGAGTTTAAATGCTGCCCGGGATTCCTTAATTAGCTGCGCAGTTATATGCGATGGATCTAGCAATGGATTTGTATTCTCGCCGAAAGAAAAGATTACGGGAGTTATACTTTCTCCTTCCGCAGAGTACTTTGCGATTGTTCCGCCACAGCAATTTATTGCGATATTTGGGTACGCTGAGAAAACATACATCATTTGTTAAATAACGCGAATTACACTAATAAACGTTATTATTTTCTTATTGCAGTCGCACGAGGGTCTAAAAATATATATTTTAATTCGAATGCAATTCCAAAAATCAGAACGGAAAGTCTAGCGGGTGGTTCTTTTCCAGTATGGTTTTTGGTTATTTTACACAGCATAGAAAAACTTTAAATATCCTTGTGCGGTAACTTAAATATGAAGAAAGTAGCGAAGCTAATGTTAAGTATAATTGTCGTAGTTATAGTTGTAGGAGGACTATATTTTGCTTTTAGCGGTAATGAAGCTCCTGTGACTGGCGCAACAACTGCTGCTCCAACTACATCAATCTCAGGTACAGAATGCGTCGGTGAAGATGCAAAGACTTTCTTTAATGCTTGCTCGGATTGGAAAGAAAACGACTACTCTGAAAAGCCGCAGGCATTAAAAGTATTAGACGGCGTATCAGCAAGGCAATTATGCGACAGACTATTAAGCAAATATAAAGCTTGTTAAGCGAGGTAATTTTTAAACAAAGCCCAGCTCTGATAATCGTTACGTTTATAAACAGATTTTTTATTAATTCTATATGCGCCGTTGGTCTAGAACTGCCTTTTCTTTCGCGAAGAGACACGTCAGAAGCATAGCTTCCTCGTGCCTTACTCGTTGAGCAAGGAAAGGTAAGGTGCCAAAAGAAAGGCATCTTACTACGCGAGCTTTGCTCGCTCCGAAAATACGAAAAGGTTGTGGAAAATGGTAGGACCTCAGCCTTCCAAGCTGATGGCCCGGGTTCAAACAGCCTTTCTTTCTTGAAAGAAAGAAACCCTGGGGACCAAGCGGAATAAAATTCCGCGTGGCCAACCGGAACTAGTTCCGGTCTGGAAGAAAGAACTTTAACTCCGGAGGCACGGAAAATCCCGGACGGCGCATATTAATAATTACCGAATTCGTAATTAAACCGATTGTCTCTAGCTTCTTGTCCGAGAATGAACCAATGTATGGCACAAGTGTAATATTTAAGTAGCATCTTTAATCGTCCTTCATAATCTAATCTGCGAACAGATACGGGTATCTTTGGTTTTTTCATAACTCTGAATTTAAAACCTTTATTTGCTGCTCGTCGAACAAAATTATTATCTTCTCCTAACTTAATTGTGGGGTCAAATCCTTTGGTCTTATCGAAAACTTCTCGGGTGCATAAAATGCAAAATCCAAATGCTGTTGGGAAGAAATATTGAGAAAATAGCATTGTAGAATTAGCTAAAATTCGCAGTAGATAATCTCTTCTCCGCTTACTAATCGGCCTAAGGCGGGCTGTCGCAATATCTAATTCGCGGTATTTGGCTTCTAGCATGGTCTTCTCTAGAAAATTCCTAGCGGGAAGCACATCTGCGTCTAAAAAATAAATATACTTACCTTTTGCGACCCCTCCCCCGCGATTTCTAGCAAGGCCTATGCTGCGTTCTTTTTCGATAATTACTCGGAGTTTAAGGATCTTTTTGAAACTATTTGCAATTTCAACGGTATTGTCTTTTGAGTTTCCATCAACAATAATAACTTCAAAATCCTGATATGTCTGATTTACTAATGCAGCCAACAGCTTAGGGAGATATTTTTCCTCATTTAGCGTTGGAATCACGATAGTTAGTTCAGGTTTTGTAATCACCATATGAATATTCAACTCCATTTGGAGAGCTGCCCAATAATTTGCGGCACAGTTCGACATACATATACTTACTTATCAACTTCAATCGTCCTTCTTTTTTTAGGCGTCTTACCGAAAGATAGATACGCTGACTACGCAGAACTCTAAATTTGCTTAGCTCTTTTGCTCTACCAACCAAATCATGGTCTTCACATAGCGTTAAAGACTCATCGAATCCTAAAATCCGATTAAATAATCTCTTAGTACATAGAATACACGCGCCAGGAGCATATGGATCTGTATATTGTGCTGTTCTAACCATAAAATTCACCGCTCCATGCATCATCTTATCAATTAATTTATCACTTATTGGAATTAATAGACATGTCGCGCATTCAATATATCTCTCATCGAATTCGTGAACAATATCTCTTAGAAAATTAATAGTTACAATAACATCCGCATCTAAGAAGAGAAGATAATCTCCCTTCGCTGCTTTAGCTCCGAGGTTTCTTTGTATTGCTGGAGAAGCTCTATCTGAAGAAAGGAATTTCAAGTTTAAATGACTACTAAAATATTTCGCTCGATCTTCTGTCTTATCTTTTGACTTCGCATCAACAACAATTACTTCGAAATCCTTAAAGGACTGTCTGACTAACGCGTAAAGTAATTTAGGTAAGTACTCTTCCTCATTTAGCGTGGGAATCACTATAGATAGCTTATGTTCTGATTTCATATAATCCGGATGGTAGTTCCCAATCGTTCCTGCAATTTTTTAAAGGCTTGCTTTAAGGTCTGTGGATCTTTTGTTATTAAAAATCTTAGAAATGTAGAGCGCGTACCCGGATCAATTTTATGATTAGCGATTGCTCGGCGATAGAGCTTAATCATTTGCTCACCGACCTTATCTATTGAATATTCTTTAGCTAATTTCTTAGAAGCCTTCCCAAACTTCTTAATCAAGCGAGGATGATCTAGCAATTGTTTCATCTTTTCTGCCAGTGCTGTAGAGTCTCCAGGTTTTACTAGATAGCCATTAGCATTGTCTTTGATCACATCTATTGCTCCTTGCGCTCTGACTCCTATGACCGGTTTCTTGCGGAGCATAGCTTCTATAAACGTCATGCCTTGAGTTTCTGATTCTGAAGCTGAAACAAAGAAAGTACAAGCAGAGTAAAGCGATTTCTTTATGTTACTTGGAAACTTGCCGGTAAAAATTACATTTTTTATTTGCTCTGATTTGATTCGGGTTTGCAAGTGCGGAAGATAAGGGCCATAGCCCGCGATTAATAAGTAGACCTTTTTAGCTTGTATAGATTTGTATGCATCCAACAGCAAATCTAGATTCTTCTCTTTTCCAATTCTGCCAACAAAGAGAATCAATTTAGAGCTTCGAGGTATCTTATATTTCCTCTTTATATTTACATGTTTTTGTTTATCAAAGCGGATGGAATTAGTAAGTACAGTTGTATTGATTTTTCTTTTATTTTTTAGATAAGTGGATAGAGTCTTTGTTGGTACGATTGTTTTATAGAAGGATTTGTGGAATTTACGGAGATAATAGTATAGAGATCCTGTTCGTAGATCCGACAGAGATTTTGGTAGCGGAAAAGGATCTAAGTAATGTTCATAGCTTTCAAAGAGCGTGTGGTATGTTGAAATAGCTGGAATTTTGTACTCTCTCGATAAAATTAGACCATTAATACCCATATAAAACTGTGTATGGCAATGGATAACATCGAATTTTTCTCTTTTGAAGACTTCCTTAAACTTATCTACGGATATTGCTGCTAATCGATATTCGCTATGACCGATAAATGGCATGGAAAAAGACCTGAATAGCTTGAACTCTCGCCTAGTTTCTATCTTATACCGCTTTCCTGGTGCGAAAACCCATACTTTATGTCCTCGCTTATAAAAATATTCTATATTATTAAGAATAGATTGAACAACGCCATTATGTTGAGGTAAAAAGGTATCAGTAAATATCGCTATCTTGAGCTTGCGCTTTTTCTTAGGTTTCTTCTTTTTTGTAGGTGCGAGTTCAGGTATATTCTTTCGAAATTTCATCGAATTAGTTCGAGTAGCCCCACTTTTACCCAGCCAATCTTAGGTATAATAAATATAGCTTTTCCCTCGATTGAATTATCCGGTATTGATTTTTCAAAATTTAATTGTCCTTGATTTGCATCACCCTTGGTTTGAATTGGACCTATTGAAATAATTCTATGGATTAATGGGTCTGTTCGAGTAGCGACTTGATATACAATAATATCCCCGGGCCGATATTCCTTTGCAGATTTTATTATTATTACATCTCCTTTTTTGAAGCCGTTCTTAAGATAAAAATCTTCGAATTGCTCCGGGGTTATGTTGTATTGTGTATACTCTGCGCTGTGAACATTCCACCATTGACCGAATTCTTGGCTTTTGTGATCCATTGACGAGGATACAACCGCTACAACGGGATAATTAGTTCCTAAAGCTAATCCGATAGCTGGATAGATGAGAAATTTGCCTATGAGAATGATTAAGATAGCATCAACTATGAAAGATCTCCAAGAATCTTCGTGGGCTAAGAAATGCCATACTTTGCCTAGCTTTGTCGGGTGGTCTTTGTAGGTACATTTCTTTTTAGCCATTGTTAATTTCTATGAATTTCTGTATTGATCTGTTAAAAGTCTTTTCTATGTCCTTTGGGAAGCAGCAAGCTGGAAGCTCATCGTTTTCTAAGTGATATTTTAGACATTCGCAACACTTTCCCTTTCTAGGGCAGCCAGGATAAGTGCAGGGGCAGTCTTTGATGTTTTGTTGGATGTTACATTCCATTATAGGTACTTTTTGAACCACTCTACAGCTAGGTGAGCAATCTTTTCTGATTGCTTTTTAGTTAATTTAACATGTGGGGCATCTATTCTTACTTCTTGACAATTACAATCAAAACGAGATGTTGTATCCTTAATTATCTCTTCACCAAACGTAGTACCATATATTAACAGCGTTGGAGACTTAACATTTTTTATATACACCCGCAGATCAGTATGCACAGATTCATCGTACAATACCTTACTAAATTTAAAAATTCTATCTGGTTCTTTACTAGACCTCTGTGTCATGTACCCGCTCTCATTTATCTCATCAGCAAATTTAGAGAACCAATCGCTCCAAAGTTCTGGGTGTATGAATAGCTCGTAAAAAACTAAAGCTTTAGCTTCTCTGCAGCCATGAATAACTGCAGCAACAGCACCCATGCTAGTTCCAAAAACACATAATTGATTCATATCAACTGGCTGCCCTTCTAAGAAATCAATCGCTGCAGCTACATCATCAGCGCAGCTAATCCTAGTGAACTCCATTGTATCTCCTTCGGATTCGCCGTGAGCATGAAAATCAAATTGCAGAACCGCGATACCTTTCCGAACTAAAGACTCGACTAGCGGCTTTGTAAAACTATGATAATTTTTATGCGCCTTCATGCCGTGCAAGCAAATTACAATTGGTGGATTTTTATTATCTGGGAAATCTAGTAACCCGGTCAGCTTCTCTCCCCGTTTGTTTCTAAAGAAAACTTTCTCTTGTTTCATAATTCCATCAATTTATTCTTTATTAAAAAGTCTTTAACTTGTTCGAAAATCAGCTTGTGGCCTTTTGAATTAGGATGAAGGCCATCCTCCAATAATTTGCTGTAATCTCTTTTTAGCCAATCCGACATTAAATCGATATACTGAAGCTTATCCTTATTACAAACTGCTCTTATGATATTACTATATTTCTTGGTATTTTCTAAAGTATAATGTAATTGTAAATCCCACGGTGTCGGATTTACTCGAGAATCAACGGGCAGTAAGCTAGTAAATACTATCTTATTTGTAAATTTCTTCGCTAGTTCAATCAATTTGACAAGGTTTACTTCAAACTGCTTCGGAGCAACCCAATACTCGTTTTGTCCGTCATCATACAAACTATCATTTATTCCAATTGCGAAGATAATAACTTCATCGTCACCAATTCGTGCTTTAGCCTCTGTTTTAAATCGAGCTAATACTTCTTCAGTTGTATCCCCACTTATAGCACAATTATAAAACGAAACTTCGCCGTCGCTTTCTTTTAAGAAAAAAGATTTCAATCGCTGTACCCAACCGCCCTTTTCATAATCAATTACGCCCGCCGCAATACTATCTCCAAAAACTAATATTCTCATGCTCGACCTTTTGACTCACCAAAAACCAATCCTTGCCCAATAATATGAGCAATCCTTATTGGCTCAGGTATGAGACCATGCTTTATTGTAAGCTTTAAAACCTTGCGAACATAGCTCTCAGAGGTTCCTGCGAACTGAAAATAGATTTTATTCTTTGATCGGCTATCATTATTAACCCAATATTCATGCATCTGGCCGGCTTTTTTAAGTAGCGCTAGTCGCTTTGGCTTATTTGGCAGATTATCGAGAGCTTTTGAAATACTCTTAAAGTTCGGCATATCCCGAACCACAACTACTACGGGCAAGCTAGTCTGACCGTGAAGATCGTGAATATCGATTATATTGAAGCCGCCTACTGCGATTCCATCTAGCAAAATAACAGATAATTGATCTTTATTCCTGCTCTCGTTGATCATTTTTGTCAGAACTCTTGTTGCGTTTAATCCATCAACTTTAACATAGGTTGATAAAAGCCCGTCCATGTATTGCCCGCCGCGGAAAACTGTGCCGATGACTAGCGCTTTTCCTCGCCCCCGCTGGAAAGGAGAATCGTCAATTCCGAGAACTCTTATTTCTTGCTTTGGCATAAATTACAAAAGAATTAGTTCTTCTTAAAAGTTATCCTATAATCAAGAATGGCTTTTAAAGGCTAACTTACAAAAAAGTCTATGAGACCGCGTATATGCAATTATTATGTAACGCTAAGATGCAACTCAAAGTGTAGCTTCTGTAACATCTGGAGAAATAAAGAGAATTCTAAGATAAGGGAGCAAACGCTCGACGAAGTTGAAAATAATCTGAGAGCTTTGAAAAAGCTAGGTGTGAAGCTCATTGATTTTACTGGTGGGGAGCCGCTACTGTACTCGCCACTTATTGATGTACTAAAACTAGCTAAAAAAATGAAATTTTATACCTCTATCACTACGAACTGCTTACTCTATCCTAAATATGCTTCTAAATTGCGGGGCCTGGTTGATATTTTACAATTTTCTTTTGAATCCGTAGACGCGGACAAGCATAATAAAATTCGGGGAGTAAATTCTCATCATAAAGTTATTAGAAGCATAGAAATCGCAAAGAAGATCAAACAAAAAGTATATCTGCTACATACAGTAACAAATGGAAATATTAAAGCTGTACCAAGAATAGTGAAATTTGCGCAAGAGAACCGCTGTACGCTTGTATTAAATCCTTGCTTCGAATATTTTGGGAATAGCGGACTTTCAAAGAAATCTGCACTAGCGCTCAAAAAACAGTTTAATCAGCCATATATTATATTCGATCTTGCTCAGCTAGAATTAATACAGAATGGAGGAAACGACGTTAATAATCCACTTTGCAAAGCAATAAGCTCAACGATCGTAATCTCACCAGATAATTACTTGCTCTTGCCTTGCTATCATCATTACCTCAAGAAGATAAAGATCAGTAATAATTTATTTAAAATATATAATTCAAAAGAAGTTACGAAAATGAGGAAGCTGGAAGGAAGATTTAAGTTTTGCAAGAACTGCACAATCTACTGCTATATGCGAAGCTCATTATACCTTCAAATATTCAGCAAGTATTCTTATCTATCTACGAAATCAGCATATAAATATCTGCGAGAGCGATTGAGACGGCAATTCTAGCAAATCATAATCTTTTTAAATACAACTTCTAATTAATCAACGTCAGCGGTCAAAGCCAAGGGGTAACACCTGATCCCTTCTCGAACTCAGAAGTTAAGCCCTTGTACGTTTTTGGTTGTACTGCGTTTGGCGTGGGAACCCAGGAAAGCTGCTGACCCTAATACTCGAACCCAGTAAAGTTAAGTGCTCTATAAATATCGGCAAAAAGTGAGCAGGGGTATGGGTTCGATCAAGTCCTACGAAGAGCAAGTTACAGAGCGCTGTAACAGCTATATTAATTCTGTATTAGCGTGCTCAGATTGTACTAAGAAACAGCTGGAGATTCTCGCTAGATATAATGGCTACCTGCGGCGCCAAAATGTAACCATACAAACCAAAAGGACTAATTTATCGCATGCTAAACTGCTTTTACTGACTCTAGATAGAGATCTAGAGCAGCTTACTGAGCAGGATATAGATAAATATCTCGATTTTATAGATAAGAAGTATAAGCCCAGAACTGCCAGCGACAAACGCATGTTTTTGATCCAATTTCTTAAGTGGTATTTTAATAAGAAGAAAGAAGATATTGCATTAATATCTAACATTAAAGTGAAACGAAATCATACAATTAAGCTGCCTGAAGAACTTCTCTCACCTAAAGAGATCAAGAAAATGATTAGGGTCGCTGAGAACGCACGAGATAAGGCGGTTGTGGCCTTGTTATACGAGACTGCTGCAAGAGCTGGTGAATTCCTACAGTTAAGAATAAAGCATATAGAAATCCACAAAGATGAGAACATTCTCTATGGTTTTGTAACCTTACCTAAAGGCAAGACAGTGAGTCGGAAATTACCTCTTATCTACTCTTTACCTCACGTTAAGGACTGGATTAATCAGCATCCGATAGCAGATAATCCTAACGCGCCTTTATTTCTAAACCAGCACCGAAGTAAGGACAATGCGCTATCTACGACAGCATTAACTGATATTCTCAAGAAATACGCTAAGCGAGCTCTGATTCAGAAGAAAGTATATCCTCATTTACTTAGGCATAGTCGCTTAACTGAGTTAGGCAAGGAACTAACCGAGCAAGAGCTTAAAGTCTATGCTGGCTGGGTTGGTGATAGTAGCATGGTCAAAGTCTACGTGCACTTAAGTGGTCAAGATGTATGTAATAAAGTGCTTGTCAATGCAGGACTTAAAGATAAAAAGGAGAGCAACAAAACTGAGCACGAACTGACTCCAAAGTGTTGCCCGATGTGCAATAAGCAGAATCCTGCTGAGAATAAATATTGTGAATGCGGTGCTGTAGTTGACTTACGAGAAGCTCAAAGGCATGTTTTAAGACAAGAAGAGTTCATTAGGACAACGATGTTAGATATACTGAATAGTTTAGGATTTGATATTAAGAAGTTGGCGCGTGCTTAATTTTATCGATTTCTTGCTGCAAATCATCTAAAAAAACCGCACTACTGCTATGCCCAACTATTGACACTGCCGTTGGATACCATCCTTCTGACCATAAGGGACGTATAACTCTAAAAAGAAATTTGCCTAGTCTCAATCTTATTTGCCTATTTAGAGTGAGTATATCCCTTACGTGAGCTTTAGAAATATCCTCGCCGTATGCTGTAGTAATCGTACTTCCATCTTCAAGTCTCCTAAAACCAGAGAACAAACGTGCCGGCATATCTATAACTTCGGATATGCTTTGTTCATCCTGATCAGTGCTATTCAAAAATGCTAAGAATAGTTCTTTATGTTTATTCAGCAGAATCTTAAACTCGTTTGATTTCACTTTCGATAGTTCTTTGGAATATATTTTCTCAAGTTCCGTTAAGCGGTGCTTTTTCTTTAGTTCTATAAGTTGCTCAACGATTTGCTTTATAGCTTCAATAGGACTAATTCGAATAGATTGTTTATATTTTGTTAGCATAACACCTTTACGATGTAAATCCCGATAACCTTTAGTAGAGATAGATGTTCTATCTTCATGAGTATCAAAGACTTCTGGTTTCAAACCATAAATTGATACTCCGGGCGGAGAGATAAGTTCCTTAGAAGAATATTGCTCTAACTGGTACAAATCAGTAGCTTTGTTAGCGTACCTTAATACTTCTTTCAACCGATTAGGATTTATTCTGTAATAAGACTTAGCATAACGTTGCTTGCCTTCTTTTCGTTTAATTAGTACTTTCTGCGCGCATAATTTTTTCAATTCTTTATCTAGCTGAGACTCATGCCCAATAAATAGCGAAGCATCAAATCTATTATCCTCTCGAAAGTGAGGCGGTGCTTTCTTAATTAACTTTTTCCTTAGGACTACATGAGCTATTTCCTCATCCTGTCTGAAGCAAGATAGTATTTTATTTGTATGTTTTGTCTTCTTAGTAAAATATGATTTGGTGACAGCGTTTTTTCTCATTGTATTAACTTTTTGTTAATTAATACCTTTTCTTAAATAAAGCTTTCGATAAGCTTCTCATGACAATTGAAAGGGAAGCCGAAGATTACGTTAGGAGCAATGGACCATGCTTTATTAGTGACGTTGCCCGAAAATTAAAAGTACGGCATGAGGTAGCCTCTGAAGTAGTCAAGAGACTAGTAGAAGCCAATCGATTAACCGTAAAGAACAAAGGAGTTGCTAAAATTGTTATATTCTCTGGATTCAAAAAAGGAGGCAAAATCGAAAAATGAATCAGGCCGGGCCGGAGACCCGAAACTGTCAATTAGAACCTACGCTACGAAGTTATAAAGAGCAGTCTTTGCAGAGTTTGTTCTATTCAAAATTTTTATCTTGCATAATCAGAAAATATGCTGCTGCAGGAATATTAAGAATTCCTAGAAAAGAACTGTATCAGACACTTGGCTGCCTCTTCAGTTTGAATAAGGCTCAAGCAAGAAAGTTTCTCTCTTACTTATCTCGAGAATTAGAATTCGTAAAATTCGATAGAAACGGCTTGAAGATAGAGGTTACATTATGGCGATAAAGAAGTTCAATACGAAGAAGAAATGCCTAGCTTGGTTAAAGCAGCAGAATGCACAATCTAAATGGTTAGGTGAACTAAAAGAAGGTTATCTTGGGATAGCTATCGAGAAGAAATGATAGATAACGCTAAAGCCAAGAGAATTCAAAAATGGGTGGCTAAATGGCTCAAGGAAAAGTATCCAGAAGAATCGGAACAGTTTGAAGGTGCAGAGAAAGCTAAGTTCAAAACACTGCGTATGTTGATCCTTCATGCAAATGGAATCGATGATCGGAATAAGTATCTATCATTTAAAGGCAAGGCGGAGATTGAAACGGGATTCGAGCTGCCAGATCTTAAAGAGTTTGATAAGCGATTCAAAGAGTCAGATAATAAGAACACGCCGCAAATAAAGAAATATAAATCTGCGACTTACGAGCAAGTCATCTTGACACTTAAAAAATGGCTATTCATTCCGGAAACGGTTGATATAGATATAATTCTAGCGTGTGCATTAGACAGAGTTATTGGCGGTGAGGCTATCTGGCTATTCCTTATTGCACCACCAAGCAACACGAAGACGGAACTAATCAGAATGTTTGCTGATGGAGAGCAGTTTTATGAACTCTCTTCTTTAACCTCAAATAGCTTTATCTCTGGCTACATTAAATCAAATGGTGAAGTAGTCAAAGGACTGGCAAGCCAGCTCGACGGTAAGGTACTCTTAATTAAAGATTTTACAAATATTCTATCAATGCATAAAGAGGCTAGAAATGAGATTTTTGGTCAGCTTAGGGATTTATATGACGGCTACATGAGCCGAAAATTCGGGACACTAGATAAGAAAATCAGCGTTAAATCTTCCTTCGGTTTTGTTGCTGGCGTTACACCCGTCATTGATAAGTTCTATTCTGTGTTAGGCAAACTTGGAGAGCGCTTTCTGAAACTGCGTTTGGACTATGACGTAGATAAACTTCTTGAATTTACTGAGAAGAACGAAGGGAAAGAACAACAAATGCGCAAAGAACTCTCCGAAGCAGTTATGGGCTTTATAACGAACGTTGAGGTTCAATCAATTACCTTCAGTGAAGAAGATATTTCTAAGATCAAGAATCTAGCAAAAGTTTTAGCATTAGTTAGAACACCTGTATCTGCGAGCTATAAGGGCAATGAATTAGTCTTAGACTTTAAACCTCAGCCAGAAAAGCCTGCGAGAATCTATAAGCAGCTGAAGAAACTAGCAATTGGTCTATGCTCAATTAAGAGCAAAACTACACTAGACTCAGAGATATTCGCTGCCTTAACTCGCGTTGTCAAAGATACTATGCCCCCAGATCGCAGAATTCTTATTGAGTATCTTGAAAAAGCGGGCGCGATTACTGCTCAGGCATTGACCAATGCTTTAAGGATTCCTAGAACAACGCTACTACGCTTACTTGAAAGTTTGTGGCGATTGGAAATCCTAAATAGAGATACGCAATATCATGCAAGTTTAGATACTTCATTTGGCTTATGGAGCTTCTCCGAATCATTTGCTAAGATATACACCTCTTCCGATTTACATGGTCATGATGACCAGAAGAGTCGGGAGAGTACTGTTGCTACGATCGAAGATCTCAGAGCTGAACTTCGATCGAAATATTTCGGTAATTTAGTTGACAAGTCTGTGTTTATAGCAGATCTACAGAAAATAGGGAGATTAGAAGCAGAT
>JAFCGA010000005.1:59661-69777 GCA_017608345.1 Candidatus Pacearchaeota archaeon | reverse complement strand
GAAGTTATTGTGTTATAATCTGCGTTAGAAATATATATACCATAATCATCAGCTACTGTTATGTTTTTCGAAGTTATGGTGTTGTAGGTGTTAGTGGTAGAAATAGTAAGGCTATACTTATCACTTATTGTAATTATATTTGAATCAACTACATTATTATATGAATTTACACTTAGAATAACTCCATACCGGCTTATTACGGTTATGTTATTGGAAGAAATAGTACTATTGTCAGTATTATACAAGTAAATACCATAGTCATCTCCAACTGTGATTGTATTAGAAGTGAATGTATTATTCCAACTCGCAGATGCGTAAATTCCATAATCTGTATCGGCAGTTATATTATTAATCGTGCAATTCTCAACAGCATTGTATTTTGATCCATAAAATATAATTCCAGCATAGTCTGTGTTAATTGTGACATTAACAAACGAAGTATTTGATGCGTTTGTCCAAATCCCCGCAGTCTGATACGGAGAAGACCAGGTCCAGCCAGCATAAGAGATCGAAGAGTCTCTTGCATCAAAAGTAGCATTATCTTGGATCATAAATCTATAGTTTGCTGATGAATTATCACCGTTTGTTATATTAGAGTTCTGTATAATTGAAAGATTTCCCGTAGTGTTTACAATTATATTAATTGCTCCGTCAGAAGTCCCATTTACTCTGACAGTTGTCTCATTCCAAATGGTTTTGTTGCCAATTGTCAGGTTTCCATTTAACCAGATCGTAGTAGGATCTGTTAGCACTAGTCCGGAAGTATCCCAATTGTTCACTACTAAGATGGTATCTGTAGCGTTGAATATACTTCCCGAGCTAACTGCGAAATTATTTGGAGAAACAGTTAAATTACAATTGTTAGTTCTTAGCTCTCCACCGGCGTAGATTATTAGATTATTTGTAACTGTGATTTCTTCGTCCGTGCAGGTTTCTAAGCCTGAGACGTTGCCTGAGGTGTACCAGGGTGTTGCTGCTGGCGCTAGAATAACCATCGTTGAAGAGTTCTTTGGAGTTCCGTCCGCAGTAGCATCATTTGGCGTAACTTCGCAGGTGTAGTTCTCACCGACATTGGTTTCTTCTGAAACGATTGTATTGGTCTTGTTCTGGTAGAGCGCGTAGATCTGCTCTGCTGAGAGATTGTAGTTGTAGATACGGACTTCGTCTATTGTGCCGTTGAAATAAAGCATGATTGTATTTGCTCTTGCTCCGATTCTAATTGGATCACCAACATCGTGAGGGACCCGATTCAAAGTCCCGTTCTTTATTTCGATACCGTCAACGTATAAATGAGCATTTGTTCCTGTTGTCCCGCCATCATATACTGCCACGACATGATACCAAACGTCTGCCGTTGGAAGTACATTCGTTGTCGAGCTAACTGTAGATGCAGCAACACCATCATAAGTTCCGATTGCTATATCGTTCGCACCGATGTATACTTCCCATGCCGCATCGCTTCCGCCCCACCTATTTGTGAGGTATTCAGCAGTAACATCCGCGGGATTTCGCGGTTTTATCCAATGAGAGATAGTAAAACCGTCAGATAATGTTAATTCTGGCGTATCTTGAATATCAATAAAATCATCGTCACCGTCGAATTCATAAGCACCGCCAATAAATCCAGTTGAGTTCCAAACGGGCTGAGTCCCAGTAGTTGAATTACCAAGCCGACCCGCATTATCCTTTCCAGAATAATCAATTACGCCGGCTGTTGAATTATCTGTAGCATCGAACTGAGTATCAAAAGGCATATTCAGAACCATTATTGGAGTATCATTTCGGTACCAGTTGTAAATATTAGTTACTGAATCTCCGTCTAGATCAGAAGTTGACTGATTATAGCAAGTTAAGTTCTCAGATGTGGTATTTCCTCCCGACGAAGAGTTCAAAATTGGATTATTATGCGTAGGAGCATCATTATTATCTATCGTGAAATTATCATAAGCACCTGAATGCGAGAAGTTTGCGCATAATCCACCTTGATCGCAGCAAATCATTAATAAATCATAAGACCCATCAGCTGCTTCAGAAGTATTCCAGTAGAAATACTCTGTTGACATGCTTTGATTTATTGTTAAATTGAGGCTTCCGTCAATATTCTTTAAAGTAAGATTATAAGTTATTGTATCGCCTTCGTTCGGATCACTACATCCCGACGTTGTTATGTTATAGAAACTGTTAATTGTCTCATTCTCTGGCGTAATGAAAGATGTTGGTGTTGGCGGTAGGCTAGGCAAGTCTCCGAAATTGAGAATTGTGGAATTGCAAGCAGAAGCTCCGAGCGTATCATTTGCACAGACATTGATTTTTACTCCATCTACGAGCGTATTTCTTCGAGCTAGGTGAATATGCGCGTCAGGACATCCATTTTGATAAGTAGTTGTCCATCCAGCATTTCTATCTCCAATATACCAGCTATTTGTATTATTGCAGATAGTATCGTTTCTGTAGCTCATATTCCAAGCTCGATTTACTTGCGTCTGATCTTTATACAAGACAATCCAGAATCGATTTGTAATATTGAGGTTGTTCGATCCCAGAGTTCCATCTTCATTAAGAGTTACTTTACATAAGTGATGGCTTGAATTAGCTGTGTGTATGTGATCCTTTGCAGCAGCTTCATCAATAGAGCAGATTTCTTCGGTGTTAGCATCAGTTAGCCAATCTTGCTGGAAGTAAGTTATATCTTGATCTTTATCAACGACAAACACTCGCAAGTTCCTATTTGCACCGGACTTTGCTCTGGCGTCGAACTCGACCCAGAAGCTTTGATTAGCTACTGAAGTGAAGTTATTAGTAAAGTTAAAGATCATATAATTATCTCTTCGAATATCTAGGAAATCCGGCTCATTATACCAGAAGAGTGAATCTTCGCCGAACTCGATCTGCGGATATATTGTATCTGGCCGGACCTCTTCTCTTAAGTAGATGTTTCCTGCTAGCAGAGTCATGAAGTATTGATCTGGGGCACTCCCAGAGCAAGTTCCATTTACATAATAGTCTCGGCAAACGTCCACACCATTTGTAGTCAGCGATACGTTTACAGTTACGTTAGCTATTGTTCCATCGTCTGTGACGTTTGCTGTAGCATTGTAGTCTCCGAATAGGTTGATATTGAGTGCAGGAGTTAGGTTCATGTTCCAAACTACTGGGTTTTGATTCGCAGGTGCGAGAATAACCATCGTCGAAGAATTCTTAGCAGTTCCATCTTCAGTTCCGTCATTCGGAGTTATTGAGCAGGTCCAATTCTCGCCAGTTGTTGTTTCGTCTGAGACTATTGTTTGATTATCTGAATAGCCGTCTTTGGTGTCTTGGTAGTATTGGTAGATTTGGGCTGCTGAAAGAGAGTGGTTGTAGATTTTTACTTCATCTATTAAGCCATTGAAAAGTCTTATTTGTGAGGTTCCTAGATCGAGTACTCCAATTGAGAAATAATAATTATCTGAGTGATACGCAATATTACCGGATTCAGAGCTGTCGCTTGCAACTTCAACACCATCAACATAGATTAATAATTCATTTGCATCCCACGTTATAGCTGTATGATGCCAAGTACTATCATTTAATGGGGAACCTCCAACCGCTTGAGCTTCTGTTGCGTCTCCAGTTCCAGCCCATCCATAAAGTTTTCCTCCATTTGCACTATCTCCTGCTAAGTTAAATCTTACTCCATATTCATTTCCACCCGTTGAAATACCTGCTCCCCAGACAATATGAACTCCATTTGCATCGGATAGTGAAACTGCCTCATGTTTTATCCATGCTGAATATGTTGTTTGCGTTGCTCTTAGATTTGCTGGCGTTCCTAAACCAATATAATCATCCACACCATCAAACTCGTAAGCCCCTCCGATTTTACCATTAGGAGTCCAATTACCAGTATTACCCCAGCTAAAGTTATATGGCGTTCCGTCATTCTCATAACCCGAATAGTCCTTAACGCCAGCAGAGCCGTTCTGGCTGAAGTTAGTATCAAAAGGCATGTTCAGAACCATTATTGGGGTATCGTTTCTGTACCAGTTGTAAATATTAGTTACTGAATTTCCATCTGGATCTGAAGTAGATTGATTATAGCAAGTAATGTTTTCAGTAGTTAGATTTGTTCCAGAAGAGGAATTTAATAAAGGATTGTTATGCGTTGGAGCTTGATTTGCTCCTGAAGCTACTGTAAATTTCCAAGTATCTGAAACTTCTAAATATCCTACGGTATTATTCGCATAAGACTTCCAATACCAAGTTCCGGCAGGAATAGCTGCAGAATAATTATAAATTTTATACAAATAGAAGAAATAAACTTCCGCGTCGTTAGCATCTGAGACACCCCAATGAGAGCCATTATATCCTAAACCTCGAGGATTTTCTACACCGAACTTCTCGGTATCAAAACTATATCCAGTATATGTTCCATTTGCAGTGAACATATAAACTTCCTCATCTTCATTATCTGAAACTCCCCAATGCGACCCATTCCATCCCAAACCTCGGGCAGCTAGGGCACCAGCACCAAATGTATCAAAACTATACCCTGTATCTGTTCCATTCGGATAGAAGATATATACTTCATCAGCTACGATATCTAAAACTCCCCAATGGCTCCCATTCCATCCTAAACCCTCTACTTCCTCTGTACCGGCTCCAGCAGTATCAAAACTATATCCGGTATCTGCTCCGTCTGGAGTGAATATATAAACTTTATCGTCAGCATTATCTGAAACTCCCCAATGGCTCCCATTCCAAGCTAAGCCCCGCGGAGCACCAGATCCTGCCGCACCAGTATCAAAACTATATCCTGTATCTGTTCCATTTGGATAGAAGATATATACTTCATTATCTTCCGGATCTGAAACTCCCCAATGGCTCCCATTCCAAGCCGAACCTTGCGGATTCTCCGCACCAGACTCATTTGTGTCAAAGGAGTAATATCCATCAATCCTACTTGAAAGATTCATTGTATGATTCTTTGGGCTTCCTGAATAATTTGATTCAAAGAAGACTGTATCAATAGAACCAGAATCCGTCCAGCTGATATTAAACCCTGAAACTGCTCCAGTAAATGGAGATATTATTGAAGTTTGATTGTTTGACCACTGTGGATAATTATCAATCTGAATCTGAACTTTCTCATCTGAGTTCTCGTTTCCGTCATTATCTGTAGCATTTATTGTCAAGTTATAGTATCCGTCAGTCAAAGTTAAAGTATTAAATGTAGCATTAAAATAATTTTTATTTCCGCTAGAAACATTACTTAAAGCAGTCCAAGCAGTTTGGTTTCCAGAGGAGTTAGATAGCCAATAGAACACTCTTGAATCATTGATCTCTGCGACAGCCTTTGTAACTGTAGCATTAATTAATATATACCCGTTCACAGTTGATCCACTAGAAGGACTATTTATAGTTACACTTGGTCTACTAGTAGCTACTATAAAATACCAATTGTCTGAAGCATTCCAGTTTCCCGAGGTATCGTTTGCGTAAGATTTCCAGTACCAAGTTCCTTCAGGAATAGCTGCTGAATAGTTGTAATATGACTCAGAAGAACTATAATATACGTAAACTTCATCGTTACCGCCTTCTACAACGCCCCAATGCGTTCCGTTAGACCCCGCACCATCTGTAGCAATTGACCCTAATTTAGATAAATTATAAGTTTCTCCAGTGAAAGATCCGTTTGCAGTGAAATAATACATAAAATCTGTAGTAGCATCTACAACTCCCCACTGGGATCCATCCCACCCCAGACCATTAGGATCATTTGCACCTGCCGCACCAGTATCAAAACTATATCCTGTATCTGTTCCATCTGGAGTGAATATGTAAACTTTAGCATCTGCTGAATCTGCAACTCCCCAATGGGAATCATTCCAAGCTATACCTCTCGGAGCACCAGATCCTGCTGCATTTGTATCAAAACTATATCCTGTATCTGTTCCATCTGGTAAGAATATATAAACTTCATCAGTGACGATATCTGAAACTCCCCAATGTGTGTCATTCCAAGCTAAACCTTGAGGATTTCCTGAACCAGCTCCGAGTGTATCAAAATTTCCAGCAGAGGTTCCATCTGGAGTGAATATGTAAACTTCAAAATCTCCCGCATCTGTAACGCCCCAATGAGAGTCATTCCAAGCTAAACCTCTAGGATTTCCTGCACCGGGTCCATTTGTATCAAAATGCTCATCTCCTTCATGCCATTGACTTGAAAGATTCATTGTATAATTCAAAGCACCGCCAGAATAATTTGATTCAAATAAAACTGTGCTTACATTTGTTTCAGCATCCGTCCAGCTTATGTTAAATCTCGAAACTGCTCCAGTAAAAGGTGATATTATTGAGGATTGATTATTTGACCATTTTGGAGATTGTGGGAGCGTATAAGTCTGCTCAGCACTCCAAGAACTATTCGCTAATCCAGCATCAATCGTCTGCACAGACCAGTAATAAGTCTGCTCAGTGAGAGTTAGAGAAATATTTTTCCTCTGCATCATGTTTCCTAAGTAGCCCGCAGTAGGGCTACCAGATCCGCCGTACACTCCAGAAACAATATTATTCCCACCAGACACGGTACCAACACGTAAATTATAATACAAACTAATATTCGCTGTCTCTGAGTCTGTGCCATTACTCCATGACAAATTTAGGCGTCCGCCCGAATATGAGCTGGAAAATATAGTAGGTGCCGAAGGAGCGGAGTTGGCAACAGTGAAATTATTAATATACACTGTAGAAACTCCAGAACCAGTTAATACAAGATCCAAATCCCCATCCAAATCCAAATCACCCAAAGCAATCGATGAATCATCAACATGAGTCAACTCCCAGTCCCACGAGAGATTTTGGACTAAAGAAGTACCATTATTAACATACACTTCAGATAACGCTCCCGGTTCATCACCAGTTAAAACAAGATCCAAATCACCATCATTATCAATATCTCCCAGCGCAATAGATGACTCATAAAGCTTCGGCAAATTACTTCTCCAAGTCTCATTCAATGCCAAAGAAGTACCATTATTAATATAGACCGAGGTCTGCCCCATAAGAACCTGTCCTGGGCCGGTCTGAACGAGATCCAAATCACCATCCAAGTCCAAATCACCCCAAGCAACAGATGAAGAATCATAAGCAATGAGCAGATCCGAGCCCCAAGTATCATTCTCAACAAAAGAAGAGCCGTTGTTCAAATATATAGCAGAAAAAGGACTATTAGTAGAATTTTCACCAATTAGAGCAAGGTCTAAATCACCATCAGAATCAACATCACCCAAAGCAACAGAAGATTTGAAAACATCTAACACGCCATCACCCCAGGAATCACTCTCAACAAAAGAAGAACCATTATTCAAATAAACAGCAGAAAAAGCAGAAGCACCAGCAGTATCGTCACCAGTCAAAACCAGGTCTAAGTCACCATCCAAATCTAAATCACCCAAAGCAGCAGAGGAAGTAATAACTCCAGTTAAATTACCCCCCCAAGTATCATTCTCAACCAAGGAAGTACCATTATTAATATAAACGCTGGCAAAAGTCCAAGGAGGACCACCTGCAGGAAATCCGGTCAAAACAAGATCCAAATCACCATCATTATCAATATCTCCCAAAGAAACAGAACCCTCTTGAATACCTGTCAAATTACCTCCCCAAGAAGTATTCTCAACCAAAGACGTACCATTATTAATATACACTGTAGAAACTCCAGAACCAGTTAATACAAGATCCAAATCCCCATCCAAATCCAAATCGCCCAAAGCAACTGAGGATTCATCAACATCATTCAGATTCCCACCCCAAGTGTCATTCTCAATTAGATAATGAAGTGGATCCATAATAAGCATAGCAGAAGAGTTCTTTGTAGTTCCATTGTCTGTTCCATCGCTTGGCGTGACAGAACAGATCCAGGTTTCTCCAGTTGTGGTTTCACCCGAGACGATTGTCTGGTTATTTGAGTAGCCATCTTTGGTGTCTTGGTATAGTTGGGAGATTTGGGCCGGAGATAGCGAGGAATTGTAAATTCGGACATCGTCGATTGTACCGTTGAAGTGATAATCTCCACCAACGCTCCCTCCGATCCAGATATCTTTATCTAGATTCATGTAATTATTACCTCCAAGACCCCCAAACCCTCCGTGCATTGTTCCATTGATATAGAAATTTGCACTCCCGCTAATTACTCCGACCACGTGATACCATTGATTTAAAACTGTATCTTCATCTTGTTGTTCACCAAAGTCATTTGCCCCTCCAACTTCATTTCCCTTAATTTCGAGACGGCTACTACTGCTATTATAATAGAGAAGTACACCATCATTAGAACCATAGCCGTCTTTAGAGTATATAGCTCCGGACGTATTTGACCCGACTTTTACCCATGCAGCGATAGTAAATCCTGATCCAGACCCTCCAGATATATCTAGACTTGCAGGATCACCAATATTGATATATTGTCTAGAGTTATTATCAAATTCATAAGCCCCACCAATCTTTCCACTAGAAGTCCAAACTGGCTGAGTTCCGGTTGTTGAGTTACCTAATCTTCCATTATTGTTGTATCCAGAATAATCCGTCACTCCTGCTGTTGAATTGTCCGTAGCATCAAACTTAGTATCAAATGGTATATTCAGAACCATTATTGGGGTATCGTTTCTGTACCAATTGTAGATATTCGTGACGCTGTCCCCATCTGTATCATTTGTGCTCTGATTATAGCAAGTAATACTATCTATAGTTAGGTTTCCTCCAGAGGAAGAGTTCAAAATAGGATTATCGTGAGTAGGAGCTGTGTTAGGGATAAATTGTTCAAAAGAAGCTACGATTCCTGTTGCTCTAAAGGGTGCAGCAGAACTATCTGCTCTGAGCTGTCTATTGTTTTGTGCAGTTGTTGAAGATATCCAATATGCTGTTCCTACAACTACCGAAGTACCCGCAGTAAAGTGATCTGTAGCTTCAGTCATCTCGATCTCAGGACTCAGACCATCGTCCGCAACAACTGTAGGGCTTGTATCCCAACTAGTATTAACAAACGTTCCGGTTCCGCCACTTCCTGCCCCAAATACCAAAAGACCATTTGCAGGGATATCAACGACTGCTGGAGCTATTTCAGTTACTACCGAAGTATTATCTATCTGGCTATCCTTAGCAGCACTGTCATTGACATTATAAAAGACAAGAGCGTGTATCTGCCAGTTCTGGTCTCCACCATTGTAAGTGATATTTTGACTTCCAGCTGTTGCTCCGAGATCACTCTCTGTGAAATAATGCATCTCTTGGTGGTTTCCTAGACCAGCATTATTATCAGCTACTTCCAGCTGTGTTGCATTAATGGCTCCGATTGAAACGTTTCCTTGGAAACTAGCTCCAGGCGTAGACTCGTCATCAACAATCACAACTACTAATCTGTTATTCCCTGATGCCCCAATATCTATCACCACCCAATCGCCCGTAGAATTACCTGCTCTTTGGAAGGAAATCGGAGGAGCAGCCATCACTTCAAATCGCTGATCCTCTGAAGCGATAACAATCTCATAAACCTCTTCAGAAAGCGCAGGAACTGTCCATTGAACTTTATCAACAAAACCGTCAGAGTTAGTATCAATAAATTCTGCACTAACCAATTCTCGTTCTCCATCAACAACATGATGAAGCGTAACATTCTCCTGCTGAGACTCCGGAATAGTACTGTACGCTAGAATCTCAGTGTAATGCACCTCTGAGTACACAACTACTCTCTTCCCATCTTCTATCGAGCTCTCCCTAACCGAAGGTCCAGGAGTCTCATACTCAATCTCAACTTCACTAACTTCATCTTCAATTACTAGTTCAACTTCCTGCGAACTAACTGCAGCCCCAGTTATACTAAAGCTCTTCAACCAATCCAAGAAGTGAGCAAATAAATTAGAATCTACACCAATCGCAGCGCCAGTAATTGCATTAAAGCTCTCGAGAGATTGACCTTCAATCCTTACGTTTTGAATGACTTGGTCCTTGTTCTTAACGCGAATATTCGTAGCAGATTTAGGAACTTTTATCTTGACGTTGCTAACTGGAGTAGCTAGCTTGACTTTCTTTGTCCATGTAACGGGTTTGTTGATTTCTGCTGCTCCTTGTATTAGCTCTTCA
>JAFCGA010000005.1:0-59636 GCA_017608345.1 Candidatus Pacearchaeota archaeon | reverse complement strand
CCACTGGAACTTCTTCAGACGGAATTACTAGCTGCTGTTCCTGTTCTGGCTCGGAGGTATTTGATTTGCTAGGAGCTGGCTCTGGAATACTTAGCTCGTCAGGTATTGGTTGAGCAGGTTCAGGAATCTCTTCAACTGGCTCCACAGGAACTTCTTCTGCGAGTTCGTCTTGAGCTGGTTCCTCTGCAGGTTCTTCTTCTACCGGTTCCTCGGGAGAAGGTTCGTCAGGAGTCTCTTCAACTGGCTCAGGAACAGATAGCTCTGGTTCGGGTTCAGAAACCTCCTCAACTGGCTCCGGAATTCCCAAAGGAGTATCTTCCGCAGGTGAGATTTCAAGCGACGAAAGCCCAGTTATCTCTGGTCGCATTACAAATAAGAATGATAAGGCAATAATAACTAAAATCACACTACTGACGTACGTAAGAGCTCTGCTTTTCTTTTCTTTGTGTGGAATTAAGGAATAAACAATGTACGGATGCCAACCAATAGCTAATAGATTTCCTCTGATCTCGCTATCAGAATAGCCACTGCTTTGAGCGTTTTCTACGTATTGTCTTAGCTGGTCTTCGTAGTTCATTCTAGCTTTAGCTTTCTAGCTATTTTTAGCACCTCCTTAGCTTGTTTTATCTTCTTCAACGCATTGTTATATAATTTAGAAATAGCTGGCTGCGAGATGCCTAGTTTTCGAGAGATTTCTAGCTGATTCAGCCTCTTCGATAGCTTCAATACTTCTAGCTCGCGTTCGGTTATAACCATTATTAGTTATATTAGTTATAGCGGTTATATGCTGCGCATACCACATATAATATAACCAATATTAGTTATAGGTGTTATATAAACATTTCCTTATTTAGGCGTAGTATAGCGTTTACTGTACTTTTAATATTGCAAGGAATGTACTTTTCTAGCGAAAACTATATATTCTAGCGAAGTACTACAAGGTATGTTAGTAGTGTACTACTAAGTTTAGGGGTAAGGTAATGGGATCGAAGAATGGAATAACAATATATTTTAATGACGACGAAATAAGGTCGATAAAAAAAGCTTGCAAAGCATACGGATTAGGACAATCCGAATTTCTCGGGATAATTATCCGGTTTTGGCTATTCAACAATCGCTTGCAATTAGAAAACTTAGAAACTAAAGAACCTTAATTTCTGCGCAAATCCGCCAGACATGCGGAGCATATGTTCCGCACTTTTTGATAGTTATTAATTTCCCGTTTTTCTTGATCTTCTTTAATTCTTTATCTATGTCTGAAGAAACCTTAGCGGGAATTTCTTCGTCTCCAGCAAAACCATAGACATGCAGAGTTGCATTTTTCTTAGCAACTTTGTAAGCTATATCCAAATACTCTCTAGCTCCAGTTGGAAGCATCATAACAATTCTGTCAAATTTAGTCTTTAGCTTAGGAACTTCTTTCCTTACATCCCCTTTAATGACCCTGATTCTCTTCTCAAACTTATTTAATTTAACATTATATTTCATTAGTTTTACTGCTGAGGGGTTAAGCTCGACTGCCCAGATATCTGCTGTCGGTTGCTTCTTAGCAATCACTAACGGATAGGGTCCAATTCCCGCGAACATAACTAGCACTTTCTCAAATGGCTTGACTTGATTTGCTATCTTTAGCCGATCGCCAGATAATCGCGGAGAGAAATAAGTCTTATTTATATCTACCTTCATTTTAACTCCGTGCTCTAGATGTATGGTCTCTGTTCGCTCTTCACCACCAATTACTTGAACTTTCCGAATCCGATATTTCCCTTTAGTCGGACCAGTTTTCTTTGCAACTACTTTAACATTCGGATGCGTCTTTCTGAGGGACCAAGCGAAGGATTTCTCTAGTTTTACTAGTTCTTTAGGAACCTCTACGATTGCAATATCACCAATAATATCAAAGCTCCGCCGCAATAGTTTCTGATATTTCTTTGGAACTAAAGTATGCATGTTCTTCCAGAAATCTACAACTTTCTTTTTTATTCTTTCTAGATTTCGGTTCTCAATAGTGGCATTTTTGAATAATTTCAATAATTGCTTATGTTCCGCTGCTTCTATAAGCGGAAATAGAAGATATCTCTGAGTTCTACCAATGATTCTATCTTTATCTAGCCAATTTTTCTCTAGAAGGAGAATTCTAGCTTTCTGCCCTTGCTGTTTTTTTATTTTTAGAACTTTTGGCATGCATAAATAATACTTCCCACTTTTATAAATTTGCGCTTTATTACTTTTCTGGGTTCAAAACCCCGCAGCTTGCTGCGGTCTTTTGGGAAAGTAATTACCGAAATTCCGTTTCGAAGATTCGCGTAAAACACCACAGCTTGCTGTGGTTGGGATAGCGAATCTTAGGAATTTCTGTTTATTTTTCCAAAACAATTATATACCTCTGCTACCTTTACTTTCTAAAATGTTCAAGAAGAAAAAAGAGCAAATTTTCTCAGAACGAGCTGAGGAGAAGGATATTCGAGCAGTTGAAGAGAAATATGAGCCAAAGCTAGAGCGAATAGAACGTAGCATCAAGCGAAAAGAAGGGCAGATCATAGCTGAGAAGAAAGAAATACAGCAGATTAAACTTAAAATAGAGGCTGCTAAAGCGAAGATTAGAGATTTCTTCACTATTGGCCGGATGAAGCGAATAAGGAAATCTGGCGTTTGATGCACCTTAGAAAGCTATATTGGATTGCGGCGGAATCCTTTTAAGTGTTTACTAGTCGATAGTAGTATGGTGACGAGCTGTTTTACTCATTTGATAGACTCCAGTTCATCTGAGCAGGAGGCAATGGTTAGTTATACTAATCGACTTATAAATTTGTATGTAACTGCGCAAGTAGGCATACGGGAAATGCTTTATCCTGAGCAAGATTTAGCTGTGAATAAATATTCTCTCCAGAAACTAGTGCTGTGTAATAAGTTTAAAAAACTCGAAGCCGAGAGCAATCTCAATATTCTTGAGGCGGTACGCTCAACTTATCATGAAATATTAGCCGGTGCTAGTGGATTAATCGTCGCTTCACATATGTATGATCAATTACAATTCGTAGTCAAGGATTCAGCACATAAAGAGGAAGAAATTATAGAAACACTTGGGAGATTAGCTGCTAGTTATGCTACTGCCGGTATTTTGCTCGATAATTTACTCGAGAACGAAGAGATAGAAGAAATAGAAATTAAAAGCAGCCTATTCGAGGATATCGGGCCAGGTTTAGTTCGTGAGAGAGTCGATTTTGTTATCGCAGAATGTGATAATCCCGAGATACGGGAAAGATTAATGACAATTAGAGAATATCGGAGATTTTCCCCTCAGCAATCTGAAGCCAAGTATGAAGTATCTATGATACAATAGATAGAAAGATATAAATATTTCACTTACATTTTTAGTAATATGGGATGGATAAGGACTGAGAAAAAAGCAGAAGCTTCAGAGGAATCTATTGAATCGCGTAAACTTAAATATGAAAGTACTCTTTTTAAAATTGAGAAAAGACTCAGAGGAAAACTTAAACAAGAAGCAGAATTAGTAAAATTAGCTAGGGCAGCTATGAAAAAAGGCAATGAACGTGAATATAAAGGATTTGAACGCAAAATAATTAGGTTGCGGCAGACGGTATTTCCTGCTCTAGAAGTGGAGAAACATATGCTAGAAGGATTACTTATAGCTGTTGATCGACAGCTTAGCATAGATGCTAACGCTATTCGAAGCGAAGTTAAGGGCAAGTAAGAAACTGTTAAATATTAGTTATCAATTAAGATATTATGGAATTTAAAAAGCTATTCTCTGGCGAACGTAAAAATGTTAAATTAAAACGAGCAGAATTAAAGGCGATTAGAGACGAACTTAGAACAGAGCACGCTATTGATACTGCTAAAAATAAAGCAGATGCTTTGACTAAACAGATTAAAGAGAAAGAGGATGAACTGGAAGCATATATACTTGCCAAGAAAAAGATAACTCAACAAGCAGCTCGTGCGCGAGTCGATGGTGATGATGAAGTTTTTAATAGAGCGATGCTGAAGTTAGCAGAATTGAACATCGGCAGTGAGGCACTTTTTCGCGCAGAACTTAATTTGCTAAAAGATAAACGTAAGAGAGTTAGTAACAGCTTGACGCTAAGTGAAACGCAGATTGTTCAGTTAAAGAAGGATTGGACAATTGTGCAGAGACTAGAGAGAAATATGCGTAAAAGAGGATAAGGATAATTGAGATTTATTAATGTGCCCGAAGTATGTTATATTTAATCGGCCTCGGACTCTCTTGGAAGGATCTCTCGCTAAAGGCATTAGAAGCTATCCAAAAATGCGATGAGATCTATTTAGAAACCTATACCTCTCTCGCAGATTTCTCAAAATTGCAGCTAGAGCGCCTCACTGGCAAGAAAATACACGCTCTGACTAGAAAGCAAGTCGAAGAAACACAACCTTTTTTCAAACAGAAGCAGAAAGATGTAGCACTACTAATTCATGGTGATCCGCTGTCTGCTACGACTCATACTGAAATAATTCTCGAAGCAAAAAAGAGAAAAATAAAAATCGAGATTATTCACGCACCTTCAATCTTAGCCGCCGCCGCCGAGACAGGACTCCAACTATACAAATTCGGAAAGACTGCATCAATCCCCTTCCCGCAGAAGAACTTCAAACCCGAGAGTTTCTTTGACATATTCGAGCAAAACCAGAAGATTGGAGCGCACACGCTATTCTTGCTAGATCTAAATCCAGATACGAATAAATTCTTAACGATAAAGCAAGCAATAGATATTCTTTATATAATCGCAACGAATCGAGCATCAGATATTTTTACTAAACTGAAATTAATTGGTTGTGCTAGACTCGGACAAAAAACGCAAAAGATAGTTTACACTTCGGTGAGACAACTGCCGAAAGTTAATTTTGGAAAGCCACCGTACTGCTTGATAATTCCAGCAAAGCTAAACTTTAAGGAAGAGGAATTTTTAAGATCGCTTAAGTAGCAAGGAGAGGATAGCTTTCTGCACATGCAACCGATTCTACAGCTCCCCTTTTCCCTCCTCGTACCTCGGTCGGCAAAATCGGAGGCGGAAAACCCTAAGCAAGCGAATTATTTCATAAGTAGCGTCATAATTGCTTTTTGCACATGCAACCTATTTTCTGCTTGATCAAAGACTACGGATTGGAGACTATCGATTACATCATTAGTGATTTCTTGTCCTCGATGTGCAGGCAAGCAATGCATGACAATCGCATCTTTATGCGCTGCGCGTAATAGTTTAGAATTTACTTGAAATGGTTCGAGTTTTCTAATCTTCTCAGCAGCCTGAGCATCCTGTCCCATGCTAACCCAAGTGTCGGTGTACAAAACATCAACATCTTTAGCAGTGCCGACGGGATCTAAAGTAATATATGCAGAATCCCGAATATTTTTAATGATCTGTTTATTTGGTTGGAACTCCTTTGGGCAGCAAACTGCGAGCGGAACATTTAATTTGTAACAAGCTTGCATTAAGGAATGGCAGACATTGTCGCCACCGTCTCCGAAGAAAGCGATGTGAACTTTGCGCAAATCTTTCTTTTCTTTAATTGTATACAGGTCTGCAAGTGCTTGGCAAGGGTGTAATAAGTCAGTTAAACCATTTATTATTGGAACTGACGAATTCTCAGCTAATTCTAGAATATCTTTATGATCATAAAGCCTAGCAACAATTCCATCAACATATCTGCTCAAAGTCTTAGCAGTATCTGCTAAGCTCTCACGATGTTTGAAGATCTGCATCTTTTGTCCAGATAAATCTAGCGCAGACCCGCCTAGCTGAACCATTCCAACTTCAAAACTAACTCTTGTTCGCGTGCTGGGTTTAGCAAACATGAGCGCCAGCGTTTTGCCTCGGAGCAGTGGAATCTCTTTATGCTTCTTGTTTCTAGTCTTTAGAATTTTGGTCAAATTGAAGATTTTTTGAATATCTCTCTTAGATAGATCATTGATATCTAATAAATTTCTCGTAGATAGTTTCATTGTATGATCATAGTCCCACTTTTTCCCTTGAGCGCAGCGTCAGCTTTCTCGAGCGAAGTTATTATCGCTTTATTTCCACCCTGCTTAATGAATTGAATGCAAGCTTCAATCTTTGGACCCATTGATCCTGCCGGAAATTGTTCTGCTTTCAAATACTTTTGAGCCTCAGCTAATTTAAGTTTTCTTATTTTCTTCTGATTCCGCTTCCCAAAGTTCAAATAAACACCATCAACATCGGTTAATATTAATAATATGTCCGCCTTCACAATTTTAGCTAGCAAAGCAGCAGCCCGATCTTTGTCAATAACCGCGTCTACTCCAATTAACTCTTTCCGCTTCATTATAACTGGAATTCCTCCACCACCACAAGAAATCACAATCCGTCCCGGTTTAATCAAGTCCATAATCTCTTTTTTCTCGATTATATTCTTCGGCTTCGGCGAAGGAACAACGCGTCTCCAACCCTTTCCCGTTTGATAGACAAAGCCTTTCTTCTTTTTCTTATAGAACGGACCAATAGGTTTAGTTGGTTTCTTGAACGCAGGATCTCGCTTGTCTACTAAAACTTGAGTAACTAGCGTAACAACTTCTTTCTTAATTCCAGCTCGTTTGAGTTCATTATCTAGCTGCTGCTGGATAATATAGCCAATCTCTCCCTGACTCTCTGCACCGCAAACCGAGAGCGGCATTGGTGGAATTGATTTCTTGCTCTTTTCCTGCCGCAATAAAATATTTCCAACTTGCGGACCATTGCCATGAGTGATTATAATCTTGTGCCGCGCTTTGATTAACTTAACAATCTGCTTAGCTGTCTTTCGAACAGCCTTAACTTGCTCTTTATAGCTAGCATCGCCATTTCTAGCTATTGCATTTCCACCTAGCGCGATTACTAGTTTCATAATAGGTGATGCTTTCGAATAAAGTACAAAATCTCATGCGCAAGCCCGCTGCCAGCTAGCTCTGCGAAGTCGTAATTGATTCTGACTGTTGGCTTTTCTATTTTAATTATGCGATCTAGTCGTATTGGCGTGCCGATTACAACTGCATCACAAGGAACTGCATTTATAGTGTCTTGTAGCTCTTTTATTTGCTTTTTAGAGTAGCCCATTGCTGGAAGAATCGGTCCGAGTGGATATTTTTTATAGATTTCTTTTATTGAACCGCGAGCGTACTTGCGCGGATTGACCAGCTTGGCGCCATGTCTGAGTGCAGCGATAGTACCCGCACCATAGTGCATACCGCCATGAGTTAGCGTCGGACCATCTTCGATAACTAATACTTTTTTCCTGCGTATATTCGAAGGATTTGAAACAGTAATATTCGAACGCCCTTCAATGATTATTGCATCAGGATTAATCGATCGAATATTTTCTTTTACTACTGCTATGTTCTTTTTCTTTGCAGTCTTAACTTTATTTATTAGCGCAATATCTGCAGCCATTAAGTTAGCTTCTCCAGGATAGTAAGTTAATTCATGTCCGGGTCGATGAGGATCAACGAGTACGATATGCAAATCAGGTAGAAAAAAGGGAAGGTCATTGTTTCCGCCATCCCAAACAATTATGTCTGCTTCTTGCTCAGCTCGATGAAGGATTTCTTCATAATCAACACCCGCATAAACTATATCTCCCCGTTTTATGTGTGGCTCATATTCCTCTCGCTCTTCGATTGTGCAATTATATTTATCTAGATCCTCCATTTTCTCAAATCTTTGCCAGATCTGATTTTTCAGAACCCCATACGGCATTGGATGCCGCACGACTACGAATTTTACTTTATTATACCTCAAGATGTCGCAGATGTACCTCGTAACTTCTGATTTTCCGCAGCCAGTTCTTACTGCGCAAACTGAGATTACAGGTTTTTTTGACTCGAGCATCGTTGATCTTGGTCCTAGCAGTTTGAAATCTGCCCCGTGTGCTAGCACTCGCTCTGCCCGCTGCATCACATATTCATGATTCAGATCAGAATAAGCTAGAATAACATCATGGATTTCAAAATCCTCAATTAACTTCGGCAGTTCTGATTCGGGATATATTGGAATCCCGTTAGGATATAATTTACCTGCAAGTTCTTTTGGATATCGTCTTCCTGAGATTCCTGTAATTTGTGTAGCAGTAAAGCAAACTACTCGGTAATCTTTATTATCTCGAAAGACTGTATTGAAGTTGTGAAAATCTCTGCCAGCGGCACCCATAATTATTACGCGTTTTTTCATATATCTCTTAGTTCTTAGTTTATATATAAGACTTATTTGCGACTCTTAAGAAGTTAAGTTCTCTGGAAAAAGCTTATTAATAAATCAAGTTTAAATTAAGTTATGGCGCGTAAGAAAAAGAAAAATAATAATATTCATTTTGTTATTTTCGCAGTAATATTTGTAATTATAGCAATAGTTGCTCTTCAGAATTATACTGGTGCTTCTTTTCTGGAACCTTGTAAAGGAGCTATTAAATTGAAGGTTAATATTCAGCCTACAGATGACGCGGAGAAGTATTCTGCGCTTCTTAGCGTTGAGCATCCAGAGGGATGTAGGGGTAAGCAAGTTACTTTTGAATATTATGACGGCGAAATCTCCGAAACTCCAACAGAGCAGAAGATTAAATCGGTTGATTCAACTATTCGATCATCGATTATTTATTCATTTGATCTAGATGTTAAAGGTAAGATTGGTGAGACATGGCATTTTTGCGCATCAGCTGATCTTGATGGCGATGGCGAGCTTCGGGCAGGTGAAGAGCGTTTCTGCAAGAAAGTAGAATATGGCGGAGATCCCGCCAAAATGGATAATCCTGAAATAAAAATATCCGATGTAATTGGGGAGAGTCGAGAATCAGTAATTGTAGAGACTCCAATTCAGCCCGGATGGAACTTAGTTGGAATAATTGGTATGGCAGATAAATCTGATTTCTTGTTAAAACCAACTGCTTATTGGATAGCATGGGGTTCTCCTTCAGGAACAACAACAGAAGTAGAAATGGAATACGAGTATTCTTTCGGATTGTCTGACATTCGCTTAGCCCCTGGGTGGAATTTTGTACCTATTTTATTAGACATGCATAAGAAAACACTGAAAGATATAAGTGGTACTTGTATAATTAACGATGTATACGCATTTGATCCGTCAGAAGGAGAAGGGGGAGAATGGATTGGTTTGATTTCAAGGGTGAAATTCAGTAAGACTTCTGGCTCAGAGTATCTACGGGTCGGAAGAGGAATTGTAGTTAATGTTGCTGAGGCATGTACTTTTGGATCAGATACGACTCTTCCAGCACCGCCAGAGCTGCCAGTAGTAGAACCAGAACTACCCTCACCAATAAGTAGAATTGAGACAATTAGTTATAATAAGTTGACTCAACAGATGAGAGTTGATCTAGATCTTTCAGGACAGGAATCTATCTCACCATCAACTATAAATTTGATATTATCTGATGCAGAAGGAAATCTTATTTGTTCAAGTAACGGAATAGGTATATGCACACGCGGATGTAATCAACAAATCACCAAACAGCCACATGAATTACAATTAGATTTATCAAATAAATGTAATAGTTTGGCGTCAGAGTATTATGCTAACAAACAAGTATATGTTGATATTTATATCCGCGGTAGTTTAGAATTAAAGGGCGCAGAGTTATATATACTATAATTTTTATAGAAAGTATTATCAATCTGTATATGTTTATGAACTTATGCTAATCCGACATACAGACTGGAAAAAAACTGCAGATAGATTCGAAGGTAAATCTCATAAATTTATGACAGCTTCTCGCAAACTGAACGTCCTCGCTAATGATATGCTCAGATATGTAGATTTATGCGAATCGCTAGCGCATATCGCTCGAGAGGGTTATTCTGTGAAGACCGAGTATCAATTAGAGTTGAAAAAGCAAGCTGAACTTGCAAAAAAACAGAAGAAAGGATATACCCCCCATACAGCAATGCGATTAAATCATCTACATGAACGGCTCATAAAGATCAACAAAGCTTTCGCTTGGAGAGGCAAAGAATTAAAGAAAATAGAAAAGAAGTATTTTGCGCACATAAAGAATTTCTCAGAAGCCCTAAAGTCTTAAGGCTTCTTCCAATGAATTTCGTAATATGTTACTGCTCCACGCTCGTCAACAATTCCAACCATTAATTTCTTTCGCGTTGAGTGAGCTACTCGATTCATCGCTGAGAATTGCCGCCAAGTTAGCCCGCCGTTCTCATCTGCGCAGAATAATACCCATTTAGAGTGACCTCCGCCAGGCTTTATTCCACGATTATAAACTAAAAAGTCAGCACCGAACTTCAAGGCTGTCTTTAGAATATATCCCCTAGTTCTAAGTTCTCTATAGACTCGGTATCTCCTCCAGAAGTTCTTGCTAGATCTATTAGCTGTTCTAACGAATTCCTCGAAAGTTAGAGCTGTCTTTCTGCCTTTCTTTACTAGAACCCGCTCTCGTTCGAGTAAGTAAAGTGCTTCAGGTAAGGATAATTCTAATCTGCATTTCTTAACACCATGAAGCTCTCCAAAAGAGCCGCGATTGTAATACTCAAGTGCGAGCTCGTAATCATCCTCGACAATTACTTTGTCTCCAACCATCACCCCCGAGAAAACAGAGCGAGTGCTAGTAGCCCGAGTATCTTCGATATCGACTTGATTAGCAGGTCTGTCTCCTTTTACTTTCGGAATAGACTTCTTTTTCTTCTTTTGTTCTGGTAGTTTTATGTCTGGCTCGATTATTTCTACTTTTGTTTTAGCTTTCTCTGAAGTCTTTTTAGTCGTTTTCTTAGCAGTTTTAGTTTTAGCCTTTGGCATAGTGAATTATAGAAGCTTGCTCCTCCAATAGCTTTACTAAGGGAGTTAGAGTGCTTCCTCCTCTAATTAATCCTATAATTTTATATAGTTAAAAAGATATTGTTTATTAAAATGATTAGCCCAAGTATTATTCTTATGTTAATTGCTGTTGCTGCAATAGTGATTGTCCTTTCTTTGCTGAGCCGTACTTCACATAAGACGCGCAATCTCCGTCAGCTACATTCGCATAGTCTCCCGCCAGGAACGCACTTTCCGATTGAGCTAGCTGAACGAGAAGCTACTCAAGAGCAGAAATTAATAGAAAAGGCGATTAAGGATCTTGATAAGAATCTTCCTGTCGCAGAAGAAGACATAACTAAAGCAATAGAAATTGCTGAAGCGGAGAGAGTACCCGAACAAATAGCTATTGTGGCGTTGTCTTCTAAAAAGGGTAAAGATGATTTAGAAAAGCGAGAATTACTCCTTCTTGAAGATTTGAGGCGGCGGGAAGAAGAGAAAATAACGTACATGAAGGAGGCAAAGAATCTTATTGAGACAGATAAATTAGACGAAGCTAAAAAACTTCTAACGCATAAAACTATACCTTTATTGACCTATCAACGGAAAGAGTTGGTTTTGGCAGAAAAAGAAGCGAAGAAAAGTGATTTAATCGAGAGCCGAAAAAATAAGGCGGTGCGAGAAGCAATAGCTGAGCTCAATAAAGATATTTTAGCTCTCGTAAAGATTATTAGATTGCTTCATCAACATTCAGATAAGCTCACCGTAAGCGAAGAATCTTTGAAGGATCATCTAGCGTTTAACGAAACACTCGCGCGTTTTTTAACTTATGCACTCAGGTTAGAAAAGGAACTGCAGAGCGTGAATTTAAATCTAGAGATTAGTTCTTTGTTAGAATATGAACTTAATATTATAATTGCTGCTTCTGCGCTTTTGAATAGACTAATTAATTACGGTTTAATCGGCGCGCTTACTAAGTTATTTGAGTTGTATCATCCTGATTCACTGAAAGTAATTACTTTGTTTAGTGCTAATCTTAGGAAAATAATCATTGATTTGAAGAAGCTAGCAGAGATTCTTGCTGGACGTCCACAGTTAGCGAAGTTCCACAAACGTGTACATAGGAGTCAATTAGAGCTACAACAAAGGGAATTACCTCTGTTAAATAATGAAATTTCTGGTAATGTGGAAAAAATCGGATGGGACTCGACTAAGCTCAAGCGCAGAGAAGCGGTGGTGCGAAAAAGAATAATTAAGCTCAATGCGGCTATTTTACTATCCCTGAAAAATCTGTTATGGGCTTTTCCTCTGATAAAGGAATATTGGAGCGAAGTAAGAGGGGAGCCGGTTATGCAGATTGGAGAGATTTCACGGCGTGAGAAGGATGCACAAAAGTTGAAAGGCTTATTGAAGAGGGTGAAGTTAAATGCGGAGATTAAACCTTTGTTAAAATATGAAACTAACATTATACACCTTACTTCTAAGCTTTTTTATAAGTCTGTTACAGATGGTTTAATCGGCAATATTACTAATATTCCTAAATTAGTTGATTCTCGGAAGAAGAGGGGCTTATTAGTTAGGTCATTTTGGAGTGATATTGTGGGAATAATGGAGAATTTAGATGAACTAGTCAAAGCTATTAAACCGCTTTCGGAATTAGATAAGTTCAAAGGAAAAATTATTAATAGTATGTCGATATTCAAGAGAACTGCAGAAACTATTCTCGGAATGGAGTAACTCTAGTTAAGTTAAACCCGTTCTTTTTTGAAAATACAATTAATTAGATTTTTATATTAAAACGTATTCTTATTAGTATGGCCTTATTAATCTGGATAGTAATTTTCGGATCAGCAGTAGCCGCAGCAGTAGCATATTTATTGAGCTATTCGAAAAAAGAGGGAGATCTAAGTCCGGGTAGTGAATATTGGCGGCGTAAGGTGAGAGACGTCCCGGGATTTAATTTACCTAAGCGAAAGCGCTTTGGAGAGCGAAGTAAATCTCGAGAAAAAGCTATAGCGAATAAGAAATACGTTATCTCCGCATATAAAACCTTAAACACTATGCACCGTGAGATTATCAAGTTAGCTAATGAAATTATCTCTGCTATGAGCAAGCTTCATGAGAGACTAGTCGCAAATCATGAGTTAGACTTGAGAGAATCTAAGGAGATTAAACAAATACTCGCAGTTATAGCGGAGCTCAATAAGGTATTTCCTGCTCTTGAACGGCAATCTGGAAAGCAGCGAATTGCTCGTGAAAAAGAGGTTATCAAACGCGCGAGCTGGATTTGCAAAGAGACTCAATTAATACTAATTTCCTTTTTGGAGAGCATTGCTCGTACGCTAAATAATCCGCAGATTCGCGCAGTCAAAGCACTGAAACAGCGGAAGCTAGAACTAGAGAAATCTATTGAACTAAGTACTAAAGCTGTCCGTGATCTTAAAGTGCTGCTATCTTAAAACTATATATTTATAAAGCACGATTAAAGTTCTATATTTATAACCAAAAATCCGTAGATTTTTGGGATTGTAAATCAGAGATTCACAATGAAAGTAACCTTCCTCGGAACCGCTAGTTCATTCCCCACAAAAGACAGAAATCACCCCGCAATACTAATCCGTTATGGGCCGGATTCCTTGCTTTTCGATTGTGGTGAAGGAACGCAGAGGCAAATAAGAATAGCTGGCGAGAGCCCTATGAAAATTACTAAGATATTCCTTTCGCATTGGCACGGGGATCATGTACTAGGGTTACCTGGTTTTTTACAGAGTTCAACTATGAACCGGAGATCCAGAACGCTTCATATCTACGGTCCGGCGGGAACCAAGGAGAGAATTCAGGACTTGAGAAAAGCGCTAAGCGTTACGCTAAGTTATCGATTAGTCATACACGAATTAGATCTCAAAGAGACAGAAGTTATTGACGAAGATGATGGCTATAAAATACTAGCTATTCCTGTCAAGCACTCTGTGCCGACAATAGCGTACTGTTTTCAGGAGAATGATCGCTATCGAATTGATAAAAGCTTTGTCAAGAAGCATAACTTGCAAGGTCATCCGATTTTAGATAAACTTCACGAAGGCAAAGACATAACTTACGACGGCAAGAAATTCAAGCTAAAAGACGTCACAACCGAGGTTCCAGGCAAGAAAGTAGCTATTATTATGGATACTGAGCAGATAGTCACCCTCCCAAAGTTCGCCAAAGACGCAGATTTGCTTATATGCGAAGGTACGTTTTCGAATAAATTGAAAGATAAGAGCAAAGAACACGGTCACATGACCGTTAAGCAAGCCGCTAGAATCGCAAAAAAAGCCGGTGCTAAAAAGCTAGTTCTGACCCACTTCAGCCAGCGATATAAAGACGTTTCCGAGCTCAAAAAGGAAGCCCAAAGCGTGTTTAAGAATACTGTAATGGCTAAGGACTTTATGGAAATAAGTATCTAGGTTTTTCCGCCAGCGCTTTTTGACGAATTAATTATGCAACCAACTCCTAAACATAAAAGGGCTGATGGCAAAGGACTTTATGGAAATAAGCATTTAATTCTATTCCTCTTCCAGCCAATCAGTAAATTTCTGCCAAGCACCTTTCTTTTTCTTCCCGTTTTTCTTTTTAGGAGTAGAAGGCTTTTTCTTAGATGGGACCTCATCTTCCTCTAGCCAAGCCATGAATTTAGACCATAAGCCCTTCTTTTCTGGCTCAGAACTCTTCTTATCTTTCTTTTTAGCAGAGGTTTTCTTCCTAAAAACATCTTCTTCTTCTGGCTCGGGCTCGAAGAAACCATCCTCGCCTTCTTCGTTTATCCATTCTGTGAACTTCTGCCAAGCACCCTTTTTCTCCTCAGTCTTGCTTTTCTCTTTTTTTGGTTTTATTTTCGGCTTGGATTTTGTTGCAGGCTCTTCATCAAGGTCTTCTTCTAGCCAATCACTAAACTTCTGCCAAAGCCCTTTCTTTTTTTCTTCTACTTTCGGCTCAGCTGCTTTTTTCTCAGCTTTCTTAGAAGCTTTTTCCTCATCTAGGTCCCATCCGACTTCAAATTCTTCGATGTCTTCAGCATTCATCCACGCAGTGAAGCGCTTCCAGAGTCCTTTCTTCTCGTCTTTAGTTTTTGTTTCTTCGAGAGGTTCATCGTCATAGAAATCATCGATGAAGTCCTCCGAATCGTCTTTCCCTGCTTTAGAAATCATCCACCCAATGATGATTATGAGTACTATAACTAGGAAAATTGTTAGAAAAATGTGCTCTTTTAAGTAAGTATATATTCCTGAAGCAGATGGAATCTTATCTATCAAATCGCTAGAAGTAGATGCATTATCTAATTGCTTAGCATCTTCAGAGTCATTAACGGGAGGAGTAATTACATCTTCTCCGTCCTTGCCAACAATCTCATCAACTATTTCAAAACTAATCTCGCTAGAGCTGCTAACCACCCCTTTCTCGTCTCGCGCAGAGAGAGTTAGTGAATATTCTCCAATTATGCTTTTATCTGGAGCAGATATGTAAAGGTAGGTCTTATCAGACTCCCCGCCAGCTACTTCAAGCGCGCTAGGGTTTAGCTGCGCATAACTAGCGCCATTCCCGCTAATATCTAGAGTATATTTAGTTTTCTGAATTCCCGAGTTCTTTATGGTGATTGGTATTAGTGCGGTTCCACCAAGTTCTATCTTAGTACTGTCGATCTCCGGAGAAAGTTCAACGCCTAAGCATTTATTCTTAGCTAGAACTTCAGCTTCAAACTTAGCGCTAGCTTTACTACCGCTAGTGTCCTGAGCCTTAGCCGAGATACTAATCTCATATTTTTTAGGTGCGGTATTAATATCTGGAGCTAAGGTCAGGGTTACTTCTTTACTTTCGGAAGGATTTAGAGTTATTGTTGTGACATCTAGTGAAGCCCAATTAGCACCACTTATTGATAATGAGTAAGTCTCGTCGAAGCTACCTGCATTAGTCAGAACAATTTTGTGCTCGGCTTGCGTTCCAGGGCATAGGGAATCACTGCTTTTAGTTGCTTCTAGCTGAGTTGAGTAGCAAGTTTGCACGTTTAGATCAACTTCGATCTCTTTCCGCTCAGAGCCTTTATCTGATTCAATAGCTATCTTAGCAGAGTTCTTTCCAGAAACGCCGTATGCTGGAAATGCAACAAGATTTACAGTTGCACCGCCACCACCATTAATCTCTAATTTTGTCTTATCTAGGGAGATCCAGCTAGGCCCTGAAACACTTAATTTATACTTATCTGAGGAAGTACCCTTGTTTTCAATAGTTATTGGTACTTTAATCTCGGAATTCTCGCAGAAAGAGTAGTAATTCTGCTCAAGATACGCATTAAAATCATAACATCCTTTAATTACTAGACCAACATTCGCCGAGTCAACAGCTTCGCTAGTTTCAGAATCTGCGGTTAGGGTTAATCCATAAACGCCAATATTCTCGCATCCTGGAGCAATATGAACTAAGATTTCCTTGCTTTCACCGGGTTGAAGTCGTACTACTTGCTCGCTAGTCGTAGCCCAAATACTAGCGCTGCCAGCTGCATGCAGTATATAATTCTCAACCCATTCACCTGAGTTAGTGAGTTTGAATAAGAAATCTGTCTCTTCACAGGAGCAGATCGTCTTCTCAGCTTCTGCAACGAGTAGTGTAGCTCCAAAGCACTCTTTTATTATAATCTCTTCAGTTATTGTGCGTGATGCCTTGCCATCATTTATACTGATATCTAAAGAATACCTGCCAATTCGAACATCGCGAGAAGGAGTAACATAAACAAAAACCGCCTGAGTTTCCCCAGGACTTAGAACAAAGCCCGGTGGTGCAGCAACCGCCCATTTTGCAGCGCTGCCAGAAAGAGAAATAGTATAGATGCTCTGGTCTGAGCCAGTATTTGTTATAGGGATTGTAAATAAATTGATTTCAGTAGGGCAAGATTGCCGCGTTTCAGGTTGAATATCAATAGAGAATTCAGCTAGAACTGATGGTAGAGCTACTAATAATAGAAGAATTAATAATATTTTTTTATTGAACATCGTGGGTTTAACAAAGCAGAAATTCGACCTCTTTGTCCCGTTTCCGCTTATTCTACGCTTCTCCGAGGCCACGGTACCTCGTATGTTAGTACGACCAAACGGACTTCGTTCGCGTTGGCGCTCGGAACGCTGTTCTGAGCGATGTTCAATTCCAAAATCCGCGGCTGGATCAATAATACCTAGCACTTCAGTGCTAGGTCTGGCCGAGAGTGGATTTTGGTTATTTAACGAGCTCATAGTTATTACCGAATGTAAATTAGTATCACCGTAAGACAACAAAAATCTACTAATCGTAGATTTTCGGGTTGCAAATCAAGTAATTATGTGTGAGTAATGATTTACAATGATACTCGCTAGAACAACCTGAGAGCCGTATATATACTTTTTGCTAGTATATTATAATAATAGTAGACTATAGGTCTATTATTGAGTAATAAATTACTATAACCCTAATAAAAAATATATAATAAGAAAATAAAATAAAAATAAAAGAAGTTAGAAGCACCTTAGTGCTTCTCGATTTATTCTTTGTTAGATTCTCGCTTGAAAGCCCAAGCAATTCCTAGTACGATTGCTACAACAATAAGAGCAGCAACTAACCACTGTAGTGCAGTAGTTATGTAGGAAGTTACAGTTGGACCATCGTTAGCGGAAACTTGTGCTGTAAGTCCGATTGAGTCTACAACAGTAGCACCATCTTTCACATTAACTGTGAAGGTTTGTGTACCGCTTGCATCCTTGTTAGGACTTAGGTAAACAGATACTATTTCGCTTGTACCTGGAGCTACAGTCACAGTTGCTGGATTGATTGAATAATCAGCCCATGTGCTTGCACCAGTTACATCCATAGTGTATGTTTTTGCACTAGCATCGTTGTTGGTAAGAGTTATTAAGTAAACTCCGCCAGCTGCAGATACTTGCTTGCTTGTTGCGTCAGCGCCAATAGCAAGTCCATTAGCCGTAGGTGTTACTGTTGCTCCTGCACCCTCAACTTCAAGAGTGTAAGTCTTAGTAAAGTCAACTTCTTCGTTGTATACATTTACTTTGACTGTGTACTCTCCAGATTCTGCACCAGCAGGTACAGCTATTGAGAAATACGCAGGTGCGAACTCATCAACTTGTACATTAATGCTTCCGGAAGTTTGAGAGATATCTAATCCAGCGACACTCATTCTTACTTTAACTGCTTGATCTTCTCGACCGTTGTTAAGAAGTCCAAGTGCGAAATCAGCGGTTTCACCAGCTGCTACATTTGAATCGTAGTTTAAGTAAAGTATCTTTACGCTATGATCGTTTCTCTCGACAGCTAATTCGTTGTCGAATCCATTAGCATCTAATTCACTAACAATAGAAAGTAATCCTTTTCGATTATCTTCCTCACCTTCAACTCTTACATTTAGGTAGTATGTTCCCTCATCAGCGTCTTCTGGGATCGTTACAGTAAGAACCTTGGTTTTTTCATCATCATCAGTTAGCTTACCTAGATTGAACTCGTTAGTCTTTACTTTGCTAGAAAGTCTGTCTCCATCAGCGTCAGCGATCCATGCTTCGATTGTTACGTCTTCGTATATCTCGCCTTCATCTGTTTTTAATGTAATTTCTATTTCTACTTGATCTTCAGGAGAAACTTCGTCTTCAAAGTCAACATCATCAATTAAGTGTTGAGCTGTAGGTACATTCTTAGAAGGTACAGCTTCTTCAACTACTATTGTGATAGTAGATCCGTCTGCTAACTTATTATCTCCACTTGCATCTATAAGTTCTACTGGAACTTCGTAAGTTCCGATAGCAGTATTAATTCCTGGAACTCTTGCTGCTAGATCTGCTACTGAAAGAGTGACAAAGTCGTGACTCTCCTTTGGCATATCGGGTAGAGTTATAGTTCCGAGGTTAACACCACCAATTACAAGTGTAAATTCGTTAGTAGTTATATCATCAGTTGTAGGAACGCTAAGAGTAATTGTTGAACCAGCTGCATTTGTCACGGTAAAATAATTTTCCGTTAGTTCATTACCGCTTTCATATATGCTTGCGGCTGCTGGAACAGTAGCCATTGTAGTCATCAGTACTAGACCAACTAGGCAAAGTACTATTGTTCTAAAGATGTTTTTCATTTTTATCCTCCGAAGTAAATTCGAATATTACTAGTAAGTAAAGAAAGACTTAAAAGCCTTTCTTGTGGCACCACTTCTTGATACTCAATCTTTCTTAATCTTATAAACCGTGATTGCGGCAACCACTATTCCGAACATTGCTACAACTCCCAGTACATACCAACCAATTGTTGTATCAGTTGGTCTGAAGGATATTGCAGATCCAATTCCGGTGTTTATAGTAGTTATTTGTTTTGCAGTCACGTCTACAGTTAGTAGTTCTGAGTCAAGTAGTTGTGAATTTGAATATACTGAAATAGTTGCAGTATATTGTCCAGTTTGAGCACTGTCTTTTGGAGTTAAATAGGCATAAATGGTTAAGCTAGTTCCAGGTGTTAGTGAAACTTCATTAGCTTCTCCACCAGCTTCAATAGTGTATGTAGCCCAATCATTTACTCCTGATGCTCTAATCTGATAAATTTCAGTGGTCTCAGCATTATTTGTAAGCATTAGTTCAAATTTAGCAGCTTCTCCAGTATTTGCGCTTACTAAACTAGCTGAAGTGACGTCTAATGTAGCAGCTCCTACAGTTGTGTCTGCATCTGCATCCGGAACAGCAGATCCACCGCTTACTTTAATTGTGACTGTCTGAGCTAGAAGTGTATCCTCTTCATCATAGCTGTCATCATCATAGCTAATTACAGCTTCTAAGATATATTCTCCGTTTTCAGTGGTTTTAGGAAGTTCTATATCCCAAGTTATTCGCTTAGACTTGTCAACCTTGAGATCAAATTCAGTAGATTCTTCGTTTAATCCTAAGTTAGTATTCTTAAGAGTTATTCTGACATTTTCTTCATTTTTCTCACCGATGTTAGTAACTTCTGCTCGAATAGATACAATATTACCTGCATCAACTTCGCTAGGAGTTACCTTAAGGCTCTCGAAAATTATATCATGATTTCCTCGTCTTACGTCTAGATCTATGAGTTCTAAATCGCCTTCGAAGAAAACGTCGCTGTGATAATCTTCATCATCACTATCGTCTTGACCAATTACTCGGATATCAAAGCGATAAGTCCTGTCTTCTGCATCATAAGGAATTTGGATTTCAATTGTTTCAGTAACTGCCTCATCCTCGTCGACTTCATTAATATCTATTTCTTCGTCAATATCCAATGCATCACATTCAATTGTGACGGTCAGATCTTGAACATTAAAGCCTCCGTCGTTGTCAACTTCGACTTCTATTTCAATAATATCTCCGGGATAATGTCTATCATCATCGCCAGTTAAGTCATCGAAGTTCACATCGAGAGTTAGTACGCCATCGTCGTACCTGTCATTGATGTAGAATTCAACAGCTTGAGTTACTTCTTCTAGCCCGCCGTCAGCTACGTTTAATGTAGCAGTATAAACTCCTTCATCGCTGTTTACTGGCGTTCCAGAGATTATTCCAGTTACTGGATCGATTGTTAAACTAATTAGCGCTGGACTAACTGTCCAAGAGTATGTAAGAATATCACCGACATCAACATCAGTTGCATCAACGTCAAATGTGAAAGCTGTTTCTTCTTTTAATATGATTGAGCTGAAATCCCAAGCACTGAACGTAGGAAGGTCATTAATCGCATTAACAGTTATGCTAATATCATACTCTGCGGCAGATATTTCATCTGCGCTATCTATAACTTTGAATTTGAATGAGTCATAATTTACGCCATGTTCATTAGCTTTTGGGACGAAAATTAATTTTCCAGCATAGATATCTTCTTTACTTATATTTTGTCCCGCAGTTACATCCTGATTGTTATATTTAAGATCCCCAACTGATTCTAGTTGAGTGATTTGTATTGCCTTGAAAGTATCGCCATCAGCGTCAGCGAAACTTGAATCAAAATCAGCTAGCTTGAAGGCATAAGTTGTATCTTCATCTGTAGGGATAATTCCACCTGCAGCCGTTGGTGTAGTAGCACTTACGCTGCTAACTATTAGTGAAGCTAAAGCTACAACTAAAATTCCTAATAATATGTTTTTTAATTTAATCATTTTGGAACACTCCGAAGTGAATGGTAGCTACTGTTCAGTAAATATTAAAAAGCTTTTGCTTTGCCATTTTCTTTTCTTAAGAAGAAAAGAAACTAGGCGTCCAAAGAAAAGAATAATATTGCTCGCTGGCGCTCGAAAATAATTAGCGGGCCCGAAGGGATTCGAACCCTCGACACCTAGCTCTCTTCATCCTTTCGGATTAGAAGGCTAGTGCTCTATCCACTTCAGCTGCCAAGTAGGCAGCCCTTATTTTCGAAGCTCCGGCGGAGCTGAGTAATACGCTTTCTTTGGGGCTACCTTACCACCTTTCTTTCGCAAAGAAAGGGGGCAGTGACTGAGCTACAGGCCCAAGGAATAGAGGCTAGCGACTGTTTTAAAATCTTTCTACCTGAAAGGACAATCTTTTAATAGTATTACTAAGTATGATTAAGTAATACTTATATGAAAGCCAGAATTTCAATAACTATAGATAAGAAGCTTCTGAAATTGCTAGACGAGAAAGTCAAGACTAAAGTTTTTGCTAATCGTAGTCATGGTATTGAGTTTTTGATATTTAAGGATTTAGAAGAGAAGAAAGAGGAGAATAAGTCAAATGATAAAAAATAAGGGGATATTAAGCATGAAACTAGTAGTAATCTTAGTACTAGTGGGCTTGTTTATCCTTTCTTATCTAACTGAGCAAGGTATTACTGGTCTAGCTTCATTTGGTATAATGCCAATTGCAGAGAGTAATGATAGCTCTGCTGAGCTGTCAATCCCGGAGATTATTGAAGAACCAATCCTAGAAAAAATAGTTGAGGAGCCTGAACCAATTATTAAAGATCCAGCACTTAAGGTGCCTGTTCCAATTGAAGAGACTCCACCTACTGAGCCGGTTGAGGCGCCGGAGTCCGGGGAGCCAACGCCATTGGATCCAGAATTAATTGAATCTCCTGCGCATCTCAAGGAAGCTGAACCCATTGAAGAAGCTGTTCCGGAAGAGAAGCGGTTTGGAGTGAAATTCAGTGGAACAGGAACTGGGACGCTTGCTGATCCATATCAGATCACAAATGTTACTCAGCTACAGGAGATGAACGATGATAAGGGAGCAAACTACACGCTCATGAATAACATTGACGCGAGCGCCACTTCTGGCTGGAATGGCGGTGCAGGTTTTGTCCCAATCGGAAGCAATATTAATAAGTTTTTAGGATCGTTGGACGGGAATGACAAGACGATCAGCGGGCTTTATGTCAATCGGCCAGCTACTGATTATCAAGCATTAATTGGGTGGATTGAGCCTCCCGGATCAATACATGATGTGCATCTCACCGGAGTAAATATAACTGGAGATTGGTATACTGGTGCTCTGCTCGGATGGGGTGCTGGATCAACAATTACGAATTGTTCCGCATCAGGCGTTGTCCAGGGATGGCTTTACACGGGAGGTCTCATTGGTGACACTGAGGGGCCCATCTTTGATTGTAGTGCGAACGTTAATGTAACAGGAACTGCAGGGGGCAGTTTTACTGGCGGTTTAATTGGTGAAACTTGGCATACGAGTGTTACACGCAGCTTTGCTACTGGAACCGTCACACACCTAACTGGAACGGATGAAATTGGAGGTTTGGTAGGTTTCACATTGAATACAGATTTCTATGAGTGTTATGCGACAGGTGATGTCAATGCTCCTGAGGCATGGTATGTTGGTGGTCTTATTGGGTACCATGCCAGCGATGACATAAATAAAAGTTATGCTACTGGTGCAGTGAATGGAGCTAATCAAGTTGGTGGTCTGGTTGGTTTCAATAATGACGAAATCTCTGATTGTTATGCTACTGGTGCAGTGAATGGATCTAGTTCTGTCGGTGGTCTAGTTGGTTACAATGATTTCTTGATCTATAATTCCTATTCGATCGGTGCAGTGAATGGATCTAGCGATATCGGTGGTCTGGTCGGTGAGATAGATGCTGCCTGGAAGGTTTCCTATAACTCTTTCTGGGATAATGAGACCAGCGGTTTGAATAGCAGCTCTTGTAATGCTACGGGAAAAACCACTGCAGAGATGAAAGACGTTGCTACCTTTACCGATCTGACTACTGCAAATCTTTCAACCCCGTGGGACTTTATTGATAACCCAAATGATGATGTTGCTAATAGGGATATCTGGACTATAAGCAACTCTTATCCTTATTTTGGATCACTCGGATCGCCATTCCCAGAAGATGCTTCTACGCCACCAGTCCTAAACTCTTCCTCTGGAACCAATACAAGTAATGAGAATATAACTTGCTATAATGCTACTGGTGGAGCTAATACTAATATTTACAATTGGTATAAGAATGATCAGCCGATCATGGTTCTGAATATGCCATTTGATACTAACTATAGCATTAATGGGAGTGCTGGAATAAAGGACTACTCTGGCTATGGAAATAATGGAACGCCATATAATTTTAGTTGGGGAAATACAGGTAATTGGACGCCTAATGGCAAAATTGGCGGAGCTTATGAATTTGATGGGGTGGATGATCTTATTGAAATCGCTGATGATCCAAGTTTAGATTTTACTAACTCATTTACCCTCACTGCATGGGTTTATGAAAATAATGAACACCAAGGAACGGGATATGTAATAAGAAAAATGCACGGGGCGACGTCGTATTTATATCGATTAAGTGTAAATAATGGGAGCGCGGGAGTAGGTATTTATAATGGAGCGGTAGAAAAATCAGCCGGTCAATCTGGCGGTGCAGCGAAACAATGGTATCATGTTGCTGGCACGTATAATACTACTCATTTAGTAGCTTATATTAATGGTACTGCTGGAACTCCTACTGCGACAAATATCGCCTTACCAAATACAGCTCATTCCGTACGAATTGGCATGAAATACGCGGGGAATAGTCTTTTTAATGGTACAATTGATGATGTTAGGGTCTATAGCACTTCTCTCTCAGCAGCCCAAATCTACCAACTCTATCAAGATACTAAAGACGGCTATTCAAATAATCAAACAATAGTTTCTGACGAGACTTCAGTCGGAGAAAACTGGACTTGCTCGCTAACCCCTAACAATGGAATAGTGGACGGATCTGCAGAGAATTCTTCAACTATAACTATTCTCGGCGCAGTAACTCATTCAGCTAGAATCTCTCCAGCAACCCCAAATACAACTTCGAAGTTACTTGGATATTGTAATGGAACCACTATAACTACTGCTAATTATTATTACAGATGGTATAAAGCTGGAGTTCTAAATCTCAGCGGGTACAATGGCGGAGCTCATGCTCTAGATTTAGAAGTAAATGTTCATAATCTCTCAGCTGGAAATACAACTGGTGATGAGACATGGGTATTCTCTTGTCTAGCTAGCACAGGGATCGAGAATGCAACTAATTGGAAGAATGCTACTGTAACTCTCGCTAGTTCAGCGACTACTATTTCTGCGAATATCTCTCCAGCATCTCCAAATACAACTTCTGAATTATTAGGATATTGTAATGGAACAACTATGACTCCATCTAATTATTATTATATTTGGTACAAAAATGGAAGTCTAAATCTCAGCGGGTATAATGCTGGAGCTTATAGTTCAGAAGTAGAAGTAAATGTTCATAATCTCTCAGCTGGAAATACAAGTAGCGATGAGACCTGGACTTTCTCTTGTCTAGCTAGCACAGGGATCGAGAATGCAACTAATTGGAAGAATGCTACTGTAACTCTCGCTACTTCGGCAATTACTGTCTCTGCAAATATCTCCCCAACGTCGCCAGATACATCTTCTGAGCTAATTGGATATTGTAATGGAACTACTATAACTACTGCTAATTATTATTACAGATGGTATAAAGAAGGATCTCTAGATTCTAACGGTTATAATGGCAGAGGATTTGCATCAAACGTAGAAGTAAATGTTCATAATCTCTCATCTGGAAACACTTCCAATGGTCAGAACTGGACATTCTCTTGTCTAGCTAGCATAGGAGCTGAAAATGCAACTAATTGGAAGAATGCTACTGCAACTATCGGAAACTTTGTTCCCACTCATTCTAACCCGCTATTAAGGTCTCCTTCGGGAACTAATCTATACTCAATTGAAAATATTACTTGCTATAATCAATCAACTTTAGATGTAGATGGAGATTCAGTAACGAATATTTACAATTGGTATAGGAATGATACTCCGATTATGGTTTTGAATATGCCTTTTGAGACGAATATATCTAATGCCACTGTTACTGATTCGCTAGCTGATTATTCTACTCATGCTAATCATGGGACTGGTGGTGGCGGGTCAATTAGTAGGACTCCGACCTGGACTAGCTCAGGAAAAGTGGGTGGAGCATACGTGTTTGATGGCGCTGATGATTATATCAGTATAGATGACACAGCTAGCTTGAATGTTAGCACTGCTTTAACATTAGCAGCGTGGGTTAAATCTACAGATAATGGTTATGTTATTGTTAAAGATCCTCCATTGGCGTCTGAAACTATTACTGCAATTCAAGACATAGATACACCAATTATCCAAGCTTCTGTTCAACCAACCAAAGTTGTACCGGGAGATACTATGCAGATTATTGCAGAAGTTAAGGATGAACACGGTATTATTTCGGTTATTGCAAATATGCCTTACGAGGGTGGCAGCGATATAATCGAATTAGAATTAAAAGAAGGAGATAGTTATCATGGAACTTGGGAAGGTGAATGGTTAGTTCATGACACGATAATTAAGGATTACTTAGCTACAATTAAAGCTACTAGCTCTTCTGGTAAAAGTTCAACTGCAGTAGTAAGCTTTTCAGATCCACTGGGCGTAGGAGTTATGGGAACTCGGAGCCATACGCATGTAACTCTTAGTGGTGGTCCTGATCCAGATGGTGCGTATGGCATGACACTAGATAATAATCGAGATATTTGGGGCTACGATTGGAATTCCGGACCATTGAATAAATATAATGGAACCACTGGAGTATGGATAAAAAGTGTAGCTCTAGCGGATGATGTGACTTATGGGTATTGTTTGGGATTGGCTGTTGATTTGGATGGAAGAATGTACTGTAGCGGTTATAGTAAAGATAGGATAACTGTATTCTGGCCAGAAACGGGAGTTGGTATTGCTTCACACGCAACAGTTGATACTGCGCACGGCGTGTATTTTGATGGTAAATATATCTGGTATGGAGAAAACAACGACGGAGCTGGCAATCGCTATTATAGAGTAGACGTAACTGCTGGCGGTTGGAATGTAATCGATGGACCATTTATAAGCAGTTATGTTAGCAATGCGTATGATATGGCAGTAGTAGGTGATGTTCTTTTTGAAGCAAGTACAACTAGTGATCAGTGGTATTATAGCACTAATTTAAATTATGCTACCGATACTGTGAACAATGCAGTCCAAACCGCAAATCAAGGGACGGGTGGCAAAATAGCTTTTGGACAGTTCAACGGCACGTATATGTTTAGAACAGGAAATGGTGATTTAGATATTGAAGCCTACGAAACTGGAAGTAGAGATTGTACTGATGCGACTGACTGTATTTTATTATTAGGTGGTTGCGTATCGGATGGGACGGTTTTCGATTGGGATAGAGATGGTACAGATGAAACTTGTAATTCTGGGACATGGAGTGCTGCTGGCGGGAAAAGCGATGTTCCTTACTCGTTAAGCACACTAAATGGAGGAGAATTTCTAGTAGTCGATAATGGCACGCATTATAATGCTACTGCTAGCGGAAACATCAACGATGATGCTTGGCATCACTTAGCTGCTACCTATGATGGCGCTAATATGAAGATTTATGTGGATGGCAGTTTGAAATCAACAAACACTAATTATTCTGGTATCTTACCTTCCAACAACGACGAAGTTTGGATTGGTAGAAATTATTCTGGCTCAAATGGTAATTTTACTGGGACTATCGACGAAGTAAAAATATACAATATTTCCCTTTCAGCAACCCAAATCTACCAACTATACTTCGACACAAAAGACGGCTATTCAAGTAGTCAAACAATCGTCTCAGACGAGACAGTAGTCGGCGAGAATTGGACTTGCTCAGTAACGCCAAATGATGGAATAGAAGATGGTACGCTTAAGAACTCGTCAACAAAAGTTATTCTTGCAGGATCACCAGATACAATTTTTCCAGCAGTAACAATCAACGATCCTTCAGCAGGCGACGTTAGCGGAACAATTTTAATTAACGTAGCAGTAACTGATGCTGATTCTGGTGTTAACTCTTTAGCAGTCTATTATTGGCTAGAAAATTCAACTGGAAATCAAACAGCTTGGACTTTGATGAGTAACACAACTGTAAGTCTATTTAATGCTACTTTCGATACTACTACAATCGCTGGCGGGAATTACAATGTCACGATAAATGCATCGGACATTGCTGGCAACGAGAATTCTTCTGAGAAAGTGCAAATTAGAATTGGCGCGACTGAGCCAGCGATATTATTAATTTCTCCAGCAAATGGATATAAAATCAATGATGGTAGTTTAAGCTTTTCATATCAAGTTAGCGCAGTCTTAGATATCACTAGCTGCTCTTTAATCTTGAGCGGATCAATAGATCAAACGGACACCACAATAATAAAAGATACTGCTCAATCTTTTACAAAATCCGGATTAGGTAATGGCGCTTACACTTGGAGTATTAACTGTACTGACGCAGTTGGTAATATCAATTCTTCAGAAACTAGAAGTTTTACAGTATTACTTCCGGATGAAGAAGTTATAACTCGCAGAGGAGGAGCACCAGCTCCTAGCTTGTTTGCTCCTCCAGAAGTAGTAATTGCTGAAGCAGTTCAGACAGTAGGGACATTAGTGGAAGAAGAGCTAGTTACTATTGAGATATCTAATTCCGAAATTTCTGTAAAACAAATAGAATTTATGTCTATAGCGCCTGCGGAAGATGTTACTCTTACTGTAAGAGCTCTATCTCAAGTAGCTCTACCGGAACCGCCAGGAATATTGTATCAATATTTGACTATTGATGCTAAGAATATCGAGATTAAGGCGAGTAAGATTAGCTATGCAGTACCTGTAGAGTGGATTAATGAGAATAATATTGAAATCAATAAGATTAGACTTTATAGGTATGAAATAGATAAGTGGGTAGCTCAAAAGACAGAAATAGCTAGTGAATCTGATAAATATATTACGTTTTCTTCTGAAAATAGAGGCTTTAGTTATTTTGCTATTACTGGAGAGGTAATAGCTAAGACACCAGCGAGATCATTTAGATTTGTTGAATTCAAACCCGAATTAGATCGCGTGAGTCTTGTATTGCTTACAGTAGTTACTCTGACGATATTGGTCTTTGTATTCTTGCATAAGAAGAAAGGACGTCGAGCGCAAAGTATTAATTATCAGAGTGGTATAAATAAGAAAGAGTATGGAAAATAGTAAGAAAAACCTAAACATAAGAGTGATTATAATCTCCGTACTCGTAGGTCTATTCATACTCTCTTATCTCAACGAAGCAGGAGTTACTGGCTATTCTTCTTTCAGTATCATGCCGGTTGCTGAGAGCAATGATAGCTCTGTTGAGTTATCTGTTCCGGTTGTGGCGGAAGCTCCGGAGCCAGAAGTAATTGAATCTGCTCCAGAGGAAGTTGTGCAGCAGACGCCAGAGAAGAGATTTGAAATTATGAACGCACCTCCAGGAACTTTCACAGATACTTCCACAGCAGACTTTGATGCGGGGAATAAGACGGATAATAGCGATGGGAATTATTTAACTGAGACTAATACGGATAATTTGAATATTTCTACCGGAGAATTTCAGCTGGCTAACAAATTTAGTGATAGATTTACACTTGATGATGCTGATGGATTTACATGGAAATGGTTGAGTATAACTGATATTGGAACTAATACACATAAGATAGAGGACGGCAAGATGCAAGTTTCAACGGCAAGGGTTGGCGGTGCAAATGGCTATATGGCTATGGCAGTCACATTTAATATAAGTGGCGACTATGATGCTCAAGCCAAGTTAGATACTTACTTTGGCGGAACTAGTTCCACTTATATAAAATTAAGAGGAGTAATAAATGCCACTAATTATATTAGTGTATATAATAAGATCGATGGTGGGGGACGAGATATTCTTTCTGACACCGATATTAATGGGGTGAATGATTGGGATGCTTGGTCTGGAACTGATGAACATATTTCTCTTAGGGTAAAAAGAAATGACACTACTACAGTCAGAGGATACTATGATCTAGCTCAGGGAGAGTCTTGGACTCTATTGCACAAAAGGGAAGGTTTTCTCGCTGGAGATGCACAGATTAGACTTAGTCAATATTCAAGTTTAGGTGATGGTTCTACCGGTACAGCTAATTGGACTGAATTTAAGATTAATAACTTTACAAATGCGGTAGGCACAACACATCGAACAACAGGAAACTTCACCTCCCAAGCCCACAACACCTCCGGCAACGTCTCAATAACCGAGTTCAGATTCAACTCATCAATTCCAAAAGCTACCGACAACATCTCCAAGATAGAACTCTACGGCAGCTATACAAATGATTCCTCAACAGCTAATCTTGTAGACACTTTCTACAACAGTACAGACTTCACAATAACTGCCGGAGAGAGCAAGACAGTTCATACTATTTCCAATGGAAACATAGCTAATGATGGCTATCAGTACTGGTGGTATCGATTTGTTCTTGGCTCTGTCGGGAATAGCAGTCCGATAATCTATGATATAGAGATGGATTATAGTGCTGCGCCTGCAAATCTATCGCTACTCTCGCCAGCTAATGGAGCTAGTATTTCAGATACTACTCCAACGTTCGATTGGTTAGATGCAACTGATCCAGATGGAGATCCACTAACTTATGATTTAATAGTAGGGGTTAATTCTAGCTTTTATGGCACTGATTATGGCGATGGTTCTGATGGTTCACTAACGATAACAGCTGTAAATACAGTAGTCAATAACTATACTTCTATAACTACTGCTGCGCTCTCAGCGGGAGATGCAGCAATCGGAGTAAGTGACGCCTCGGAATTCTCGCCAGGTGATGAGATCCTAATAATCCAGATGCAGAATGATAGTAGTAGTGTAGCAGGTACTTACGAATTTAACCACATTCGCTCAATATCTGGGAGCACAATTACGCTTTATTCTGGTTTAACTAATTCGTACGTCTCAGGCACATTTGACGCTGCGAATGCTGATGCGGCTCAGATAGTCAAGGTTCCAAATTATATTAATGTAGTTGTTAACGCAGGCACATCAATAACTGCAGATGCTTGGAATGGATCAGAGGGCGGAATCCTAATCTTTAGAGCATATAATATATCTGGTTCAGGAGAAATTAACGCTACTGCCAAGGGTTTCCGTGGAGTAATAAGTATTGTTGGCGATAATCATGAGGGTAATCAAGGGGAATCTTATACTGGAACTGGAGCATCTTCAAGATCTGCAAATGACGGCGCTGGTGGCGGAGGCGGATATAATACTGCTGGGACACAAGGCCACGGCGGTGGAGGTGGAGGTTATGGAACTACTGGCGTAGATGGTGATTATAATTCTGGCTATGCTTATCCTGCGCAAGGTTCAGGTCCGGGTGGTACTGGCGGTTCAGTATATGCAGTAGCTAATATGTCTAGATTTTTCATCGGCTCTGCAGGAGGTTCTGGCGGAACAGACCAAGATGATGTAGATCATTATGGTGGCAAGGGCGGGGATGGTGGCGGAGCAATAATTATCTTCGCTCAGAACATTAATGTTTCAAATATAACTTCTCGCGGTGAAACAGGAGGTATTGGATTCGCTGGATCTGGCGGTCTGTCTGAGCCTGGCGGAGGCGGAGGCGGAGCAGGCGGAGCGATATTCATATCGACAGATAGCTTAAACTCAACAATCAGAGCGGAGGGTGGTGCTGGCGGAGATAGACCTGATCCTGCTGGAAATTTCGGTTATGATGGTGGCTCTGGAGGAAATGGAAGTATACGGCTAGATTATTCAACCTATTCTGGTTCAGAAGTTCCATCTTCTACATATAATGGAACTTTCGAGAGATTAATATCCAAAGTTAACATATCTAGCTCAATTTATTCCTTACCTTCTTTAGGGGCTCTGTCTTTAGGTTTATATTATTGGAAAGTTAGAGCAGTTGATAATGATTCTGCAGCAGGAAGCTGGTCTTCTGTTTGGAATTTTAACTTACTAGCCAATGTAGCTCCAACCCATAATGATCCCCTACTAAACTCCTCCTCAGGAACCAACACAACTAATGAGAATATTACTTGCTACAACCAGTCAACCTCAGATCCGAATGGAGATTCAGTAACTAATATTTACAATTGGTATCGAAACGATACTCCGATAATTGTTCTGAATATGCCTTTTGATACTAACTTCAGCCAGAACGGCACTGCAGGAATAAAAGACTACTCTGGCTACGGGAACGACGGAACGCCGTATAATTTTAGTTGGGGTAATACTGGTAATTGGACGCCTAATGGCAAAATTGGCGGAGCTTACGAGTTTGATGGTGTGGATGATTATATTGATGTAGGAACTCCAGCAAATCTAAGAGCAACGCAAACAACATATTCAGCATGGATAAAACATGATGCAGTTTCAATACCTGCTGCAAATGGAGCTTATATTGTTTGGGGAGCAGGTGTCTTCACCGCGGTTAAACACGGCGTAAGATTCCATTTAATCGGAACTGGTGTAGACGGAGGGAAATTGATTGGAATTATAGGGACTGGCGACGCAACAGAAGCTCAAGCGATTGGAGGTTCCCCGTTAAATGATAGTACTTGGCATCATACCGCTATAACATGGGATGCAAATGAATTATTAATCTATGTTGATGGTGTTGAAGTTGCAAGCGACAGCTCTGAATCAGGTGATATTGTGTATCATTCAGATAATTATTACTTCTCAATTGGAGCGCTCGATCTAGGAACCTCACAAATAAGATTCTTCAACGGCACGATCGACGAAGTCCGTATCTACAACCGCTCGCTTTCAGCCGCCCAGATCTACCAACTCTACCAAGACACAAAAGATGGATTTTCAAGTAGTCAAACAATAGTCTCAGACGAAACAACAACTGGCGAGAACTGGACCTGCTCAATAACTCCAAATGATGCTACTGAGGATGGAACTGCTAAGAATTCTTCGACGATGGTTATTCTCGCGCCAGCGACGCCATGGTACATCTCCGGAAACGTCTCGGGCTTAGAAACCTGCACCGATGAAGAAATAACAGCAACAACTAACATAACCATCTACGCTGGAGGAGAGCTAAGAACTAATAACTGCAACTTAACAATATCTCCAAATAATCTAAACATCGCTGCGGAGGGATTACTAAACGTAACAGATTCAATTCTAATCGTAAACAACTGGCAGACTAATGGAACAACAATCGTAGACCCTTCAACAATATGGCTCAACGGAGACCTAGAAATAAACAACAACACGATCTGGAATGAAACAACAGTTAGAGTTAATGGAACAGTAGACGGAGAGTATAATATCAATATTAATGCTGGTGGAAATCTAACAATTGTGCAAAACTCTAATATAACAAATGGGGAAGATCCAACAGCGAATTATCGCTTCAGGGTTTACTCTGGAGCAGGATTTGATGCAAGAGATTCAACAATCGAGAAAGTTGGCTGGCAAACTGGAGCGATTCCATATCAAGATCAAGGCATCTGGATCGGAGCAGCTAATATATCTATGCTTAATATTACAATAAATACAGATTATGGCGGCATTGTTTTTTCTCAGTCGGAGCATAATTTAGTTGAGAACTGCACGATTAATAATCTTACTTCAGCGACGGTTTATGGAATTTATATGAGATACACCAATTATTCTAATTTTACAAATAATCGAATCTACGTCGGTGATGATTATGGTATTAGGATGGTTTTGAGCTCGAGGAATAATCGAATTAATTCTAATTATATTGAAGTAGCTGATGATTATGGAATTTATTTAGCTGCTAGTCCAAATAATATAAGTTATAATACTATTAATTTAACTGGCGCGGATAGTATATATGGTATCCTTCTGGAATCTAGCTCAAACGGGAATACTGTAAGTGGGAATAATATAACTGCGGAGGATCAAGTAATTAGATTAAACGCGAATTCATATAATAATACAATACATTCAAACCGGATAACTGCAAGAGATGATTATGGAATTTATTTACTTACGAGTATAAATAATACTGTCAGTTCGAATATAATAAATATGGGGGATGATTCGGGAATCTATTTGCTCAATAATGCAGATTATAATAATATAACTTCAAACAACGTGACTGGGGGCAGCAATCTTGTCTACTTGTTTAATTCGCATAATAATAATATTGATTTAAATAATATAACTAGCTCAGGTAGTTATTCCGTACGTTTTTTGATCTCGAGCGAAAATAATATACTTAGTTCGAATGAGATTATTGGAAGTAATTATGTAGTTACCATTGACAATAATGCACGAAATAATACAGTCCGTATGAACAATATAACTTCAACAAATGACAACGGAATTTATATCTCTGGCACAAATAATAATACAATAATTTCGAATAATATTACTGTGGCGGATGATACTGGAATTTATATTAGTGGCGGTGCTTCGAATAATCTAATTAATTTAAATAGGATCACACAACTCGGTGCGAGTAGTGTCCGTGGAATCTACTTATACACTGGCGCCGCGTTTAATAATATAACTCATAACAATATAACTATCACTTCACAAGGAATTTATTTACATACCTGGCCGGCGAATAACACAATTAGTTACAATACTATAACTGCGGGTAATACTGGGATTTATGTTGGACATAACGCAACGAATAATGCGCTTATTTCAAATAATATCTCTATAACTGGAAATACCGGGCTTAGTTTCGTGTATGATGCGCATAATAACACCGCTATATCAAATAACATAACTGTTGGAGGGAATAATGCAGTATATTCCCACCGGGCGCAGAATAATGTAGTCATAAACTCTACTTTAACGAGCGGAGCAGGACAATCTGATTTCGAACTTTCAACTTACGGAAGCTTAACGTCTATCAATAATTCTTTTAATAAATCCAAGGTAGCTTTCCAATGGCCATCAACCGCAACACTCTTTGTTAAATGGTACTACAACACCTATGTACATAATTCAACTGGAGATTTAGATAACGCGAATGTATCTCTATACAACACGAGCGGGATTCTAGAAGATTCTCAATTGACTTCTGCTACGGGCTACACTCTAACAAGGATTATTCAAGAATACATGCAGAACATAACTGCTTACTACAATGACACACCTCATAATATAACTGGAACAAAAGCTGGCTACTGCACAAATATTAGCTCAGTAGGGATACTCTCTAGTATGACTTACAATATGTCTATAACTAGAGACACGTTCGCTCCAGCTGTTAATATCAACAGCCCATCTCAAGGAGATAATGTTACTGGAGCAATCTTAATTAATGCTACTCTTACAGATTGCTCACAAGTTAATGAGTCAAGTGTTTATTATTGGCTCTCAAATTCATCTGGAAATCAAACAGCTTGGATTAGTATGAGCAATCTTAGTTCAAGTCTATTCAACGCTACGTTTGATACTACAATTATAGCAGACGGTTATTATAATGTAAGTATAAATGCTACAGATATTAATGAGAACGAAAACTCAACAGAGACCGTTCAAATAAGAGTTGATAATACTGCGCCACAAGTTATTATTAATGCGCCGATCGGAGTAGTTAGTGGCTCAGTAATAATCAACGCAACTATTATAGATTCTATAACTGGTGTAAATTCCTCGAAAGGGTACTACTGGTTATCAAATGCCACTGGAAACCAAACTCCCTGGATAAGTATGAGCAATACCACTGCTAGTTTATTCAACGCTACGTTTGATACTACTCTCTTTGTAGATGGAAATTACAATATAACAATAAATGCTTCAGACAATATAGATAATGAAAATTCAACAGAAACGGTTCAGATAATCATAGATAATAGCGTTCCAGATGTGTCAATAAATAGTCCTGCAAGCGGAGCAAACATTAGCACACCATTAATCATCAATGCAACAATAACCGATGGCGTAGGAGTAAACGCGTCTAAAGCATATTACTGGATCTCAAACTCTAGCGGGAATCAAACCGCTTGGACACCAATGAGCAATACTTCTGCAACCTCTTTCAACGCAACTTTCACTACGATTGGCCTAGCTGATGGATATTATAATGTAACAATAAATGCTAGTGATATTCTTAATAATGAGAATTCTTCTGAAAAATCACAGTTTAGAGTCGATAATACTGCACCGACAGTGACTGCGGGAGATACTTCTGGCAGCGGAACATCAATAATCTTTACTTACACTGTGGCAGATGTTTCAGAAGTCACTAGCTGCGAGCTAATAATCGATAATTCTGTAGATCAAACTAGTACAGCAATCACAAAAGGAACTTCACAAACCTTTACAAGCACATTGTCTGAAGGCGCGCATACTTGGAGCGTTAACTGCACAGATTCATTAAATAACGAAGGTAGCTCTGCAGAAGGCAGCTTTACTATTTCTACTTCATCCGGTTCTAGCGGCGGTGGCGGGAGTTCTAGCAGTGCAATCTCTAAGTTTGCTCCAGCTGATGCGGCAATAAAAGCAGAAGTAATACAGACTATAAGAACTCTATTCGACGAGCCAGTTACAATTGCTATTTCAGACCCAGACATCGCAGTAAATGCGATAAGCATAGTCACTAAAGAAACTGCTTCGGATGCAATAATAACTGTGCGAAGCTTGTCTGAAAGACCCGGAGCTGTACTAATGGCGCCGCCAGGAGTAGTTTATCAATATCTAAGCATATCTGCAAGCAATCTAGATTCAGCTAACATAAAAGAAGGAGCTATTCAGTTCGGAGTATTGCACAGCTGGATAGCAGAAGAGAGCATAGCCGTAGAATCTATAAAATTATACCGCTATGTTGGCGATAATTGGGAACCCTTAACCACAAAGACCCTCTCTGAGACAGACATTATGGCTGCATTCTCAGCAGAGACATCTGGATTTAGCTATTTCGCGATAGCAGGTCAAGCGCGTTTAGACGCAGCTGCTGGAGAAGTACGCAGCCGAGAGCTATTCTTCACAGATCAGAGAATTCCAACCAATATGCTCTCAGTTAGCTTGTTTGTTATATTAATTCTCGTAATTGCAGGAATAGTTATTTATGAGAGATATAAGCATAAGCTTAAGTTGAAGAAACCTACGGCAGAGAATAATCAGAAATCTCCGTCGGCTAAGGAATAACTTTATAAAACAATCTTTCTTAGTTTTAGATATGCAAGCTAGCAATACAAATAAAACAGTGGTTCAAGCTAGCCAGAGCACTCTTTTATTACTGTTATAAATTAAGACGTCTCAGCTGAGAGGTCTATAATTGCTTAATAGAGATAGCTCTAATAATTTGCAGAGGTGCCCGAGTGGTCAAAGCAGTCTTTTCAAGAAGAGTTGGCTGTGATCAAAGGGGCTAGACGCTTTAAGCGGGCTACGCTAAGGTGAGCCGAGCTTAGGTGGGTTTTGCTTAAGTGGGCAACGCTCAAAAGCTACTCGTAGAAACCTAGTGCATAAGTGCTTACGTGGGTTCAAATCCCTCCCTCTGCATTAAACATCAAAAGAAATATAAATTAACAAGAGGATCAAGTTATAATGAAAACATCTGACTTTAAGAAAATTGAGAAACGTTGGCAGTCTAAATGGGAAAAGGCTAAAATATTCGAGTCAGAACCGAGTAAGAAGAACAAATTCTTCACATCGTTTGTTATTCCTTATCCTTCCGGAGACCTTCATATTGGTCACGCGAGGACTTTCTCGAGAACAGATGTTATGGCTAGATTCAAGCGTCTTCAAGGATTCAATACTCTAGCTCCTGTCGGATTCCACGCAACTGGAAATCGCGCAATCGTTATGACTAAGCGCATTAGGGAGAAGGATAAAAAAACCTTAGACACACTAAAGAACTTATACAAATTAAAGCAATCAGAAATAAAGCAGCTAGAAAATCCAGAGAAGTTCGTATTATTTTTTAAAGATCGCGGTACAGAGACGCTAAAGCAAGGCGGATTCTCAATTGATTGGAGAAGACAATTCGTAAGTACGACTGCTAATCCGCATTTCTGCAAATTCATCGAGTGGCAATTCAGAACTTTGAAGAAGAAGGGGTACGTAGTCAAAGGCTCGCATCCAGTTATTTATTGCCCCGCTTGCGAGAGCCCGATAACTCAGGCAGATAGAGATCTTGGCGAAGATGCAATAGTGCAGACCTTCACAGTCTGCAAATGTAAGATAGATAATTCGGATTTAATCCTTCCAGCAGCTACTCTGCGACCAGATACTGTATTTGCATGGACAAATATGTTTCTGAACCCCGATGCTGAATATGTAATAGCAGATGTTGACGGAGAACGATGGATTTTAGGTAAGGAAGCTGCTAAAAAAATAAAGCCGCAGAGAAAATCTTTCATAATAATTGATGATATATTGCCAGAAGAGCTAATTGGAAAGACATTCTCAAATCCAATTACTGGCGAGAAAGGATTGCTAATTCTTCCCGGTGATTTCGTTGATGCATCGCACTCAACCGGAGTTGTTGTTTCAGAGCCATCTGACGCGCCAGATGATCACATCGCGCTAGAAGATCTGAAGAAGAATGAAGCCTATCTTAAGCGATATAATCTTTCTAAGCAGGATATTGAGAATATTAAATATAAACCGCTTGTGGATATGCCTGGATATGGAAAGTTCCCTGCAATTGAGATCTGCGAGCGAATGGGAATCAAAAGTGGCGAGGATAAAGAGAAGTTGCTGGCTGCTAAGAAAGAATTGTATAAAGCAGAGTTTCATACAGCTAAACTCGCTAAGATCGCAGGCAAGCTTAAGGGTTTGACAATCCCCAAGGCTATCGAAGCTGTTAAGGAAAAATATGCCAAAGAATTGGATTCGCTCTATGCACCGTCTGAACGAGTAACTTGCAAGTGTGGTTCTGAGTGCCATGTTAAATTACTTGAGAATCAGTGGTTTTTGAAATATGGCGATAAAGCATGGAAAGAACGCGTTAGGAAGCACATGAAGTCGATGAATATTTATCCTAAGACTTTCCGAGCAAAGTTCGAAGCTGGCCTTGATTGGACAGAGAACAAGGCATGTGCTAGAAAATCTGGTCTTGGAACCCCACTTCCGTGGGATAAAGAGTGGATAATTGAAACTCTTTCAGATAGCACGATATACATGGCTTTTTATATAATTACTAAATTTATCAAGCCAAATAAGATAAAGCCAGCGCAGTTAACTGATTCTCTGTTTGATTATGTATTTTTGAATAAAGGAGATATAAAGAAAGTAGCCAAAGCTACGAAGCTATCTTCTAAGGTATTGAAAGAGATGCAGAAGGATTTCTTCTACTGGTATCCTGTTGATTGGCGGAATTCTGGAGAAGATCTAGTTACAAATCACCTTCTTTACTTTGTGTATAATCACGTGGCTATCTTTCCGAAGAAGTTCTGGCCGAAAACAATATCTGTTAATAAGTTCGTTAATCTGGCTAGCGGAGAGCGTATGTCAAAGTCAAGAGGTACAGCTGTAACTTTCGGAACTGCAATCAAGGAGTACGGCGCAGATGTTGTTCGAGCTGCCTCAACCACAATGGCTGCTCCTGATCAGTACGTATTCTGGCAGTCAGAATTTGCTGAGAATTTAGTACGCTGGCGTAAGAACTTCTATGAATTAGTACTGAAACTAAGTAAATCTAAGATTACATCGGAGACTAATTTGGATAATTGGCTAGCTTCGAGAACAATGCAGAATATTGAATTAGCAACTGAGAGTCTTGAAAAGTTAGTTACTCGAGAGGCATCACAGGCAATTCTTTATTCTATTAACTCAGATATTAAGTGGTATCTACGAAAGAATGGTAATAAGATTAGTAAGACTGCTAAAAAAATCATCAATGAATGGGTCAAGATGGTTAGCCTCTTTATGCCACATGTCTGTGAGGAATTATGGTCAAAGCTAGGAAACAAAGGATTTGTCTCAACTTCCGAATGGCCAAAAGTTGACAAGAAGAAAATCGACAAGAAAGCCGAGCAAGCTGAAGAAGCAATTAAGAAAGCTGTCGATGATATCCGCCACGTCCAGAAGCTAGTCAAAGGCAAGCCAAAGAAGTGCTATATATATGTAATCCCTCCCGAATTAAAGATCTACAAAGAATCTGAGACCTTTTTCACCAAAGAATTGCAGCTAAAAACCCAGGTTTTTGCACTAAATGATACCAAGAAATACGACCCACAAAATAAATCCAAGAAAGCCAAGCCCGGACGACCAGCTATCTTTTTGGAATAGTATCAGGAGTTTCTTCTGGATCTGGGTGATCTTTTAATCTATGATACCATCCAACGACTTCCTCTCTACTCATTAGCATGGAGTTAGTATCGAAGAATATATCCCTCTCAATTCCCAGCTCCACAACACCCATGACTGTGATATCATCAGAGTCCTTCCGGCAGTACTGACATTTATACTCTAGTTCCCAATCTTCCATAATATCTTTAGTTAGGAGTAAGTTTTAAGAATCTTTCTTATTTGAGAAATTGTCCACCCGCAGTAGCCTTGCCGCCAAAATCAGCTACAAAGTAGAACATACTTTCTTCAGGATAAGTTGTATCATCGGAAATGTCGCATAATCCAGAGTTCTGATAATCAAGATCTAACACAACTTCTCGCATAGCTCCAATAATTAATTCTTCATCACAGCTAGTTCCAGTGCACTTAGCATTATAGCCTCCCGCCTCTGACTGGCCACTCCAATCGCCAGAGCATACCGTTCGTTGCTCGCTGTCTAGCAAGATCCAAGTTGTTGTTGGCGGAGTAACTGAATCAGTCAGCGGAATATCTGTATTTCCTTGATTCTGCAAATACATCCGCAGTAATTTATTAGTTCGATCATAATACACCGCAGCCATTCCTACTCGACCAGACATTCTCTCAGAAAGTCGGCCTTCGTAAGATTCTGTACCCCCCTGCATGCTCCCTTGAATTTTAACTAACCAATAGAAAGCTGCACCTGCTACCGCAACAGTCATCATAAGCAAGAGAATTACCGCTATGATGGGTGTAATACCCTTCTTGTTTTGTTTTAGTCTATTTTTGATCATCTTGCTTGTGCGAGGGTCTTACGCTCCGAGAGCGCAAGTAAGAGAAAGCGAATTCGCACCGCGCATATGGCAATTCGCTTTATTTCTCAAATGTCCCCGAAGCAGTAGCTTTACCGCTGAAATAAAACGACACATAGAACAATGAGCCGTTTGTTTCAGAGGATATATCACAATAAGTGTTATTAGTATTTATAATTAACTTTCCAGTTTGGCTTGGAACTAGCGAGCCACTGCATCCTGAAGAGCAAATAGGGTCCACGTTCGGAGCAGTTCCAGTTCCAGCTAGTTTCGTAGAGCAAATAATATCCTGGTTTTTATCTTTCAAAATCCAAGAGGTAGTAGGATCAGTAGTTCCCGCATCCACGGGAATCTCAGTTGTACCGACATTTTGTATATAAACTATAATATCTCCGCCAGTTCGATTATAATTTGCATCTATCCAGCTAATTGTCGAAGCCATTCTCTCAAAGCTCTTTTCTTCATATTGTTCCGCGCCACCCATCATCTGCCCCTGAATTTTAGTCAGCCAATAAAAAGCAGCTGCTGCTGATGCGACAGTCATCATAAGTAGGAGAATCATAGCTATGATTGGCGTTATACCTTTCTTATTCATATTGAATTTGCGAAGATTATTCGCGATATATTAGAATAGCTATCTGTAATATATAAGTTTTATTACTTTTCTGGGTTCAGAATCCTACAGCTTGCTACGGCTTTTAGGAAAAGTAATTACAGAAACCAGAGAATTCCGAAGGAATTCTTGGTGCTCGAGAAACACGTGAGTGTTTCTTGGCATTCCGTTTTAGGAATTTCTGTTTATCAAAAATTAGTCGAGCGTGAAGCTAGTTGAAGCAGTTGCTTTTCCACTTAGGAAGAAGTCTAGATATATTGAAGTACCGTTAATTTGCGATGAGAGATCACAATTTGTCCCACTTAATGCTAATGAGATTTTTTGAGTCCCCTGCGGACCTAAATTACCCCCGCATCCAGTACAGAATGTAGCTATCTTCTCAGCACAGACGATATTGCTATCTGAATTAGCCATTTTCATTATAGTGGTCGGATCGGTAGTATCATTACTCATCGGAATAGTAGTAGTTCCCAAGTTCTGGAAATATACGCTGAGAGTCTCAGTGCCCGCATCGTAGGCGTTAGAGATAATTACTACTGTAGAAGCTAGTCTCTCAAAGCTCTTTTCCTCATACTGCTCTGTTCCCCCCATCATCTGCCCTTGAATTTTAGTTATCCAGTAAAAAGCAGCTCCTGCAGCAGCAACAGTCATCATAAGCAAGAGAATTACAGCTATTATTGGCGTTATACCTTTTTTATTCCTGCGTGCTTCGCATCTGTTCATTACTTCGTTCTTCTGTAAACGAGATTCGCTCCTCGAGGAAATCTCTCTTTAAAGTACGTGGCCCGCTGTAATACGCTGTTTAAATCATCTAATTTCTGTAGAATCTGCTTATTTTGCTCTTTTAGCTCTTGAACGTCTTCTTTTACATTCTCTTCCTCTTCAGCTTCAAATGATTCAAATACGCTGACTACGTTTTTGAGATTGTCAGAGATTCGTTTGTTTTCTTTGAGCATAGCTTCAATCTTCTTTTGAATTTGAATGTTTGAATTTAGAACCTTTGTTAGAACTTTAGAAGATCCATCCTCTTTTTTTAGCTCATTCTTGAGTTTCTGAATCTCTTTCTTGAGTTCGCGGATTGGCTTAACTGGCATGAGTTCATATTCTTCTTTATGTGGCATATATGGATAATAAGTATACTGAAGAATATAAGCTTTTCTTTAAGAAATAATTATAAAATAAAAAATAAGGCCTAAGCGGAATTAATACATTCCGCCCATTCCAGGCGGCATTCCGCCCATGCCACCCATTCCTGGAGGCATTGCTGGTCCGCCGGATTTGCTTGCGCTAACAATATCATCAATTCTTAGCAGCATGATTGCAGCGTCTGAAGCAGAGCTAACTGCTTGGGTTTTTATCTTTAGCGGCTCAATTACGCCAGCTTTCCACATGTCAATCACCTTGTTCTCAAACACGTCTACTCCTGCCCATTTGTTTTTCTTTTCATGAGCAGCTCTTAGCTCAGTTAGGATATCTATTGGGTCTAAACCTGCATTCTCAGCTAGAGTTCGAGGTATAACTTCAAAAGCGTCAGCGAAAGCTAGCGCAGCTAACTGTTCTCTTCCGCTTAGCTTGTCTGCGTATTCCTTTAATCTTTTGCTAAGCTCGATTTCAACTGCTCCGCCACCAGCAACACAGAGTCCATTGGATAGTGCTGCGGCAAGGTCACCAATTGCATCTTTAAGTGCTCTCTCAACTTCAGCAACTACGTGTTCAGTTCCACCACGTGCAATAATTGAAACAGCTTTTGGATTTCTGCAGTCTTCTACGAAAGTCATGTCTTCTCCGCCTAGTTTTTTAGCTTGAACTAATCCTGCAGATCCAAGATCGCTCTTGTCTAGCTCTTTAATCTTACTAACAATAATTCCACCAGTAGCTCTTGCTAGCTTCTCCATGTCTGATTTAGTTACTCTTCGAACAACATAGATTTTCTTCTTAGCTAAATAGTGCTGAGCGAGGTCGTCGATTCCTTTCTGGCAGAATACTACATTAGCACCTGCTTTGACGATGTTATTGACCATTTCTTTTAGTAACCTATCTTCTTGTTCGATAAATGCTTGCAACTGCGAAGGGTCAGAAACTCTTATTTTCGCGTCGGTTTCAGTATCTTTTACTTCAATTGCAGCATCAAGTAATGCTATTTTTGCATTCCTTACTTTATCGGGCATAGATGGGTGAACTTTTTCTTTGTCTAAAACAAGTCCCTTAATAAGCGAAGTTTTATTTACTGCGTCGCCTTCTTTCTTCTCGATTTTTATATTGTCTATATTTACGTCAGAGCCATCTGCTATATGAAGAACTGCATCTACAGCAATCTCAGCTAGTTTATCATGCCCGCCAGATACGTTTTTTCCAATCATAGCGGTTTTTGCTATGTTTCTTAGTTTATCTTCCTCAGAGCTAGAAACTTTTTCACTAATCTCTTCGAGAATCTCAATAGCTTTCTCTGCAGCTTTTTTGTAGCCGTCGCAGATAACTGTCGGATGAATATTCTTATCAAGAAGTACTTCAGCAGTCTTAAGCAGCTCTCCTGCGAGTACTACTGCGGTTGTTGTTCCGTCGCCGACTTCTGCTTCTTGGACTTTAGCAACTTCTACCACCATCTTAGCAGCAGGATTTTCAATATCCATTTCTTCTAGGATAGTTACGCCGTCATTTGTAATTACGATGTCACCTGTAGATCCTACTAGCATCTTGTCCATGCCTTTCGGACCAAGAGTAGTCCTAATCGCGTCTGCAATTGCTCGTCCAGCAGCTATATTGCTCTTTTGTGCAGCTTTTCCCATGCTCCGAAGTGTGCCTTCGGGCAGAATAAAAATTGGTTGTATTTGATTTACCATTTTCTAACCTCAAAAGTTATTGATTAGTACTACTTTCTAGATAACTTTTAAAAAACTATTGGGTGCTTGCCTATTGCGCTCGCATGCGTGTCTATAGGGGGTATTATATTGCGAGTGCAATTCCAGAAATCTACGCTCAATAAGTAGATTTCTGGTTACCGTCTGCTTACTAATTCTTTGCGAATATCTGCGATAATAACTGCAAGTACTAGAACAACTATGCTCATAAAGCCGCAAAAGAAGGTTGTGAGTGAGGTCCAGCTAAGAATATTAAAACCTGTAGCTGTGATTGCTTGCCGGATTAGTAGAATTGTCGCGATAGTCCAGATAGCAAGGATTCCGATTAGAACTAGCTCGATTATATCTGGATTTCGAACTACAGTTTTCTTAAGGAACATGCTAGTATATTGGTTTACTTCTATAAATATGTTTTGGAAGCACCTGAAGTAAAGACGTAATGTCCCTAAATAAACAGAAATTCCGACCCGATTCGCGTAAGATTCGGAATTTCTGTAATTACTTTTCTAAGAAGTCGCAGCAAGCTGCGAGAGTTTAGACCCAGAAAAGTAATAAAGAAAGATTTATTAAAATGGAGCTTATTGATTACACTATGTCCGAGAAGACCTCCCTTATTGAACGTGCTAGAATTAACAAGAAAAAGTACACTTTCTCAATGGATGATTTGTATAAACATGCGCATGACTGGCTAGTCTGGAAAGGCTATGATGTCACTGAGAAGAAATACAAGGAGAAGATTCTGCCTGATGGGCGCATTATTGAAATAGAATGGGTCTGTACGAGAGATATCGATGAATATTCTCAATTTGAAGTCGAAGTTGGCTGGAATTTTTACGGAATTAAGAACGTCGAAGTTATGAAAGACGGAGACAAGGTCAAGCGACAGAATGGTGAAATTGATACTTTTGTTAGCGCACGGCTAGTTTTAGATTGGCGCAATAAATGGGAAGAGTCAGCGTTTTTGACATTTTTGAAAGCTTTCTACGAAAAATATCTCTATGTCGGCACAATTGGTCGCCTAAAGAGCGAGATCTGGAAAGAGGGCTGGGAATTCTTTAACGAGCTAAAAGCTTTCGTTGAGATGTATACTTACGAAGTTTAGGGTAAGTATTATATATTACTAGATTATATTTTAATGTATGAAAGCTAAAAGTATCTTTTTATTAGCTATATTTGTTCTTGGTTCTCTTGCTTTTATGCCTGCGAGTATTTCTGATAGTGTTACTGGTGGCGCAGTTATGAATACTAACACGCTAATGATAGATAGTTTTGTATATCAAGTTGATTATAATGATCCTACTGGTTTTTTTGAAAGAAATCGGCAAGCTTTACAAACAAAATTTAGAAATGGTGAACGTCCAAGTCAAATGATTGTTAATTTCTATGGGAAAGATACATCTAATAATGATTTTCATTATGGAGATGCTCATGCTTTTCTTTATCCTACAGATATTGTTAGTGGAATACCGAAAATAAATGCTAAACCGATAGAACATTGTTTTAATGGTATACAAGATGGTGGAGAAAAAGGGGTAGATTGTGGCTCGCCATATAGTTATCAGGGCAGTCTGCTTTTTGATGGGACTGAGCCAGTTAGTGAGTTTACTGGAACGGATGGTTGTGGCGCTAAACGTGACGATCCGTTTAATCGATATACTCCTAATTATTGTGCGGGACATTCCTGCAGTAATCATTATGAGTGTGCAAATGGATTCTGCAAAGATTATAAATGTTTTCTGGGAGATAAATCAGATATATCTTGTTATAGAGACCAAGGTTGTCCTTATAGTCACTCATCAGGGTATCATGATATGTTCGTAAATGGTAATTGTATTGATGGTTTATGTTATTTTTATAATGATATGTCATATTCTGGTTTAACAGTATGGGATCCAAATTCTGATACCGTTGGTGTTGAATGGATATATAGAAAAAAGGAAATGTGTTCTAATTCTGGAGGATGTTCTTTATTTATATATATCTCTCCAGGTGTTGTTGCTGTAGCGGGAGATGTTATAAGAATCTCAATTGTAAAAGAAGGCGAGGATCTTCCACGTTGGTTTGATATTTATTTGCCAGATATCAGTATAAATGGCGCAACGTTATACGTCGCAAAAGATGGTTCAACCTATAACAATCCAACGCTTACAGATATAGCACAAGAATCGCCAACTTATGTTGCGCCAGTTACGCCCGATCCAGAGCCGGAATGTGACCTTAGCTCTAGGATTTATACAACTCCTTCACAAAGTTTTTTCCCTGACTCAGAGCAGTACTGTGATAATTGTGATCATTGTTCAGATAGCGTACAGAACTGCGATGAGACTGATCTTAATTGTGGTGGTGAGCTTTGTGATGCTTGCTCAGATCAGCCAGTAACTTGTACAGATTCTGATGGTGGTAAGGATTATTATAATTTCGGAGAATTAACTTCTAATTCCGGTACTGTCCCAGATTCTTGCTCGGGACAATATGTGCTTGAGCAGTATTGTGTTGGTAATGCTCCTGCATCCGCACGATATGAATGCCCAAATGGCTGTTCTGGAGGTAAATGTACTGGAACGCCCCCAGCAGAATGTATAGATTCTGATAGTGGGGATAATCCGAATGTGAAGGGAACATTAACTGGTTATAATTATGACCGACTAAATCAACAAGTTATACTCGAAGATTTTTGTATGGATCGAACTACTGAAGAAATAGTTTCAGAATGCTCCGGCACTAAGTGTGAATTAGGAGAAAGAATTTGTGAACCCGAAGCAATTAATCCTGGAGATTATTATACTTTTTATTATGCTTGCCCAGATGGCTGTCAAGCTGGAGCATGCATCGGAACCCCTGCTGAAGTTGTATCCGATACATCCGAAGACACAAATCTCGGCGAAGCTTGCTATTATCACGGAGAGTGTTACCCAAATGCTTGCATAGACGGTTTCTGCGTTGGTCCGGCTGTTTATTGTTTTGATTATGAATTAGACGGAACTGAGACTGATTTCAATTGCGGCGGAGAGTGTGCTACACTGGAGGGTCTTACGTGTGATCTCGGTTCTGATTGTCAGGTAAATTCCGACTGCGAATCAGATTATTGCAGCGATAACAATATTTGTACTGAAGGTATAGTTGATCAGATAATGGGCGGAGATAGCGTAGGTCCAGATAAGAATACTATTCCTGCTCAGAATGAGGAAGATACGGACACTCGTGCAGAGCCTTCTTTCAAAGAGGGTGCAGGATTAAAAATAACCCCCACTCCAATAGAGTGTACTTTAGATACTAGTGCCGATGGGCGAAGCTCAGTCGGAAGTATGAGTAATAATTTTGATATAGAAAACACTCGTGATTCAGATATTGTTATTTACGGGGAAAGTCTGTCTTTCCTAGCAGGTATTCCTACTCTCGATTGTACTGGTTTCTTTGCAGATAAACCTGAATGTATATCCTTTGATCCTGCTGACGGCAATCCAAAAGTTAGTGTCTGGCTTTCACAAAGCCCAGTTTATTCTGTAGACGCTGGTCAGGAGTCGTCATATACTCTTGAAATGGGATATTCTTACCCTTACACCGCGATTGGTTGTAGTATTGAGAGTAAGCCGACAGGAAATCCAATCGGAACAGCTAATTATGAAGGAACTTATAGCATAATAAATACAGAGGGCGCCGTCGATGTTCCATTTATAATAAAGGTGATTGGCGTTGAGGGAGAATATGTTTCTGCAGATTCTGCAACCGAGCCAGATCTTATCCTTCAGGATATTACTGTTAGCTTTGAAGGTGAGGAGTTTGTTGTTAATGTGGATATTTATAATAACGGAGGAACTCTAGCAGAGTATGTGAGTTGGAGTATAACTTACAGCGGTAGTGCTGGAGAAGGAGATTATTTTAATACTCGTGAAAGTATTGGTCCGAGAGTTACTTCTAGCGAAGTAGTGAGTGGTATTCCTATGCCGCAGAATGGAGTAATAACCATTACTGCGACTGCAGATCCATATAATCAAATCACTGAATCAGATGAAACTAATAACGTGTTCACGAAAACCTTTGAATGTATTGAAGCTGGCGGAGCACCAGCATGTTTTGAATCCACAGCTGGCGACCATGTAATCTGTTCAGATTCAGACGGTGGAATTGAATATTATGTCTACGGTGAAGTAACTGACTTTACGGCTCCTAATCCTTATCAAGATCATTGTGTGGATAATAAATTAATTGAGATGCAATGCTATCAGAATGAACATAAATCTGCTCCCGAAAAGACTTGTCCAAACGGCTGCTCAAATGGGGCTTGCATTTGTGATGAAACTAATGCTGTTCAAACAGATGATTGCCCTAACGGCTATACTTGTGCTGATGGAGTATGCGAATCAGAAACTCCTCAAGCAGATGTATGCGCGGACACAGACGATCCTAATAAAGCGTATCTTCATTTCGGTAATGCTGGTACATTTGGATATAATCTTCTTGTAGCTGGAACTACTTCATCTCTTCTTGTAGCTGGAACTAATTCAGACTCCTGTAATGGTAATTACATAAAAGAATATTATTGTAAGGCAGACGGCACCGCTGGTTATGAGGAAGATTTGTATTGCGTAACTGGATGCTCAGAAGGAGCGTGTAATTGCGATGAATCAAATTCGGATTATGCTTGTCCTGAAGAATATACTTGTCAAGAGGGAAAATGTGTCTCCGGAGAGCAACAGGTTCAAGGAACTTGCACGGGCATTCCTTCAGAAACTAATTTCTGCGCAGATGGTTCATGCGACGGTGCAGGCAACTGTGTGTCAAATATACCGTTACTTTATCACACGATAGATACTTGCCAGAGCGAAGCCGGAACTTGCCCAACAAACTGGATGTGTTATAATGTCACTTACGATAGTATTGGATACGCTTGCGTTTCAGTAGCTCCAGGCAGTGGGCAATGCGGTTGTTCAGACTGTGAGTTTGATGGTACTATTTGCAGTGGAGCCTGCAGTAGTGGTACTTGTGTTAGTTTGGGTATGGTTGATCAACAACTAGCTGGAATTTGCGCTTGTATTATTCCGATGGAAGACTCTGATGCTAATTTCGTAGCAGATGAGCTAGAGACCCAAGGCGATCCATGTACAACAGAAGGCGAGAAAGTATGCTTATCTTATTTAGCATATAAAGAATGTGTCGGCGGAGCGTGGAGTTCTGCTATAAATTGCGAATCCGGAGCAACTTGCCAAAACGGAGATTGCGTACAGCAGCAAACTGGCGCATGTACTGATAGAGATAGTACTATTAGTAGAACAGGTCAATTCTTTATAGAAGATGTTGATGATTTCTGCTCATCTGATTCTGATTTAACGGAGTGCGTGAATGGTGCATTAGAACATTATGATTGTCCTTCTGATCTCTGCATGACTACGGCGAAAGCTAATGCTCTGGAAGCTGCTTATGCTCAGCTAGGCGTTGGAGTAGATATTCCGGAAGGAGTATGTGAGTGTGTTGCACCTTATGGCTTTGTTAGCAGCGACTGTCCCGATGGCTGGAGATGTAATAAACTAAGGGGAAATACTTGCCAAAATTGTACGGGTGGTGATTGCTTATGTTTCGATGCAAAACTCCAAGATGCGCTAGATATTGGTTTAGACGCAGAGGTGAGCGCAGTAGATATGTGTCCGCTTGGATGGAGTTGTAATATTATCTATGGACCAAATGATATTCCAGAGCTTAATGTATCTGATGCAGTAAAACAATTTGTGACTGCTGTAGGATTATGTACGGAGGGCGTGCCGCAAAATGCTTGTAGAGACGGAACTTCAGAGGGACAATACAATCGGCATGGCTACTACTGTCCTACTGCCGGAGCTGATGTGATAGTTGATCCGAATCATGCTGCTACAATCGATTTAGATGGAGATGCGTATCCAATCTGTCCATATGGTGGTGTTGGTACCCCAAAGAGTCCATTAAGCTCAGAGTTAGTCTGCTCATACGCGTTCTGTGGTGGTGAACCCGCAAGCCAATTTCCATTTAATATTGTTTTATTTGACCAAGAGTTTGAATCACGATTTGATTTAGGTCCTACTGCCGGAATGATTCGCTGGATAGATTATCCTTATTCTTCTGTAGACGAACGAGGAATTCGACTCGGAAGCACTGGCTGCTATTGCGATGCTGGCTATGAGCCATCCACCATTAGCGGAGATTTAGCTTGCGTAGCTAGTACTGGATGCACAGATCTAGATGCTGTTTCAGGTAGTCAATACCAATATTTCTTGCAAGGTCCAGGAGATCAGTGTATGGATCAAACTCGACTGGACGAGAAAGTTTGTACTGGAGGAAGATTGATATCTTCTCAATATACTTGTCCAGATAGCTGTATATCTAGCGCTGCTGCAGATCAATTTGAGCGAAGGTTCTTGTTAGCAACAGGGACACAGATAGATATTCCAGAAGAAGTGTGTCAGTGCAGACCTATAATGATTCAAAATAGATTAAGCTTTAGTAGCAATGAATGTCCTCCAGATGCAAGATGTAGTATCTTCCGCGGCTGGACATGCCAAGATTGTACTGGTGGCGATTGTTATTGTTATCAATTAGCACCGATGCAAAATATGCAGATGGATGCAGAAGATTGGTGCCCGGCAGATTATGCATGTGTATTAGATGATAACTTGTTTCTAAATCAGCTTGTTAATCGAGAGCTTCCACCAGAAATTGTACAGAATGTGCAAGCCGTAGGTCGCTGCGTAAAAGAAAGCGTACAGTCTTATTCACCTAAAGCGGTACTAACCTACACTCGATCTGGGAGAACTGTATCTTTTGATGCTTCACAATCTTATGATCCGAATGGTCAGATTGTTAGGTATGAGTGGTACTTTGATGATCACACTAAGGTTCCGTGGGGCAAGGTTAAGCTGCGCGGCGTGAACGTAGCTTGTGTTAATACTTACAGCAGCAGCGAATATTGTGATTTATCCCCAAGTCATATTAATCCGACTAATGCAGTAATAGAAGGACCAATAGATCTCAATACGCTGAATAATCCATGTATTTGTACTAACTCCGCAGAATATCAAGCTAAACCATATATCTATCAAAGTGGAGTAACATCTACTTCGCAAAGTTCAGCAGTTTATACTTATCCTTCTGAGACTGCATGCAGGGACTTCGGAAAGACAGATAAGGAATGCAAAGTAGTACTCAAAGTCATAGATGACGGTGGCAATGTTGACATAGCTACTGTCGCAGTATATCTTCTTAATGATCGAGATGAATGCGAAGACAAAGGCTGGCATTGGTATGGTGGATCTTGCCATAGTATGTCTGAGGACGAGCGAGATTGCCACGCGATGAATTGGTATTGGTATAGCAATCGGTGCTATGAAGAGCCACCGACTAGCATACATATTAAACGATATGTCACTGAAGAGATTATTACGCAGCAATTTCCTTCCTCTTCAATGAATATGCAATATACACCACCTTATCGCGGGGATCTTCCAAGCGTATCTGGGATAAGAAGTGAGCGAGATAACACATTAATCTGGGTAATAGTTGCGATAGCAATAAGTGCTGGAGTCGGAGTATTGATATTCCTATTTAGGGATAAATTGGGTGACTTCTTCAAGGGTCTTGGTGGCGGAGGCGAGGAAGATCTTGAAGAATCGTTCTCATCGCCGAGTAAACCTCCTTCGACTGTGCAAGTAAATAATAAAGCTTCCGAGCTTAGTAGATTAGCAGCTAGACATAATATTGAGTCTAGCTCAGAAGCTAATGTTCAAAAGTATATACAATCTGGAAAATCTAGGGGATTTAAAGATGCTCAGATCAAGGAGCAGCTAATAAAAGCCGGTTGGAAAAGGGATCAGATTGCTAAGTTTTTTTAGTAAATATCTGCAAGGGTAAGTATTAACCTAAGATTTAAATAGTATTGATTGCTTTTTGATTATATGAAGAAGCTAAAAGGTTTGCTGTTGGTTTTGGTAGCGCTTGTTGTAGTGAGCTCTGTGGTTTTTGTATATTCTTCTTTTGTTTCTGCCCAAGGTTGTTATTCACATACTGACTGCCTGCCTAATCAGCGATGCACTCGAGTTTATAATGGGCAAGAGCAATGTCTTCCCTGTGCTATTGGGAATCCTTGTTATTGTTATACCTCAGATATTACACTATCTGCTGGTTGGGGTGGAACTACTGCGAATGATCAATGCCGTAGTGATTGTAGTATTGATTCGTCTTTGCTTAATAATTTAGATGTAGTTACTGCTATGGAGGCTGCTGCGGAAGGATATGCAATAGCGATGTATGGTGCGGGGAGCTTTGTTAGTGCATCAATTAGTGACATTGGAGTATGTCCTGCCTTAGATACGTATTACACTAGCTGTACCGACCCAGATCTTTCTCAACAAAACCCTTATCTAGTTTCAGATACTGTCATAGCGATCCTTAGCGATACTACTCAAGAAAGCCAGCCAGATACATGTAATGGGGACGAATTGACTGAGTGGTCTTGCAATTCTATAGATAATTCGCCTGTTTCAGATATGTATATTTGCCGGCACGGTTGTCAGAATAATGCTTGCTTATCTGGTTGCAGTTCTTCTGGCGAGTGTAATTCTGAGCAGAAGTGTAATCTTGCTACGGGTGATTGTGTAACTTGTTCACCTGCCAATCCGTGTTATTGTCTTGAAGGAACGCTGACATATGGGATAACTGGTTATTCTATCCCTCGGGCTGCTCAGACTTCTGCTAGTGAATTTTGTCCTCAGAACTGGCAGTGTGATTTAGATAGCACACTTCTTAGCGATGTATCTCTAATCTCTACACTTGAAAGTAGCATTTGTTTGGATACTACTGAAGCTCTTCTAAGTAATCCACATACTAGCGGTTTAACACAAAGTATTTGCTCGCTTCAAGTTACTAACCTTGGGACTTGCTCCGAGGGTTCTCAACTTAATGATCTAGATTCTGATGGACACACAGTCGCGCAGGGAGATTGCGATGATGACCCCTCAGATGACTCCACACAATATACTCCTGAGCAGATTGCGTCGATAGATACAGATGGCGATGATAATGTAGCAGAGCATATTAATCTCGGAGCCTTAGAGATATGTGGTAACGGAGTTGATGAAGATTGTGTTGGAGGCGATGAGCCTTGCGGACCAGAGCTTTGTCACTTTGATCTTGGATTAGGAGTTTGCGCAGGTTCATGTACTGGCCCATATGCAGGCAAAACATGTGTATGGTCAGCTCCAGATATGGATTGTATTTGTAAGACTCTGATAACCTATCCTGATAATGATAGGGATGGATATTATGCAATGTATCCTTCCTTAGATGGAGACGATTGTGATGATACACCTACTGATGATCCAGATCCTTGTCCTAAAACAAAAGAAGAGCAATTAACTATAGATTGTTCTGATCCAGTTTATTCTATATGCGCTATATGTATAAATCCGCTTGCCACCGAAGAGTGCGATGGTGTTGATAATAACTGCGATTTGACTATAGATGAAGGATGTGGATTGTCAGATCCTTGTAGTTCTTATCTGTCTGTAAATTCCTGTACTGGCTCATGCCTTGATATTGAGGAGACCTGTGTTGCTACAGGTACTTATTTGGGAGTTACATTATGTGCTTGTACGGCGGGTTCTCCAACGCCTCCACCTGAAGATGCTGATTCTGATGAATACACAGTCGCGCAGGGAGATTGCGATGATTCTGATGAAACTGTCTATCCAAATGCACCAGAGCTATGCGATGGCAGTGATAACCAATGTCCGGGAGATGCTGGATATGGACAAATAGATGAAGGCTGCCTGTTTGATGCTTGCAGTGATGGGACGCTCATTGGAGCGTGTAATCAATCTAATTATTTATATTGTCAGGATGGAACACCTCCCGTTCTTGTGGCTAATCCTTCTGTGTGCACTGAATGCCCATACAGTGCATCAATGGGCGTAGATTTAGTTACTAGCCAACCTTATTGTGTTTATTCTTTCTGTAATGGAGAAAGCCCGGATTCTCAGTATAATCTTTTGGATATTGAGTTTATAGATAGCGTAACAGATCTTGGAGATACTGACCCTTCGGCAGAAGAGCTAATCCGTTGGAGAGATTTCTTAGGGTCATCAACAACTGTTAACCCCGGGCAACAAGTAGGCGGGGAGAGCTTTAATAATCTCGGAGAAACTGGCTGCTATTGTGCTGCTGGAACAACAGTAATTAATACTTCGTTGTTATCAAGTATGTTTCCTTCTGGTTTGGAAAACGAGTTTGGAGCGGTTGATGGAGTTTGCATTGGAGTCGATACAGATGAAGATGGAATAGCAGACGTTGATGATAACTGTCCCGAAGTCCCAAACTCCGATCAAACAGATACAGATGGAGATGGATTCGGAGACGCATGTGATAGTTACGTTGGTCCCTGTTCTGGTTGCGAAGAACAGCTGAATATGATAAGTGTGGGGGGCGGAGTACATTCTTTTATGGCTAAGGACGGAATTAATTATGAAATCAAATTAGTATATGTCGACACGGCAGCAGTTCGTTTTGAAATACGCGAAGTCGGTGGAGAGTGGACTAATTCTGGGGAAGTTACTCAGATGTTTTCTGTTGGTGATACAAATATATGTATTAGTAATATTAATGTAGGTTCTCACACGGCGGATGTATGCATAGAGTCCACGGGTTCACCTCCGCAGCCGCCAGAGATTTCCTGCACAGATACAGATGATCCAACTAAATTAGAGTTCCCACATTATGATTATCTGGATAGTTCTTATGGCTTTAATCTTTACCTTAAGGGAACGAGGGAGTTTAAAGCTACTTATTACTTGAACGAAGGTGATCAAGCTATGGACGGAGCACTAGTTGAAGTTCTAAGCGCTACGACTGCAAAAATAGGAGCGCTGACATTAACGCAAGGGACTCCTCTTAATTTGGATGAAAATTATCAAGTCGAGATCTTAGATGTGCAGTTCTACGCAATTGGTTCATCTAGTAATTCAATCGTTTTAGCAGTTATTGAAATTATAGAAGATGTATGTGAAGATTCACATGTATTCGAGCAGTTTTGCGGTGGCGCGCTAGGAAATGAGCTGTATGATTGTTACCCGACTGGCTGCCAGGACGGAGCTTGCATTTGTGCAGAGAATTACGACTGCCCAGCAGGATATGAATGCAATTCTGGAGTTTGTGAATTTCTGAGTGGTGGAGAATGTACTTCTCGTTTAACTTATACTGCAGATGGCTTTTTCTGCACCAATGATTATGAATTAGTAATTGATCCGAATCACGGTCCAGATGCAGAACATGATGGCTGTCCTTTCGGCGGATCTAGAGTATTTGATCCAGCTTCATCATCTATGAACCCGAATTATTACTGTTTCTATTCTTTATGTGAAGCTGAGGGTGTTGGGCTATATGACATCATCAAAGTTCGCGATGAATTAGATATTGATTATGGCGATGCGAGCGATGGTGCTCAGGAAGGAAAGGTGAGATGGAATGATTATGCTAACTCGCAAATCGTCGGGCCTGAAGAAAGCAAACTGGCCGAAACTGGCTGCTATTGTAAGGCAGGATATGATGAATTTATTCCAGCAAATCCATTAATAAGTAATTATGGCTGTGTCGAAAGAGAAAAAGCAGCAGATAGAGCATTAACTTGCTGCGGAGCAAGTCTAGAACATGATGCTGAATTTCCCGGGGACATTTATTACGATTGGTTAGATGCAGATCCGGGATGTTTCGCAATAGATGGCTTCTATTCAGAAATGTCTAATTGCGGAACCTGCGACTCAGCATGCGCAAGTTGCACGAGCTACGAAGATGGTGCTGGTTATTGTTATTGCTATGACTGTGGAGAATGTAGTTCTAATGCCGAGTGTGAATATGGGGAAAGATGTTTACCTCCGATGGGAAATATTCCGCCCGAACTAATATACACTTGTCAAGACTGCAACGACTATCGGAATACTCCTTGCTCATGTATATTTGATGAACACTGTCCAGATAACTTTGTTTGTGAGAGTCCTAACGAGCGCGCAGAAGGTATTTGCGTTCCTTCAGCGGATCAAGGATGTTTATTCCCTACAGATTGCATCAACTTTGGCGAAGATTCAAGATGCAACCGATTCGGCGGAGTATGTCAAGATTGCCATGATCAAGAATGCCTTTGCTACGAAGGAAGCCTTAAATTCCAAACAGAGAACGATTTGGAACCGAAAATTACTCAATTAACTTCCGAAGGGCAATGTCCTGCTGGATGGAGTTGTGATATACAAGATTCACTGGTTTTTGATCAGAGCACTTTAAGTAATAATTATTGTTCTTGGTTTGAAAGAATGCTGCAGCAACAAGACAGCGAGGTGCTCTCCTGTGAACTTCGGGTTGATGCAGCAGGAAGATGCACACCTGATGCACCTCAAACTGGAGAAGAATGCGAAGGACCAGCGACAATGGAGAATAATTGGTGCGAGGGTATGTCTTGCCCACAGATGAAACACTTTGGAGCGCCGAAGCTAAGTTGTAGCGTAAATATGCAAATAACTTATTTCAAAGACGAAGCTACTTGCAGCGAAGATATAGATAATCCTGGAACGTGCATAGACACTGGCGGAGATTTTGAGTATATATGTATGTATATTCCTGAGCCAAATAATCCTGAGGAAGTGATTGAACTATTCCCTAATTATCAAGAGGTTGTAGGTTGTACTTACATAATCGACCCGGGAGAAGAGGATCCTTATTCTTTCTTATTGCAGAGAGCAATGTGCGAATGTTCGGATTGTCAATTAGTATTTAATCCATCTGGAAAGGAAGAGCCTGAAGCCCCTTCCGATCCTCCAATAGTGAAACCAAGACCTACGGTGACTGAAGAACCAATAGTACGGTTCTCAGGAAGTGCTACGAGACTGTCTTCTTCTAAATATGGCTCCTTATTTATTGCGACAAGCGAATTTATAGATTCACAGGAGTCTATTGATCAAGAAGTACTTGAGGAGACTACCGGTTCCTGGACTTGTGAAGGTACTTGTAATAATGGCGGAGCTTGCATATATCTGGGAAATTATCGATGTGGTTGTATGAATCTATTACTTGATTCAGATGGAGATACAATAGCAGATATATATGATAATTGCCCCGGAACCCCTAATTTAGATCAAATAGATTCAGATGGAAATGGAATTGGAGATATATGTGATGTTCAATGCATTGATACGGATGGCGGTATTAATTTCTATGAGTTCGGAAGTGTTGCTGCTATAGATCGGCGCTTCCCAGTGAATGATACATGTATAACCGATCGTCTTGTCGAATACTTCTGCGTAAATGATGTTGCTAATCTACCGCCAGGATACAGATCGCTTACAGAGAATATTTATTATGTAGAATATTCTTGTAAGAATAGCTGTGTAAATGGAGCTTGCGGTTGTATTAATGATACTGATTGCTCACGTAGCCACTACTGTGATAATGGAATATGTGTGTTGAGAGATATCTCAATAACTATTACTGCAGAAGAGTGCATAGCTAATGGCTGGTATTGGTATCCCGATAATACTTGTCATGAGAAGTCTCAGCAACAGAATGAATGCGAGGCAAAATCGGGTTGGTATTGGTATAATGGGAATTGCTATCAAAATAATCCGTCAGATACTGGTACAACTAGTCGCTTTTCAATAATTAGAGCTGGTGGCGGTAGCGGAGGTTCTGCGTCTAGAATGGGCTACCTCACACCAAAGCCAAAAGCTGCACCGCCTGCGCCTAAGCCCGTTAAAAAATATACTCCGCCCCCAATGATTATTCCTACGGAAGAGCCAAGTAAATTGCCTTGGATAATTGGCGGAATTGTGTTAGCAGTAGCTGGAGTGATTGCCGGATTGCTTATTTGGAGATATTATAAGAATAAGGAAGAAGGACCAACTGAGGAAGCGATAGATGGAGATACACAGCTAAGTGCGCAGCCGCCAGGACAAGCGGAGCCAGGAATACCTGAGAGCGCTCAAGGACTTATGTCTAAAGAAGATCAGCAGCAGCCAACTGCACAAGCAGGATCAATGAATATCGCTAAACTGAATAGACTCGGCGCAAGATATAATATTAATTCTAGCTCAGAAGAGAATGTTAAGAAATATATTATGTCCGCAAGAACTCATGGCTATTCAGATGAGCAAATTAAGGCGAAATTATTACAATCGGGTTGGAAGGAAGATCAGATCGGGCACTTGCTTGGTTAGAAAGAATTAAATATAAGTTCGGAAAGTATATAGTTATGAAACTAAATCCCTTATTAATTGGAATAGTCGCAGTAGTAATTCTAATATTAGCTAGCTCAGCACTAAATGAAACTGGCGCAGGTATTAAGACTGTTACTGGCAAGCCAGTAGCTACTCAGACTGCTCAAGGTGTTGTTAGCCATACTGCTGAACAGATTGAGCCAGGCGAGTTCCAATCCGGTAAGTATACCTTCCCTGCGGAGGTCGAAGTTAAGGGAGCTCTGACTTCTCAAGGGTTAGACGCCGGAGATGGAGAGATAAAGACTACTGGGAAGATAACTGCGAATAGTCTAGAAGTCGAAGAAGAATTTACAGCAGATCACGCGACTTATTTGGATAATTTGAATCACGGTTCAGGTAACTGCAAGTGGGGAAATATGCAAGCAGGAACGACTGAGACGATCAGTTGTGTGGAAGGTTATTATATTGCCGGGATCCGGCAGAAACCGCAGTCTGTTCAGGATTATGGCTTCGGTAAAGGTCAAATAAGCGTTATCGAAAAAATTGGAATTCTCTGTTGCCCATTGAATCCAACTATACCTGCAAATTCAGTTCCATATATAACTAAAAAGTAGATTATTCCTGAACTAGACCAGATAATTGTTAAAGAGCTAAGTTTGAGTTAATTCTTATTCGCATGCATATATTTTAAAGCGCCAATACTAATAAGAATTGGACCAATAGCATTTAAAGTTGGTCTAACGAAAAATATAATATTGCTTGAGAGAATAGGAATAGTAGAGAGTGAGATCGCGGACATGATTGTTCCCGCATATACTAATCCTCTAGCCCATTTAAACTTTTTCTCCCGCTGCTGAGAAAGTATATCTTCTAATTGAGCAGCTGGATCTAAAGCTTGTTGATACTCCTGCGTAGCGGGCGGTCTTTGCTGAGCAGGAGTATACTGCGCAGCAATTGTTTGCTCTAAAGGTCGTTGTGCTGGCGGCTGTTGATAAATTTGTTGTGGCTGAGGAATAGGAGCTTGATATTGCGGAACCGCCTCCGAGTAGTAGTATTGCTGTGCTGGCCGGGAAGGTGATATTGGAGTTCCTCCGACTACTTGCTCTAATTGCGGCTGAACTCCTTGTTGAGGAGACTGGTGCAGCGACCTAAGTAATGAAAATTCTTCTTCTAAGTGATTAGGATTCTTCTTTGAGCGGTGCATAGGAGAGATAGTAACGAAACTGTCAAAAAACTTGCTTTGTGCTCTGATCTAAATCTTAAGCAGTAAAAGATCTTATAGGGTCTTAACTCCAATATAAGTTGTCTATAGAACCAAAACATTAAACCACACACAGTTTCAGAGCGTTTAACTTCTCCCGGAGAATTTAAATATCAGTAAGCATTATTTCTATTTATGAACCGAATGCTAGCCCTATCGCTGATATTATTAATCTCAATATTAATAGTAATACCGATTAACTCAGCAGATTCTAATTCTGATTTTTCTTGCTCAATAATTGATACTTCGGACAAATGGAATCCTCAAACTTGCGAGGGGACAGTTCTATTTAGAATTTCAGACTACTCAAACGCTCATGCTGAGCTTCCTACTGTATCGAGTTATAATTATGAAGTCTGTTGCGTGCCCCCAGAAGGAGTCACTTTAGAAGTTACTGAAGACACAGAATGTATTAGTGATATCAACTCCATTAATCAAGAAAATGAGGAGTATTCAGCTACCATGTTCTTATTATTGTCTGATGCTGATAATGCTCATGCAGCTT